>JBEIJQ010000115.1:0-9862 GCA_040380145.1 Lewinellaceae bacterium | reverse complement strand
TTTTTTTCTGGAAAAAGAAGGCAAAAAAATGATTTCGCCCTCGGGCCCCCGGGCCGGCGGCTCCCTTGGGCCAAGGCCTTCCACCGCCCAACGGTCGAGCGGGGGAACGAGGTCGAAGGGCGTCGTGCCGGCGTCGAAAAAGCCCCAACGCCGCCCATCGACCAGCACGAAAGGCCCCCACGACCAATAGCCAGGAGCCAAGTGTTCAGAGGTGTCGCGCCAGTCGAATTCCTCCACCGACCAAATGCCGTTTTGCCCCCGAAAAGCACGCAGGCATTGCCGAAAAGAGTGACTTCCGGCGGCGGCGCTGTCGAGCCGGCACACGGCCCGGTGTCCTTGGACGAACAAGGCCGCGTTGCCCTCGCGCAGGGCAAAGACCACTTGCGTCTGGCGGTGACCCAAAGGGATCAACCGGGCGGCACGTATCCCGGCGGCCAACAGCAGGCAGGCCATGGCGGCCCACAGCCATTTTCGGGGGCGGCCACCGGCCCAAAAACCCAGGGCGGCCAGTCCGAGATACAACGCCGCCACCTCGCCCATCCCGATGCCGGCGGGAACGGTGGCCCCCGGAAGACGCGCCAGAAGCGCCATTCCTTCGTTCATCAGCCACACGCAGGCGTACAGCAACCAACCGAGCACATCGGCCAGATACGGCACTTCGGCGAGGGCAAACAGGGCCAGTCCCACGGGCAGGGCGACCGTGCTCAAAGGAACCCCGATCCAACCCGAAGGCAGAAAATAGGTGGGGAACTGATGGAAATACCACAGGGCCAAGGGCAGCGTGCCCAACTGGGCGGCCATCGAAACCGCCGTGAGCTGCCAAGCCGCCCACAGTATCCGGGGGCGCGGCGTCCAGCGATCCAACAGCGGACGGTAAAACAACAAAATCCCCGCCACGGCGGCATAAGAAAGCTGCGCGCCCACGTCCAACAAGACGCGCGGCTCGTACGACAGCAGCACAAAGGCCGAACCGGCCAGTAGATTGAGGGGTTCGCCCTCGCGCCGCAACAACGAGCCGGCCTGCAGCAAACTGAAAGTGGCCGCCGCCCGCAACACGGACCCCGACAGTCCGGTCACGAGGGCAAACAACCACACGACGGCCAACAGGATCAGCGCCTGTGTCCAAGTGCCGTGCCGCCAGCGCCGCATCGGTTGCAACAAAGCGCCCAGCAAAGTGGCCAACAATCCCACGTGCATACCCGAAACCGCCAACAGGTGCATGGCCCCGGTGTCGGAGTAGGCCCGTTCGAGTTCGTCGTCGATGGCTTGCTTTTCGCCGAAGATCAGGGCTGCCGCCACGGCTTCTTCGCGAGGGGCCGGCACGTGTTCGTGCAGCACGCGGCCAAAGCGTTCGCGCAACCGGAGCGCCAGCGCCCTCAACGGATGCGGCGATTCGTGGCCGACGACCGACCATGCGCCCGTGCGCACAAAAGCCCGCAGGTGCATGTGCCGCAGGGCCAAGTATCGGCGATAGTCGAACTCGCCCGGGTTGCGCGGGCCGTCGGGAGGCAAGAGTTGGGTCCGGAGCCACAACCGGTCGCCGACCATCGGGAGCGGGCGCGACGAATCCGCTGCCAACCAGATCATGGCCAAGGCTTCGCCGTGGATCAGCGCGGTGTCGCCCACCAGGCCAGCCGACAGCCGCACCAATGTCCGGTGGCTTTTGCCCGAGACGCTGGGCCGCGGCGGTTCCAGCACCGTTGCCCGAAAAAAACCTTCGGAGCTCAGATAGGGCCGGGCCACGGCTCTGCGATCGGTGGACACGGTCATCTGCCAACCGAACAGGAACAGCACGGCCCAGCCTACGCACCCGAACAAGTAGCGGTGCCGATAGGGCAGTCGGATGCGGTGGAGCAGCCACAGGAGCGCCCAGCCCACCATGGGCAGGAGCCAGCCGCCCGGAAGCGCGGGGGCGGCGTTCAAAGCGAATGCGATGCCGACGACGAAGGGCGGCAGCCAATGGAGCAAGGGATTCACGGCCAAAGTTTTTTGTTGAAAAAAAGGGATCCATATAAAATCCCTTTTTGACCCCTCCAAGTAACTTTTTGGAGCTATTTTTTTTGAAAAAAAATGCGGGGCCCGATCCAATCGGCTTCGTTCAAAACCTGTTTTTTGTCCTTATATTTGTGTTATATTCTTTTTTTATCAAACAAACGACTATGAAAACGGCCAAATGGATAGCGGGGATTTTCTTTTTGCTGGTAGCGTTGGGATCCCTTTTGACCAAAGAATACCTTGAAGCGGTGTTGCTGGCGATCGCCGGACTGTTTTGCCTGCCGCCTTCCCTGGCTTTTTTGGAAAGAGCCCTTCAATTCAAATTCCCCTCTTGGCAAAAGTATGCGATCGTACTGATCTGCATGGTATTGGCCTTTTTATACAATTCGATGCGGTAGGGTGGTGCACGGCTATTGGCGGCTGCGGCGGCGAAAATTGTTTGGCGAAATGGCGGGCGGTGCGCAAATTTGTCCCGTCCTTGGACCGAGTGGTCCTTTTGTCGAACGCCCCACCCAATCCGCCAGCCGATATGAAACAGATCCTGCACTACATCAACGGCGAATACGTTCCGTCGGTCCAAGATCGTTGGCTGGAAGGCATCCGCCCCGATACGGGCGCCGTGTATGCGCGCATCGCCTTGGCCGGCGATGCGGAAGTAAATGCCGCGGTGGCCGCGGCTGAGGCTGCATTTCCCGCTTGGTCGCGCACCCCGGCGGCCGAGCGGGCGCGTTTGCTGGAGTGCATCGCGGCGGGCATCGAGGCGCGCTTGGAGGAATTTGCGCAGGCCGAGACCCTCGACAGCGGCAAGCCCATTTCCGTCTCGCGCAACGTGGACATCCCGCGGGCCGTCAGCAATTTCCGTTTTTTCGCCTCTGCTGCGGTCCAATTCGCCTCGGAGGCGCACGGGATGGACGGTTCGGGCGTCAACTACACGCTCCGTCAGCCCTTGGGCGTGGTGGCAGGTATCTCGCCCTGGAACCTGCCCCTTTACCTTTTCACTTGGAAAATCGCCCCCGCCCTGGCCGCCGGCAACTGTGTGGTGGGCAAGCCTTCGGAGGTCACGCCGCTCACGGCCTCGATGTTGGGCGAAGTGTGCCGCGAGGCCGGATTGCCCCCGGGCGTGCTCAACATCTTGCAGGGGACCGGTCCGGAAACCGGGGCCGCCTTGGTGGCGCACCCCGGCGTAAAGGCCGTTTCGTTCACCGGCAGCACGCGCGCCGGTCGCGAAATCGCCCGAGTGGCCGCTCCGATGCTGAAGAAACTTTCGCTGGAACTGGGCGGCAAAAACCCCTTCATCGTTTTCGACGACTGCGACTTGGAAGCCACGGCGACCGCGGCTGCCCGGGCCGCTTTTTCCAACCAGGGACAGATCTGTCTGTGCGGATCCCGGATCTTGGTGCAGCGGTCGGTGTACGACCGTTTCCGCGACCTGCTGGTCGAAAAGGTGCGCGCCATCCGAGTGGGCGATCCCTCGGATCCCGGAACGCAGATGGGCGCGCTCGTATCGGAGCAGCACCTCGAAAAAGTGAGCGGATACTTGTCGCTCGCTCGCGCCGAAGGCGGCCGGCTGCTGTGCGGCGGCGAACGGCCCGATCTCGGCGGAGCTTTGTCGGGCGGCTATTATCTGACCCCCGCCCTGGTGGAGGGGCTGGGCCCCGCCTGTCGGACCAACCAAGAAGAGATTTTCGGGCCCGTGGCCACTTTGTTGCCCTTCGACGACGAGGAAGAGGCCCTGGCATTGGCCAACGATTCGGAATACGGTTTGGCCGCATCGGTCTGGACCCAGCGGCTGGACCGCGCGCACCGGCTAGCCGAGCGGCTCGCCTTCGGGATCGTGTGGATCAACTGCTGGATGTTGCGCGATCTGCGCACGCCCTTTGGGGGCGTGAAAAGTTCGGGCACGGGCCGCGAGGGCGGGTGGGAAGCCATGCGCTTTTTCACCGAGCCCAAAAATGTGTGCATCGCTTATTGACCGCCGCCGCAGCGGGCGTCAGTGCAAGTCGAGCGACAAGCCGAGGTGGTTGGCCGAACCGCCGAGGTGGTAGCCGGCGAAACCGTAGTCGATGCGGAATTTTTTGATCTTCAGACCGAAGCCAAAACTGATACCGCCCATGCTCCGGGTATCGGGCACGGTCAATTCGGCCCGGCGCAAGTGATTGTATCCGAACCGTATGCGGAGGTTTTCGCGCTTGCCGAGCAGAAATTCCCCGCTGAACACGAAATGGCGGAAGAAATTGTCCACGAACTCCGCGAACGGTTTTTCCGCGGGCGGTTCGCCGCCGAGGACGGAGGTGGGTTGGGGAGCGTTGGGGTCGTCGTAGCGGATGTTCCACTGCGTCAGGTGGTGCGCGACGATGGAAAAACGGAAGGGCAGGTAGCGGAGTCTTTTGGAAAAACCGATCTGCAGATCCGTTGGCAGCGGCTCGCGTTTTCCGGCGTAGGTGCTGAGCTGTGCGCCCACATTGCGCAGCACTGCCGAAACCACCACCCTTTTGGCCGTGTCGTGGTAGGTGGCGGCCAGATCGAGGGCCAGACCGAAAGAATGGTAACTTTCCAATCGGGATCCGATGAACTTGAGGGTGGCGCCCACCGAAGTGCGTCCGCCCAAGTGCCGCCCCGCGCCCACATGGAAGGCGTATTCGTTGGCGCGGAATTCCCCTTGTTGGTTGCCGACGGCATCGGCCGCCACGAACTTGCCATAGTCCGCGAATTGCAAACCGCCGAAAAAAGTGGTCCGGATGGTGTCCACATGATAGGCGTAGGCCAAGTGGCTGAGGTTGGTCTTGGCGAACCAAAAGGCGTTTTGCAGCGTCATCTGTCCGTGCATGGAGGCATTGAGCACCGCCGGGTTTTGGAAGGCCAGTGCGATGTCGTCGTCCACGGTGGCGATCCCGTTGCCGCCGAGGCCGGTCAGCCGCGCGGAGGCGGGCAGGTCGAGGAAATCGTAGGTGTTTTCGCCTCCGATCTGTGCGGACAGCGGCGATGCCGAGAAGCCGGCCGACAGGCACAGCAGCAGACCGGCGGCCCATTTGCCCATGCCGGTACAGAGGGGGGAGAAGGGATTATTTTTCAAGCTGCCAAGTGGTGGTGCAAAATCCGTGATCGCAATTTTGGATGACCGTGAGCCTTCCGTTCTCGTCGTACTGCTTGCGCTCGCCGTGCCATTTTTCGTCGAAATCTTCGTTGGAAAGGCCCGTTTGGGTGTTGACGCCGATTTGGAAAACGCCTTCCTGCTGCAAGTTGCCGTTGGGCCAGAAGTATTTCACGGGGCCGTCTTCCACGCCGTTTTTCATGGCCATCGAGACCTTGAGCTTCCCGTTTTCGTGGTAGCGCTTCAAC
The DNA here is from genome assembly GCA_040380145.1 of Lewinellaceae bacterium. Taxonomy (GTDB): domain Bacteria; phylum Bacteroidota; class Bacteroidia; order Chitinophagales; family Saprospiraceae; genus JBEIJQ01. Next base: position 4,528 of record JBEIJQ010000115.1, on the reverse strand, counting down.
TCGCCTTCGTGCTTGCCGCCCCGATAGGGCTCTTCGGCTTCGAGCACACCGGACTCGTACCACGAATAGACCGAGCCCTCGAGCAGGTCGTCGCGGTAGGTTTCTTCTTGCATTGTTTTGCCCGAGGTGTAGAACAGCGTGTACTTGCCGTCCAACTTGCCCGTCCGGTAGGTGCCGGACGCCAGCAGGGAGCCGTCATCGCGGAATTTTTTGTAGAAACCTTCGCGGGCTTTGGATTTTTTGTCGATCTGAAATTCTTCCCGAAAACCGTTGTCGAGTGTTTGCACGACGGTTTCGCGGTTTTCGCAGGAAGCGAAAAACAGGGTCGAAAGAAAGAGGATGGTCGAAAATTGCCGGCAGTTCATGGCAAAACGGATCGTTGCGCGATGGGGCACAAAGATAATCCCGTAATCCGAACGGCGGGCCCCCGTGCAAAACAACGCGCCGCCGGATCAGGGGATGCGCAGGATCTGACCTTCCGACAGAGCGTCCGAGGTCAGTCCATTGGCTTTTTTCAACGCGTCCATGCCGATTTTGTACTTGAGCGATATGCGGTAGAGATTTTCGCCCGGGGCAACGGTGTGTTGTCGTTGCGTGCCGGCTGCTGGCGGCGTTTTGGGCGGCTGGGCGGCCACCACCGGTTGGGGCTTGGGGGCCGGTGCGGGTGGCGGCGCGACCTTATCGTCTGGGGCGGGCGCTGCGGTTTCCCAAAAAGGGGCGTTGCCGTACGCTCCCTGATCGGGCGCGGCCACGGGTTTGGAAGGCTCGGGTGTTGGGATGCGGGTATATTCTTTGGGCAGTTCGGCCGGGCCGGGCGCCTGTACGACTGGGGCGTTGACTCCCGGGGCCGTGGCCGCGTACACCCGTTCGGGCGCCGGGCCGGGTTGCACCTGTCCTTGACCGGCGTCCGGAGCCGAGGGGCGCCGCTTGGGACGGGCCGTGGCGGGTTTGTAGCGGACCGGTTTGTCCACCGGTTTTTTCAACTGCAGGGTATCGCCCGGCAAAGGGTCCGTGTTGGGCGGCATTTTGTTCATTTTCTGCAGGGCCTCCAGACGGATCCCGTAAAACTGGGAAATGGCGTACAGGCTCTCGTTTTCGAGCACCACGTGGTAATCCTCTTCGCCGCGGTAATTGTAGCGCTTGGGCTGAAAAAACGCGAACTGGAAATCGACGAAAAGATCGTCCTCCGTCATTTCGTTGTACTTGAGGAATTTCGCATAGGGGATATTGAACCGCGTCGCAAAACTCAATGGATCTTCGCCTTTTTTCGCCACCGCGAAGCGTAGACCGTTTTTTTCGAAAATCCCCGTTTGGTAAGATTCGAAGAGTTTGTTCAGCTTGCGGTTGCGCACCTCGGGGTTGTCGTTGAACTCCACTCCCTGGTTCACCGAAGCAGGCGCTCCTGCCAAGGGGGGGAGCGTCGCAGTATCGTACTGGTGCAACTGGTATTTGACCACCCGTTCGATCAGCAGGTCGGCATACGTTGGATTGGTCGCATACCCCGCTTTTCTAAGCTCGACCGCCCAAGCCTTATAATCTTTTCCCTGCAAAAAACAGTTTTTGTACCGGGCCCCGGTCACCAAAAAATCGCTGTGGTCCAGATAGGAGTCCTCCGGGGTCCGATATTTCCGGAAGCAGGATTTTTCCGGGTCGTCGTCCCACATGTAGAAGGTGGGGCCCGGCCAACCCTTGCACTTCACCCCGAAGTGGTTGTTGGCCACTGTGGCCAGTTCGCTGTTTCCCAAAGAAGACTCCAGCATCCCTTGGGCCAAGGTGATGCTGGCCGGGACATTGCTGCGGTACATTTCGGCGATCGCGATGTCTTTGTACCGGGCGATGTATTGCTGGGCGGTCAACTTGTTGGCGGGAACTTGGGCCGACAGGCCGGAAACGGAAACGATCAGTCCGCCGATCAAATGAAAATATGGGAAAAGTCTTTTCATACGAAAGCAAATTCGTTGTTTGAACTGAATCTTGGAACAAATATATTTTTTTAGATGATTTTATCGATAAAAATAGTTTTTTTGTCCTCCAAAATTAGCACAAAATGATGTATTCCATGACCGGCTTCGGAAAAGCCGCAAAAATTTTCGAACGCTACAGCATCAAGGCGGAGCTGCGATCCCTCAACAGCAAGCAGCTCGATTTGAAAGTACGCTGCCCGGCGGCCTTTCGGGAGCACGAACAAGAGATCCGGAGGATGGTCGAAACGGCGGTCGTCCGCGGCAAAGTGGATTTTTGTCTCGAGGTGGATTATCCGGAAGGGGCCCGGGGCGTACAGGTCGACAGGGGGCTTTTCCTGTCATATTATGCGCAGTTGAGCGGCCTGGCCCGCGAGACCGGTCTTTCGAGCGAACACCTGCTCAACACGATCGTCCGCCTGCCCAATGTGGTTTCGTCGGGCGGCGAGGGCGTTTCGGAGCAGGAGTGGGAAGACACCCGATCGGTGATCGAGCGGGCGCTGGCCGAATTTCTGGCGTTCCGCGAAAAAGACGGACGGCCGATCGAGACCGATATGCGGCTGCGCGTGGATCTCATCCGGCAGCACCTGCTCGAATTGGAGCCTTTCGAGGCGGATCGCGTGGAACGGGTCCGGCAGCGGCTTCGCCAGCACCTGGCGGAATGGGCCAAGGTATATGTGGACGAGAACCGCTTGGAGCAGGAGCTGGTTTTTTACGTGGAAAAATTCGACCTGACGGAGGAAAAACTCCGTCTGCGCCAGCATTGCGACTATTTTTTGGAAGAACTCTTGGGCAAGGATCCTTCCAAGGGCCGCAAGCTGAACTTCATCGCCCAAGAAATGGGGCGGGAGATCAATACCCTCGGCTCCAAGGCCAACGCCGCCGAAATCCAGCGCTGCGTGGTGGGCATGAAGGACGAACTGGAAAAGATCAAGGAACAGTTGGCCAATGTCCTGTAGCGCTTACCCGCCCTTGCCGTAATACAGCACAGAGCAGTTTTCCTCCCGAAAGATCTGCCGGGCCATTTCGAGCAGCGAATCGGCGGTCTGCCGTTGGTAAAGCTCCGTTTCGCGGTTGATCAGTTCGGCATCGCCGAGAATCTCGTAATAGGCCAGGTTCATCGCCTTGGGCAAAGTGCCCGATTCGCCGAAAACGAGGTTGCTTTCCGCTCGGTTTTTCAATTTTTCCAATTCGCTGTCCGACAGCCTTTCGGTTTGGACGCGCCGCAGTTCGTCCCAGATGGCCGCTTCTCCCTTTTCAAAGGAGATGCCCGGTCCGAGGCGCGCCTCGATCACCACCAGGCCGGGATCCGTGGTGCCGGTCACATAGGCGTCCACTTCGGTGAAAAGTTTGTCGGTTTTCACGAAACGCTGGTACAGGCGCGAGGATTTTCCGTAGGCCAGCAGATCGGTCAAGAGGTCGCAGGTGTAGTATTCGGGGGTGTTGCGCGCCGGCATGTGGAAGGCGAGGTAGAGCGCATCGACCGGTACATCCGCCTCGACTCGTTTGAAACGCTTGGCCGTTTGCGGGGGCTCGGCGGGCAGCGCCGGATCGGGGCGCCGTCCGGCGGGGATGTTGCCGAACCATTTTTCGGCCAGCGACAGTCCCTCTTCGCCCGACAGGTTGCCGGCGAGCACGAGCACGGCGTTGGCGGGATTGTAATAGGTACGGAAAAAATCGGAGACGACATCCAGTGTGGCATCCTTGATGTGCTTGGGTTCCAGCCCGATGACCGGCCAACGGTAGGGGTGGCGCTCGTAGCAGAGGGCCGACAGGTGGTGCCAAACATCGCCGTAAGGCTGGTTCAGGCAGGTTTCCTTGAACTCTTCGACCACCACCTTGCGCTGCACGTTCAGCGCTTTTTGGTTGAGCTTGAGCCGGTGCAGCCGGTCCGCCTCCAGCCACAGGGCCGTTTCCACGTTTTCGGCCGGGAGCACCTCGTAGTAGTTGGTGATGTCGTTGTTGGTGAACGCATTGGAATCGCCGCCCGCCTCTTGCAGGGGATCGTCGAAACTCGGCGCACTGTCGGATCCCCCGAACATCAGGTGTTCGAACAGGTGCGCGAATCCCGTGTGGGTAGGCGGGTCGAAGCGCGATCCGACATTGTAGGCGATGTTCACCGCGATCAGCGGCGTGCTGCGGTCTTCGTGGACCAACAGGCGGAGGCCGTTGGCGAGTTCGTATCGGGAATAGGCGATCATAGGGGCGATGGGAATGTTTGGCGCCCAAAAAGAACTTTTTTTGGGCAAAGGAGGTTCAAAATTACTTTTTCGCGGAAGAATTTTTAATTTTGTCCCGCTTTCGGGAGAGGTGCCAGAGCGGTTGAATGGGCTTGACTCGAAATCATGTATACCCCTAATCCGGGTATCGAGGGTTCGAATCCCTCCCTCTCCGCAGTACGAAAACGCCCCAACACCTGGGGCGTTTTTTATTGATAATCAAGGAGTTGATTTTTGGGGAAAATCTACTTTTGGGGGTGCTTAGTATAGCTTTTAGCAGCCTTTTTGGAGATATCCAACAGCATTTTCGCCCCTACTTTCTTGGACAAATCCTCGATTCTATCAGCC
>JBEIJQ010000114.1:0-10028 GCA_040380145.1 Lewinellaceae bacterium | reverse complement strand
TTGGTCAAAAACGGTTCCGAACGCATCCTCAAATTATCACTTGCCATGAAACGACGACAATGGATGAAGGGCCTCTGGGAGAACTCCAACAGCTTCGAAAATCCAGTGTGTTACGATTCCTAATGACAATTTTGGGATAAACATTGGGCCATCAAAAAGATGCTCAAAAAGAAACAAAGACCGCCCCCAAAAACCATTCAGCTCGACCAATCATTGTTTTGCCCATTTCAATGAAACATAAAGTAAGTTCTGTGAAATTTTTTTTTGCAAAATTTTACACAGGGTATATCCTTGAAAAGGTTTTCAATTATTTTTGTGCCCGTTAGTTATTCGAGCCCTGATTCACCTTTGTCGAGACTTGCCCGTTCGGGCCTTGATTTATTGGAAGCCAATTGCTCCGTATCGATCTGATTTGTAGTAAAAGACGTTCCCTAAAACCTTTTCTCCCAACTCAAACAATGCTCGTGTATGTACGGTAGATTCGCCATTTTCGTCTTGTTGGTAATGGCTCTGGTCATGCCCGGTCAGGTTCGAGCCCACTATGCCTATTCTCCGAACGACGTTTCCGAAGAGGACATTTTGGCCTATATCGATCGGTACAAAGATCTGGCCATACGGGAAATGTACCGCTCCGGCATACCGGCCAGCGTGAAACTGGCCCAGGCGATGCTCGAGTCGAGGTACGGTTATTCTCGGTTGGCCCGTGAGCACAACAACCACTTCGGAATCAAATGCCATGAAAGTTGGACGGGCGGATATGCTCTCCAAAAAGACGACGACTACAACCTCAAAAAAGAACTCGTGGAATCCTGTTTTCGGCAGTATGCCTCTGCGATGGACTCGTACAAAGACCACACGGAATTTTTGACCAAGCGCAAATACTACACGGGGCTTTTCGCCCTGCCGACAAACGATTACAAAGCCTGGTGCCAAGGCCTGCAAGATGCGGGATACGCCACGAACAAAGAGTATGCGAAGTTGCTGATCGCCCAGATCGAGCGCTACCGGCTTTATTTGTTCGACGCCATGCCCTGCCCGCCGTTGTTGGAGCGTCTTTCGCCCCGTCCAATCACCTCCGGTGAACTTTCCGATCCCGTGTACGCCACCGAGCCGATCGAGCTCGATCTCGCCGACGAGTGGGCGGCTGACGAAGAGCCGATTGCGATGCGCGACGAACCCGCGCAGGTGCGGCAGGTCGAAGCTCCGTATGTACCGGAAGCGGGTACGGCCATTGTCGTGGGCAAGGCCGATCCTTTTGCGCACAAACAGATCCTCGTGCTGCGAGAAGATTCGCTCGTGGCCAACTTCCTCGGCATCGCCCTGTGGGGCGCCAAGCGCTTCGCCTACAACGGTATCGATGCCGTTCGGGTGGGCTCGGCCGACGACTTGGAGAGCATTGCGGCGACATACGATCTTTCGGTCGCCAAACTGGCCAAATACAACGGGATCGCCGTGGATGAAAAATTGAAGGCCGGCGGGATCCTGTATCTGGCACCCAAAAGCGGGCGCGGCAATTTGCTGCCCGCGGCCCACATGGTGAGGGGCGGCGAAACGGTGTTCGAGATCGCCCAGAAATACGCGCTGGACGCCAAAGACCTTCGCCGGTTGAACGGTCTGCTGGCCGGAGCGGAACCCGCCGCCGGCACCGTCGTTTATCTTTTGAAATCCGCTCCGGAAGCGCCGCGCACCTTGTTGCCCGAAGAAAAGGCCGCGGAGCGCAGGGGCGCCCTGGAAAGACTTTACGGGGTCAAATAGCCGCCGCCACCGCCCGCACGATCGCTTGTGCCACTGCGCGCTTGTCCATCAGCGGCAAGGCCTTTTCGTCGCCCCGAGCGTCGAAAAGGGTGACCCGGTTGGTATCGTGGCCGAACCCGGCCCCTTCGTCGCGCAGGGAGTTGAGCACCAGCAGGTCGAATTTTTTCCGGTGCAACTTGTCGAGGGCGTTGGCCCGTTCGTTTTCCGTTTCCAATGCAAAACCGACCACCAGTTGCCCCGGCTTTTTTTGCGGGGAAAGCGTCCCGGCGATGTCCGGTGTGCGGACCAGCTCGAGCACAACTGCCCCTTCGTGTTTTTTGATTTTTTCGGGGGCTGCTTCGCGGGGCGCGTAATCGGCCACCGCCGCCGAAAAAACTGCGATGTCGCACCCGGAAAAACGGGCCGAGCAGGCCTCGAACATTTCTTGGGCCGAACGCACCGGCACCACCTCAACGGCCGCCGATGCGGGCCGAAGGGGCGTGGGGCCCAGCACGAGGGTCACTTCCGCACCGGCCGCGCAGAGCGCATCGGCCAGGGCAATGCCCATTTTGCCGGTGGAATGGTTGCCGATGAAGCGCACCGGATCGATCGCTTCATGCGTCGGACCGGCCGTCACCAACACTTTTTTGCCCCGCAGGAGCTGTTTTTCGGAAAAAAAGGCGTCCAGATGACCGAGAATATCTTCCGGCTCCGCCATTCGCCCAGGGCCGTGCAATCCGCTGGCCAATTCGCCTTCTCCGACGGGAAGCGTCCGCACGCCGTGGGCGGCAAGCCGTTCGAGATTGCTCCGCGTGGCGGGGTGGGCCCACATGTCCAAGTCCATCGCCGGGGCCACGAACACCGGGCAGCGGGCGGAGAGATAACACGCGGACAGCAGGTTGTCGCAAAGCCCGTGGGCCATTTTGGACAAGGTATTGGCCGAAGCCGGGGCCACGATCATCGCATCGGCCCAAAGGCCGAGCTCCACATGGTTGTGCCAGCCCTCGCTTCCTTGCAGCTCGGTGAACACCGGTCTCTTCGAAAGCGTGGACAGCGTCAACGGAGAAATGAAATCCGTGGATGCCCGCGTCATCACCACCTGTACTTCGGCACCCGCCCGGACGAACAGCCGGACGAGGTGGGCGGTTTTGTAGGCGGCGATGCTGCCCGTGATCCCCAACAATATTTTTTTCCCTTGCACGGCCGTATCGGCTACGGGGTGGGCGAAGATCGCTATTGGTCCCCTTCGCGGCGAAGGGGCTTCTCCTGCTCCGCGAAACGCCAGTGCACATTGTCGTTCATGAACTCGTTCAAAGCGATCAGCGCCGGATTCGGGAGACGCTCGTAAAACTTGGAGATCTCGATCTGCTCCTTGTTTTCGTGCACCTCTTCCAAGTTGTCCGTGACCGAGGCGAACTCTTCCAACTTGGAATGCAGTTCTTCCTTCACATCGAGGGCGATCTGGTCGGCGCGGCGCGAGATGATCGCCAGGGCCTCATATACATTGTTGCTCGTACGGGCCGACAGCTCGGCCACATTGCGGGCTTCCACGGAGGAATTGATGCCGATGGACTTCTTTTTGACGTTGCTCATTTGACGGATTTTTTTAATGCTTCCCGGCTGGCATCAAAATACGACTGGGCCTCTGCGGTCCATTCGCTTTTGGGGTACCGGTCTATGAAATCGTAATAGAATTTGATGGTTTCGTTGTAGCGCTCCTGCTGCTTTTCCTCCACGCTGTTCTGCGCCAAACGAAAGTGCGAATTCAACAACATGAAGCGGATCTTCTCGTCGTCGGGCGAATCGGGATAATCCCTCAGCAAGATGGAAAAAGAGTGCGATGCAGCTTTGAAATCGCTCAGGCGGAAGTACAGATAGGCCGATTCGTAGGCCTTTTCCTCTTGTTTTTGGCGGAGCAGGTCGATCATCCGGTTGCACTCCGCCACCCCGCGGGCTCAACGGAAAGGTATTGGCGAACAGTTGGAAACCCTCGATGGCCTTTTCCGTGTCGGTCATGTCGAGCCGGTAGTTGGGCGACATCTGATAATTCGACATCGCGCTCATGAAAAGGGCCTCCTCCGCGAACTTGCCGTTGGTGTAGGTGCCGTAGTGCTGCTTGAAATAGTACGAAGCGAAGGTGTAGCTTTTCTGGTTGTAATGGGAATAGGCAAACAAAAAAAACACCCTTTCGCCCGTGGAATCGTTTTTCAGCAGCGGGATCAGGTCTTCGAACAGATATTGGGCCTTTTGGTAATCGCCCGCACCGTAGTACTCCATCGCTTTGGACAGGCGCAGCTTCGGATCCGGATCGCGCCGGATCGCTTCGAAGGTGTCGTTGCAACCGACCAGCAGGACCGTTGCACAACATGCCAGACAAACGAAGAGGATTTTTTTCATAAAGGCCTGCAAAGATAAGCCGAATTATCCTATTTTCAAGGACTTTTTTCCGAAAGGGAAAAGAGAAAAAAGCAATTTTTTCGAAAAAAAGAGGCTTTTTTCTCGCATCCTCCTTTGGGGCGGGCGATTTTTCCCGAAAACCGCGAACCACCGGCGGAAACGGCGTATTTTGGCGGCAAACCGCGCCTTTTCCCCCAATTTTCTGCACGAACCAATGCGTTCCGCGATCCTGTGTCTTTCCGTGGTGTTCGCCGCCTTTGTCCGAGGTTTCGGGCAAGATGCGGGACAGGGGCCGCCCAAAGCGGTTTTCGTGCAGCAACCGGGATTTTACGGGCCGGAAGGATTGGACCTGGAACTGCGGGCCGAGCCCGCCGACGCCCGTCTGTACTACACTCTTGACGGTTCGATCCCCGACCGGGAAGCGCGCCTGTACTCGGGCCCGATCCCCATATTGGAAACCACGGTGGTGCGGATTTTTGCCCGTTCGGGCAAAAAAGTGGGCGAGGTGCAGACGGGTACCTTTTTCGTGGGCGAAAAAACAGAATTGCCCGTCGTCTCGCTGTCCGTTGCCCCGCACCTGCTGTTCCACCCCGAAACGGGGCTGTTCGTCAAAGGCCCGCGCGCATCGGAATCGTACCCGTTCCAAGGGGCCAATTTTTGGAGCCGCCGCGAGCTGCCCGCGCATGTGGAGTTTTTCGAGGAAGACGATCGGCAGGTGCTGTCGGAAAATGTAGGGATGTCCGCTTTCGGCGGCATGAGCCGTGTTTTTCCGCAAAAATCCATCGCCTTGACGGCCCGCAAGCGGTACGGGGCCAAAAACCTCAAGCACGCTTTTTTTTCCGACCGTCCCTTTCGAAAATACAAGCACCTGGTGCTGCGCAACTCGGGAAGCGATTTCGGCAAGACCCATTTCCGGGACGCGCTCATCACTTCGCTCGGCGCCGAAATGGGCCTCGAGGTACAGGCCTACCGCCCCGCCGTGGTCTTCGTCAACGGCGCTTATTGGGGGCTGCTCAACCTGCGGGAAAAAATCAACCGCCATTTCGTGGCCAATCATTTCGGCGTTCCGCGCGACAGTTTGGACCTCATCGAGCGCCGCGGGGACGTGAAATTCGGCAGTTTGGCCGCCTACAACCGCTTCCGTTCTTTTCTGGCCTCCCCCGCGACCGATCTGTCGGATCCCGCGCAATATGCCCGGGCCGCCGCGCAGATGGACACGGACAACTTCCTGAATTACCAGGTTTTGCAGATCTATGCCGACAACCAGGACTGCGGGGGCAACATCAAGTTTTGGCGGCCCTGGCGGCCCAACGGGCGCTGGAGCTGGCTGCTGTACGACACCGACTTCGGCTTTGGGCTTTACGAAGAAAAGGCTTACCAAAACAACAGTTTGGCCTCCCAGACCGAGCCCGACGGGCCCGTATGGCCCAACCCTTCTTGGAGCACTCTGTTTCTGCGGAAAATGCTGGAAAACCCAGGCTTCCGCGACCGCTTCGCCAACCGTTTCATGGATTGCATCAACACCGTTTTCAGGCCTGAACACATCGTCGCGCGGGCCGACAGTTTCCAACGCCGCCTCGAGCCGGAAATGGCCCGCCACCTTTCGCACTGGAAACGGGGCGACATGCAGGGCTGGTATCGAAACATCGAGCGGATGAAAACCTTTGCCCGCGAGCGGCCCGCCCACATGATCGGTTTTTTGCGGGCCCGCTGGGATCTCGGCCGCACCGCCCCCGTGCAGGTGCGGGTCCAGGGCAGGGGCACCGTCCGGATCAACGGTTTCGTGGCCGTCCGCGACAGTTTCGAAGGGCTTTATTTCGAAAAACTGCCCATTTCGGTGGAGGCCCGACCGGGTTTCGGGCATCGCTTCGCCGGTTGGAAATCACTGCCGGCGGGGGATCCCTCCCAAGCGGTCCTGACCCTGGCACCCGGCAACGGCATTGCCCTGTGCGCGGTCTTCGAACGCCTGCAAGGCCCCCACGAAAACCGGATCGTGATCAACGAGATCGGGTTTCTCGAAGACAGAGCGGGCGCTTGGGTGGAACTGTACAACCTCGGTCGGCGCAATGTTTCGCTGCGGGACTGGACCCTTGCCCTCGACGAAAAGCAGGTCCTGCGCATCCCGGCAGGATTCCTGCCGTCGCAGGGATTCGCGCTGTTGTGTTCGGACACCGCCGCGTTCCGCCGGGCCCACCCCGATTGTGCCGCCGTCCTCGTGGCGATGCCGGGCCTTTCGCCCAATCCTTTTCGACAGGCCTTGCAACTGTTGGACGATTCGGGAGCGTCGGTGGACAGTACCGGTTACCGTATCGAACCCCATGAGGGCGATTCGTTTCTCGAGCTGCTCCGGCCCGATGCCGACAACGGGATTTTTGCCAACTGGCGGTACGCCGAGGGCAGCGGCTCGCCCGGCAGGCACAATCCCGAGGCCGCTCGGCTGCTGGACCAGCGCAAGGCCCAGCAGCGCTGGATTTCGCTGGCGGCCATCGTGGCCGTGGCGCTCGTGGTGTGGGGCACGCGCCGATTGGCTTCCGAAACCGACCCGGACACCTGACGCCATGTCTTCGAACCCATTCAGACGATTTTTGCGCCGCCGTGCCGCCGTGGTCTCGGCCCTGCTGCTGTTGGCCGTGGTCCTGATGGTGCTGCCCGGCCCGCTCGTGGCGCCGGATCCCACGCCCGACGCCAACCGGCAACTGCCCGCCGTGGCGCTCCGTCCCCCCGGGTTTCGGACAACGGCCCTGCTGATCCGCAAAAACCAACCGAGTCCGCGGACCGGTTTTTGGGTAGCCTGGAAAAACGGTCGCCCAGACGAGTACGAATGGGTGCCCGTTTCGGATCATCGGCTGCGCGGCGATACTCTCGAGGCCGTGGAGTGGCACAGCGCCGGCACCGGCAAGATCCGCCGCTGGCACCTCGCCGATGTGGTGTACCCCTTGGCCCACGACCGCGCGATCCATCCCCTCGCCGAGGATTTTTATGCCGTGGAAACGATCGATTACGGCACCAAGACCGTTTCCAGCGAAGCCCTGCGACAGATTTTCGCCGAGAAGCACATGGCCGTCCTGCGCTTTCCCCTCGGCACCGACCACCTCGGCCGTTGCCTGATGAGCCGTCTGCTCCTCGGCGCACGCCTTTCGCTGGCCATCGGCGCCACGGCGGTGCTCGTGTCGTTGGGCCTCGGCGTGCTGCTCGGCCTGTTGGCCGGATATTTCGGCGGCGCGGTGGACCGGGCGGTCCGATTCGCCGCCAATGTGCTCTGGGCACTGCCCACCCTGTTGATGGTCTTTGCCATTGCGTTGGCCTATGGGCGCGGCCCGGGCGTATTGTTCCTCGCCGTGGGGCTGACCCTTTGGGTGGAAGTGGCGCGCCTCGTGCGCGGGCAGGTTTTGTCGCTGCGCGGGGCCGGCTATGTGGAGGCCGCTCGGGCCATGGGCTATGGGGCGCCACGCATTTTGGCCCTGCACCTGCTGCCCAATGTGTTGGGGCCGGTGCTCATCGTGGCGGCCTCGAATTTCGCCTCCGCCATCCTCATCGAGGCCGGACTGGGCTATCTCGGTTTCGGTCTGCCGCCCCCCGCTCCCTCGCTCGGCGCCCTGCTCAGCGAGAACCGCGGTTTCCTCACCACCGACAAGGCCTACCTGGCCCTGTTGCCCGGCCTGGCCGTGATGCTGCTGGTACTGCTTTTCAACCTCCTGGGCAACGGCCTGCGCGACGCGCTGGATGTGCGCGAGTGAGCAAGGCCGACAATTCCGCCACGGGGGACTGACATTTTGTCGCTCGAAGATCCCGCATTCGTCTTTTCGACTGTCTTTTTTGCCAAAAAAAACGCTTGGCACCAAACATGACAAGGGCGTGATGAAAATTTCAATCTTTTAACCCCAAACATAATTTGTTTATGAAACCGATCAACGACCGTGTTGTGATCAAGCCGCATGTTGCGGAAGAAAAGACCAAGGGCGGGCTCATCATCCCCGACAACGCCAAGGAAAAGCCCCTTCGCGGAGAAGTCGTGGCCGTCGGCCCCGGCAAAGAGGGCAACCTGATGACCGTGCAGGTCGGCGACACCGTGCTCTACGGCAAGTACTCCGGACAAGAGTTTTCGCTCGACGGCCAGGACCTCCTCATCATGCGCGAAGACGACATCCTCGTCGTGCTGTGATCCCGTGCCGAGCACACATTTTTGTGAACCTTTTTTCGAACAAAATTTTTAAAATAAGCCCATTATGGCAAAAGAAATCAATTTCAACGCCGATGCCCGCGAAAAACTCAAAGCGGGCGTGGACGCCTTGGCCAATGCCGTGAAGGTAACTCTCGGCCCCAAAGGCCGCAATGTCATCATCGACAAGAAGTTCGGTGCGCCGCACATCACCAAGGACGGCGTGACGGTGGCCAAAGAAGTCGAGCTCGACGATCCCGTGGCCAACATGGGCGCCCAACTGGTGAAGGAAGTGGCCTCCAAAACGGCCGACATCGCCGGCGACGGCACCACCACCGCCACCGTGCTGGCCCAGGCCATCGTGACCGCAGGCATGAAGAACGTGGCCGCCGGCGCCAATCCCATGGATCTGAAGCGCGGCATCGACAAAGCCGTGAAATCGGTGGTCGAAAACCTCAAGGCCCAGTCCGAAATCGTCGGCGAGGACTACGAGAAAATCAAGCAGGTGGCCTTCATCTCCGCCAACAGCGATCTGGCGATCGGCGAAAAAATCGCCGAGGCGATGAAAAAATCCGGCAAAGACGGCGTCATCACCGTCGAAGAAGCCAAAGGCACCGACACCTATGTGGAAGAAGTGGTCGGCATGCAGTTCGACCGCGGCTACCTGTCCCCCTACTTCGTGACCAACGCGGAGAAAATGGAGGCCGAGTACGACAGCCCCTACATCCTGATCTACGACAAGAAGATCTCGAACATGCAGGACATCGTCCCCGTGCTCGAAAAGGTGATCCAGACCAGCCGCCCGCTGCTCATCATCGCCGAGGACGTGGATTCCCAGGCCCTCAGCGTCCTGGTGCTCAACCGCCTCCGCGCCGGCCTCAAAGTGGTGGCCGTCAAAGCCCCCGGATTCGGTGACCGCCGCAAGGCCATGCTCGAAGACATCGCCATCCTCACGGGCGGCACGGTGATCAGCGAGGAAACCGGCCATGTGCTCGACAAAGCCGGCCTCGAACACCTCGGCCAGTGCGAAAAGATCACGGTGGACAAAGACAACACCACCATCGTGAACGGCCGAGGCAAAGCGGACGCCATCTTGGCCCGCACCAACCAGATCCGCGCCCAGATCGAATCCACCACCTCCGATTACGACCGCGAGAAGCTCCAAGAGCGCCTCGGCAAACTGTCGGGCGGCGTGGCCGTGCTGTATGTCGGCGCGCCCACGGAAGTGGAAATGAAGGAAAAGAAAGACCGCGTGGAAGACGCCCTGGCCGCCACCCGCGCCGCCATGGAAGAAGGCATCGTCACCGGTGGCGGCGTGGCGCTCGTGCGCGCCATGGATGTCCTCGGCGGCATGAAAGGCGCCAACGAGGACGAAACGACCGGTATCGCGATCGTCCGCTCCTCCTTGGAAGCCCCCCTGCGCACCATCGCCGAAAACGCCGGCGAAGAGGGCAGCGTGGTGCTGATGAAGGTCCGCGAGGGCAAAGGTTCCTTCGGCTACAACGCCCGCACGGAAGTGTACGAAGACCTCAAGGCCACCGGCGTGATCGATCCCACCAAGGTGACGCGCATCGCCCTTGAAAACGCGGCTTCCATCGCCAGCATGATCCTGACCACCGAGTGCGTCATCAACGACAAGCCCGAGAAAGACAACGGCGCCGCCGCAGCGGCTGCCATGGGCGGCGGAATGGGCGGCATGATGTGATCCTGCCCCGCTGAACTTCCCCCCTACAGCGTC
>JBEIJQ010000113.1:0-10209 GCA_040380145.1 Lewinellaceae bacterium | reverse complement strand
GGTTGCTTTGGACATTGTGGGAGGCCACGCAGGAGCCGATCTCGCGATAGTGGTCCACACAATAGCGCACCGCCTCGTCGTAGTCGCGGTCCGTGGCGGCCTTGTCGGGTTGGATGGGGGAGGGGTAGCCCATTTCCGCGGCGCGGGCGCGTTCTTTTTCCATGTAGGCGCCGCGCACCAGCTTGGCCCCCAACAGGTAGCCCTTGGCGCGGGCCGTTTCGTGGGAGGCCTTCAAAAAGGCGAGGCGGTCGTGGCGATATAGCTGAAAGGTATTGAAAACAGTGACCCGCTCGCGGTTGTAGCGCGCCATCATCTCTTCGGTGAGGCCGTCTACGGCGTCCTGGATCCAAGTTTCCTCGGCATCGATGAACACACCGACGCGCTGTTCCGCCGCAAGCCGGCAGATGCGGTCGAGGCGGGCCGAAGCGCGCGACCACTCCGCACGCTCCATTTCGTCGAGGGGCTCTTGGCGGTCTATTTTTTCCAACAGTTCGAAACGGGCCAGTCCCGTGACTTTGCAACTGATGACGGGGACCGTGGGGTTTTTGCCCGCAAAGGTCACCACCCGCAGCATCTCGCGCTCGGTCCTGTCGAACTCTTCCTCGCCGGTTTTGGCCTCGGCGCCGTAGTCGAGCACGGTCAAGGTGTTGTACCGGCCGAGGTGGTCAATGGTTTTTTGGGCGTTTTCGAGGGTGTCGCCTCCGCAGAATTGCTGAAAAATCGTTTTTTTGATGGCCCATTCCACGGGCAACCGGCAGTTCAAGGCCCAAAGGGTCATTTTGCTGCCGACGGAAACCAGCGACGGGCTGTTGAACATGCGGAACAGCCAGTACATTTGGCGGAGTTCCGCATTGGTCTTGCTCTCGAAAGCGATTTCCGTGTTGTTGACGTCAATGTGGGGCATCCGGTCTGGGTTATTTTCGTCCGGCAAAAATACAAAACTATCCCGATGCGCGTATTCGGTCTGATTGGCCACCCCCTCGGCCACTCCTTTTCCCAGCGGTATTTCACCGAAAAATTCCGGCGCGAAGGCCTCGCCGATTGCCGTTACGAACTGTTCGACATGCCCGACATCGCCGATTTCCCCGATCTGTTGGTCCGTGAAGCGGAACTGTGCGGACTGAACGTGACCATTCCCCACAAACGAGCGGTCATCTCATATCTCGACGAGCTGACGCCCGAGGCCGAGGCAGTGGGCGCGGTGAACTGCATCCTGTTCCGACAAGGACGCACCATCGGCCACAACACCGACATCGCCGGATTCGAAACTTCCTTGCGCGCCTTCATGGGCGAACAATTGCACCGCCCCGGCCTGCGCGCGCTGATCCTTGGTCGCGGCGGCGCGGCCCTCGCAGCCGCCCATGTGCTCGCGCGCCTCGACATTTCCCACGAAACCACTGCCCGTACGGATTTTCCGCTCTCTGCCGACCGGCTCACAGCCCCGCTGCTGCTCGTGAACGCCACGCCACTGGGCATGCACCCGCACCCCGACACGGCTCCTGATCTGCCTTACACGGCCCTCGGCCCTGAACATTGGGTGTTCGATATGGTCTATAATCCCGAAACCACCCGGTTTATGCAGCTAGCCGCCGAGCAAAGAGCCCAAGTCTGCAACGGGTTGGCGATGCTGTACGCGCAGGCGGAGGAGAACTGGAGAGTGTGGTAGGGAGGTAATACTGTGGATTTACGATTACAATCTATTCTTCGGTCAGACCATAAAGCCGAAAAGTCAATTGGCCTACAGGGTTTTCCAGTTTTCTTTCCTCCTTTTTTTCCTGATCACAGGTTTTCCAAAATGAAATCGGTCATTTTGTTGAACAGGTGGAGGCGTTTCACGCCGCCGCCGATGCTGTGGTTGGAGTTGGGGTACACGTAGGTATCAAACTGTTTTCCGGCCATGATCAGGGCATTGGTCATTTCGGCCGTGTTTTGGAAGTGGACATTGTCGTCGGCCATGCCGTGCACGATCAAGTATTTGCCTTTGAGGTTGCGTGCGAAGTTCACGGGGGAGTTATCCTCGTAGCCCCTGGGGTTTTCGGCGGGGGTCTGCATGAAGCGTTCGGTGTAGATGTTGTCGTACCATTTCCAGTTGGTCACCGGGGCCACGGCGATGGCCATTTTGAACTCGGCAGCACCTTTGAGCAGACAGAGGGTGGACATGTATCCGCCGTAGCTCCATCCGAAGATACCTATGCGGGTGGGGTCCACATATTTTTGCTGGCCCAGCCAACGGGCCGCCTCGATCTGGTCCATGGTTTCGTATTTGCCCAGTTGCAGGTAGGTGACCTTTTTGAAGGCCTCACCTCGGCCTCCGGTGCCGCGGTTGTCCACGCAGGCCACTATGTAGCCTTTTTGGGCGAGCATTTGAAACCAGATGCGCATCGTACCGTCGTATTCGTCGAGCACTTCTTGGCTGCCCGGACCTCCGTACAAGTACATGAAGACGGGGTATTTTTTCTTGGGATCGAAATCGGCGGGTTTGATCATCCAGCCGTTCAATTCGATGTTTTCAGAGGTGGTGAACCGGAAAAACTCGGGTGCGCGCAGGCGGTAATCGGAGAGGCGTTCGGCCAGTTCTTTGTTTTCGACCAGCGTGCGCAACGATTTGCCCTTGGCGTCGCGGACGGTGATGACCGGCGGTGCGGCGGCACTGGAGTGGGTGTGCACGAAATAATCGAAGGTGGGGCTGAATTCGCCGGAATGGAATCCTTTTTCAGGGGTGAGGTTCTTTTTGCCTTTTCCGTCGAGGCCCACTACATAGACTTGTCGTTCCAGCGGGGATTTTTCGGCGGATTGGAAGTACACCAGTCCGCGGGCCTCGTCCACTCCGTAAAAGGCGGTCACATCCCACTCGCCGGAGGTCAGGCGGCGTTCGAGCTTTCCGTCCATGTTGTACAGATACAGGTGGTTGAAGCCGTCCGTTTCGCTGCTCCAGACAAACCTTTTGCCGTCTTCGAGGAAGGTGAGGTTGTCGTGGATGTCCACGTAGGTCTTGCTTTTTTCTTCCAACAGTTGGGAGATTTTTCCGTTGCGGGCGTCCGCTAGGAGCAACTGTAGGTGGTTTTGGTGGCGGTTCATCTTGAAGATGCAGACCAGGTTGGGGTCTTGGGTCCACTTGATGCGCGGGATATACTCCGTGTCGCCGCCGAGGTCGGTACGGACGGTTTTTCCCGTTTGGGTATCGAAAATGTGCACTGCGACGACGGAATTTTTTTCGCCTGCCTTTGGGTATTTGAAGGTGTAGGGTTCCGGATAAAGGCCGTTTCGGTAGTATTCCATCGTGAACTGGGGCACTTGGGATTCGTCGAAGCGGATAAAGGCCAGAAAGCGTCCGTCGGGCGACCATTCGAAGGCACGGGTGAAGCCGAATTCTTCTTCGTACACCCAATCGGTGGAGCCGTTGATGACTGCGTTGTTTATTCCGTCGGGCGTCACCTGTGTTTCTTTTCCGGTGATTATATCCTTGAAAAACAGGTTGTTTTCGCGGCAGAAAGCCACTTTGTCGCCCTTGGGGCTGAACGTCGCGTACTGTTGTTTGCCGTTCGCGGAAAGGGGCTGTAGGGTTTTGCCGCGGCGGTCGTACACATAATATGCGGCTTTGTCGGAATGCCGGTATATTTTTTCGGAGGCGGTCTTGATCAGGAGCAGGTTTTCGTCTTCGCTGAACGCATATTCTTCGATCGAGTTGCCCTGCATGCCTTCTTGGATGCCCGAAAAAAAGAGGACTTCCTTTACTTTTTCGCCCGTGAGCAGGTCGTACTGCAGGATGCCGTCTTCCGCCGATTCCGTGTAGTGGCGGCCGTCGTTGAGGAAATCGAAGCCGTTCACCCCTTCGGGGTAAAAGGAAAATTTGCTCCAAACATCTTCGAGGGTGATTTGCGGGCCTTGGGCGCACAAGAAGGCGATCGGAGCCAAGAAGATCAATAGGGCGGAGATGGTTTTTTTCATGGCGGTATGGGAAAATTGCTGATGATGCGATGGGAGCAAAAGATTGGGCGACAAAAGTGGCCGGATCGGTCAAGCGTTTTGCACCCGATGTAGGGACAGGCCCGTGTACAATGAGAGTTTATGCGAGTTTTCGCCCTGCGCTTTCATGTTGCGGGCTATGGCGAGGAGATCAGGACGTGGTTTTTTGGGGGCGCCGAAAATTTTGCGGAAGGCGACGTCGTTCCGGATGTCCGCGAATTTCATAGCATGTCTTAGTTGAATCATCATAAGAAAAAGTGGTATCAAAAGAGTTCAACAAAACATAAAACAATAAGTTTCTTTCAGTGCACGGTTATTTTTCCGGGGTTGCTTTCCGTGAGCTGTCCGATGGGCTGCAATTCCAGATTTTCGGCGGCGGCGGCCGACAGGAAATCGTCGCACGAAGCGGCGTCCACGGCGACGAGCAGTCCGCCGCTGGTTTGGGGGTCGGCGAGCACGAGGCGTTGCTCCGGGTGGGCGAGCGCGATGTGTTGACCGTAACTGTCCCAATTGCGGTGGGTGCCGCCGGGCACGCATTTTTGGTCTAGGTAATCGTCCAAGTGGGGCAGGGTGGGAATATCGTCGAAACGGATTTCGGCGCCCAGTCCGCTGCCCTGGCACATTTCCAAGAGGTGGCCGAGGAGCCCGAAACCCGTCACGTCGGTCATGGCCGTGACGCCGGGGAGTCGGCCGAACCGCTCGCCGGCCTTGTTGAGCCGGAGCATGCTCTGCACGGCGAGTGCGTGGTGCTCGGGCAGTACGAGGCCTTTTTTTTGTGCGGTGGTCAAAATGCCCACGCCCAATGGTTTGGTCAAATAAAGCCGGTCGCCGGGCCGGGCGGTATCGTTTCTTTTCAGGCATCCCTGCTCGACCAGGCCCGTGACGGCGAGCCCGAAAATGGGTTCGGGGCTGTCGATGCTGTGCCCACCGGCCAAGGGGATACCGGCTTCGGAGCAGATGTTTTTGGCGCCTTCCAAGACGCGTCCGGCCACTTCCGCCGGGAGTTTGTCGATGGGCCAGCCCAAGATGGCGACGGCCATCAATGGTTTTCCGCCCATCGCATAGACATCGCTGATGGCGTTGACGGAGGCGATCCGCCCGAAATCGAACGGATCGTCCACGATGGGCAGGAAGAAATCGGTGGTGCTGACCACGCCCCTACCGTCGCCGAGGTCAAATACGGCTGCGTCGTCTTTGGATTCGTTGCCGACCCAGAGGCCGGGGAAATGCACTCCGGGGCCGCTGTTGCGCAGCATCGTTTCCAGCACGCCGGGGGCGATCTTGCAGCCGCAGCCGGCCCCGTGGGAGTAGGCGGTCAGTTTGATCATTTCTTTTCGGCCTCCTTCTTTCGGCGTTCGGCCTCTTTGTCGAGCACTTCCAGCACCTGATCGGCCTCCAAGCGTTTGAACAGGATTTTTTTGTCCTTGTCGAGCAGATAGATGAACGGGGTCATTTTGATGTCGTACAGTTGTTTGGCCCTGGCCTGGTAGTAAGGGTCACCAGTGTTGATCCAGGTCATTTTCATTTCCTCGACCTTTTTCAGGCACTTGTCGAACTCTTCGTACGACTTGCTGCAGATGCCGAACACCTCTGCCCCGCGGGCCTTGAGCTGATCGTACAGCTCGACGAGTTTGGCGCTCTGTTTTTTGCAGTTGCCGCAGTCCGGATCCCAGAAATAGACGATCACATACTCGGCCTTGATTTTGTGCAATTCGACCGGTTTGCCGTCCAAGGTGTTGAGGATGAGGTTGGGCGCGAGTTCGCCGCAGCGCACGGGGCGCAGTTCGTTGGCGTTTTTGCAGATCTTGTCGAGCTGTTCCTGTTCGACCCAAAAGGCCCCGCCGTAGGGCGCGTTTTTGTTGCAATAGTACTTGTCGGCGAGATAGACATAGACCTTGTCCATGCAGATGATCTTCGAAGCGGCGAAGTGGTTGAGGAGCCACGAAGCGCAAAATTTGTATATCTCCTTGTTTTGTTGTGCTTTTGCCAAAATGTAATCACAGGAGACGCTCATGGAGTCCGGATGGGAAACGGTCAGTTTTTCGAGGTACTCGTTTATTTTTTGCTCAATGAAAGGTGTGCGCACCATGCGTTCGTCGCTCCAATCGAGGCCGTCGAAAAAGTGGCTTTTGTAGAAAAAATAGCGGAATTCGTCCTCCTTTTCTTTTTTGCCCTTGATATCGGCGGGAGGCTCTGGAATGTCGATCGCTTGGTTGATCTTGATGATGGTGGCGCAAAGGGTGTTGGGGTTTTTGGCCACGATCTCCGCTTGGCGGGCCTTTACTTCCCTGTCGAGCAGTTCCAATTCCTCGATGGCTTTTTTGTATTCCGGCGACTCTTCTTTTTTCTGCTTGCGCAAGGAGTCGGTCTGGGTACGCCAAGGGGTTGCTTTTTGGTTCATCGTGCCCAAAAAGCGCATATAGTCGTAGAACAGTTCGTTGTCTTTGGAGCCTTTGATCTTCATGGCTTCCACATAGTTCGGGCCGGTGGTCTCGAACGACATGAACTGCTCGCCAGGATTTACGAGCACTTCGAAGTACTTGTTGTCGGGCGGCATGAGCACCATGTAGATGCCCCCTTCGAGGGGTTTGTCGCCCGTGAAAACGGCTTTGCCGCCGCTGAATGCGACCGTGTCCTTGATATAGTTTTTCGAGCCCAATTTATAGGCCAGCACCATCGAATCGCCGGGATAATCCTTTACTGCGACTTTGATCTCGTAGGCCGGTTTCGGGGGAGTTTTTTGTGAAAAAGCCCACAAGGGCAAAATGGCGGTCAGCAAAGACAGGAAGAAAATTTTTTTCAACATATTCAAAAAGAAAAATTTATGAAAAAAAATCTGGTTTGGAGGAGAATGCGCGTGCTTGAAACGCCCGGAATCGGATTTCGGTTTGTCGAAAGTCGGCTTGGCGCAAAAATAACAATTCGGGGCAAGATCGGAAGCGCCCTTGGGGAACCAGGCCGTGGCTCATATCAAAAGTTTTGCCAAAATTTCCGCCGTATGCGGCTCGGCCTTTATTGAACGCAAAGAAGTGCGCTATCGGGGTGAAATACCGACAAAATGCCGCATATTTGCCCGTCTTTGGTAATTTTGTGCGGCGAGTTGTATTCCTAAAGCTGTTTTTTTCGTTAAGCAGCCAATTGTACACCGACTTCGTTCGTTTGTTTGCTTTCCGCAGTATATCGCATCTTGAATTTTTCTTACTGGTATCTCAGTATGGTTACACGCTTACTTTTCCTTTGTTTGGCTTTTTTGCCGGTTTCCTTGGGCGCCCAAATCGCTTGTCCTGCGGTCAACGCCGGTCCTGACCGGGCTATTTGTCCAGGTCAATGTGCCAACTTGACTGCCACCTTCGTGGCCACGGGGCAGACCTCTACCTACACCGTGGCGCCGACTCCTTACACGCCGTATCCGTTTGCGCAGGGTACGCCGGTGTTGGTCAACTCAGACGATATTTGGACCGGTGCGATCAACCTGCCCTTCACTTTTTGTTTTTACGGCAACGCCTACAACCAGTGCGTGATCGGAGCGAATGGTTTGATTTCCTTCAATGTGGCGCAATACGCCAACGCGTACTGCCAGTGGCCCATCAATGCGGGTTTCCCGTCGGCGAACAATCCCTTGAATGTGATCACCTGCCCGTTCCACGACATTGACCCCAGCATTTATGGCGACACCTATGTGGCCACTTATGGGGTTGCGCCGTGCCGTGTTTTCGTGGTTTCGTGGAATAATGTGGCGATGTTCGATTGCAACAACATTTCCTCCACCCAGCAGATCGCGATTTTCGAGACCACCAACATCATCGAGACCTATATCCAGTCCAAGACGCTCTGTACCAGCTGGAACGGCGGTGCTGCCATTCACGGCATCCAGAACGCCAACGGTACCCAGGCCACGGTGGTGCCCGGCCGCAACTTTCCCTCCCAGTGGACGGCCAACAACGATGCCTGGCGATTCACTCCTGCCGGGCCGTCCAATGTGACGGTCACTTGGCTGCAAAACGGTGCTCCCATCGCCAATGGGACCACGGTCAGCGTTTGTCCGCCCAGCACCTCCACCTACACTGCCCAAGCGGTGTATACCAATTGCAACGGTACCCAGGTCACGGTCAACGATCAAGCTACGGTCACTGTTATCAATACCTCACTTGCTCCTACCAACACCGGATCTTATTGCCCGGGGCAGACCATCCAGCTAAACGCCGGCGCGGCCAACAATACCGGCACTTTCGTATGGACCGGCCCGAACGGCCAAGTGGTGGGCAACACGCGTAACCTGTCGTTGCCCAATGCCCAGTTGCCCAATGCGGGTACCTACACGGTGAGTTGGACGACCACGACCGGTTGTACGGCCACGGCTACCACCAACGTGGTGGTCAACAGCAACACGGCCACCATCACCGGGGTGCCGGCCATCTGCGCGGGCCAAAACGCCGTGCTCACGGCCAACCAGGGAGGCAGTTCGTACCTGTGGTCCAATGGGGGCACAACGCAGACGATCAATGTGGCCACTGCGGGTAATTACGCTGTGACGGTCACTTATCCAGGGGGATGTACCGCTACTGCCACCCAAAGCGTAACGGTATCGCCAGTGCCCACCCCGGCCATTGCGGGACAATTCACGATATGCCCGGGCGACTCTACTGCTTTTACCGCATCCGGCGGAGTAAGTTATGCTTGGTCGAACGGGCAGACCACACCGTCCATCACGGTAAACGCGGTCGGGGTTTACACCGTGACGGCTACCAACGCGGCGGGATGTACCGCCAGCACCAGCGCCACCTTGCTCTTCAATCCGGCCATCACGGCCAATATTGCGGCCACGACCAATTTCAACGGATTCAATATTTCTTGTTTCGGCCTGTGCAACGGAGGAGCAACCGCATCCGGTGCGGGCGGCAACGGCAACTATCAGTATGCATGGGCCGATGGACAGACCACTCCGGCGCTCACCGGTCTTTGCGCCGGCACTTACACTGTGACGGTCACCGACGGCATCGGTTGTTCGGGATCCGCCAGTATCGTGCTGACCCAGCCCGCTGTTCTCTCTCCGACCACCCAAGTGAGCGATGCCACTTGTTTCGGCACCTGCAACGGCACGGCCAACATAGTCGTGACGGGCGGTGCGGGCGTCATCAACTATTCTTGGTCGAACGGTGCCACGGGAACCTCCGCGGTGGCCCTTTGCGCGGGCGGTTACACCGTCACCGCCACCGACGGCAACGGTTGCACGACGACGGCCTCTGTTTCGATCGCCCAAGATCCCGACCTGACGGTCGCTCCGGGCCAAATCGTCGATGCCTCCTGTTTTGGCGCCTGTGACGGCACGATCGCGATATCCGCTGCCGGAGGTTTTCCCCCTTACACTTATGCTTGGAACAACGGCGACACCAACGAAGACCCGGATTCCCTGTGCGCGGGCGTTTACGGGGTCACGGTAGTGGATGCCCACGGCTGTTCCGAGCTGCTGAACGGCTTGAACGTGGCCCAGCCGCAGCCTTTGAACGGGATTGTTTCCGGTTTTGCCAACGTGACCTGTTTCGGTGCGGCCAACGGAACGGCCAACCTCAGCGTTTTGGGCGGAACCCAGCCATATAGCTTTGCTTGGTCCAACGCCGCCACCACCGAGGATCTTTCCAATCTGCCTCCCGGATCGTTTGCCGTTACCGTCACAGATGCCAATGCCTGCACGGCCACCGCCACGGTTTCCATTTCCGAACCTCCGCTGTTGACGGTCAGTGCTTCGGCCACGCCGGCCACTTGCGGGGGAAGTTGTGACGGTACGCTGAATGCCGTCGTAGCCGGTGGTGTAGCGCCTTATTCGATCGCCTGGAACGGAGGTGTCGCCCCGATTCTTTCTCCGACCGGCGTTTGTGCCGGCAACTATGTGGTCACCGTGACCGACGCCAACGGTTGCACGGCCACGGCAGCAGCCACCGTAACCGAGCCGACTCCCTTGTTGGCTGCCATCACTACGATCACGCCGGTCACCTGCAACGGCTTCTGCAACGGGGCGATTGAACTGACTGTTTCGGGCGGTACTCCAGGTTATGCGTATGCTTGGTCGGGTGGTTTGCCCGCCATTGAAGATCCTACGGGCGTTTGTGCCGGTACCTATACCGTCACGGTCACGGACGGCAACGGTTGCACTTCTGTATTGACCCCCATCGTGTCACAGCCGCTGCCGCTCAACGTGGTGTTGGCCCAGGCCACCGATCTGCTGTGCAACAACCAGTGCGACGG
>JBEIJQ010000112.1:0-10408 GCA_040380145.1 Lewinellaceae bacterium | reverse complement strand
CTCAACCGTTCTTTATAGACTGTATTTCAATTTCTTACAACCGAGAATCTCTAATGGTCGCCATTAGAGATTTTTCCAATGACAATTTTGGGTTTATCCCATCCCCAAAATCGAAGGTCCGCCACAGCTGACTGCCGAGGCGGACCTTCGATTTTGGGGTTTCGGTTGGAACGGGCGTTACGGACGTAACACGACGATCTGTTTCGTCACAACAGCCTCACCGCTCACAACGCGCACAAGGTAGGTGCTGTTGACCACGTCCCCGAGATCGAATTGGGCTTGGACTACCCCGTTCAACTGCTCGGAGGCCACCAAGCGGCCCTGCAGGTCGAAGAGCTGTGCGAAGCCGTTCACCTCGCGGTCGAAGGCCACCGTGAAGGCGCCCGTGGTCGGGTTGGGGAACACCGTAGCGGTCAACGGAGCTGCAGAAGTCGTTTGCGGCTGGCGGGCCATGGGGCGGTTGCCGGCGCTTTCGAAGGCGCCCATGTCGAAGCCAGCGCCTTGGGGGCGGGCGTTGCCGTCAAAATCAACGGTCAGGGCCACGCCGGTACCTGCATCGATGCAGGGCGAGCTGGTCTGAAGTTGCAAATCACCGAGAGCTAAGTTGACGAAGAGCGGATCGCCCGCGATGTTGCCTCCAAAATCTACGAAGGAGCCGATCCCTTTTTCGTTGTCCGAAAAAAGAGCGTTTTGCAGCGAAGAGGCAGTGACCGATATGCCGGTTGCAAAGTCAAGCGCATGGAAAGTGCGGCCAGTGGTGTCCGTGGTCGTGTTGTTCCAGAAGATGCTATTGGTAATCATGGCGGAGGCTGCGGCTGGCGAGACGGAGGCCGAAGCGAGGTAAGCGCCGCCGATCTGGGCCGAGTTGTTGACGAAGGTGGAGTGAACAATGGTCATGACGGAGGGGGCACCGCTGGTGCCCTCGTTGCAAATTGCTCCGCCGCGCAGACCGCCGTTGTTGGCAAAGAAAATACAGTTGGAGATGGTGGTGAAGACAACTGTGTTGACAAATGTAGCGTTTCGGGTAGAGGCGGAGGCGCAAATGGCACCGCCACGGGAGGCAGACTCGTTTTCTTGAAACTTGCAGCGCGAAACGTACATTTCGGCTCCACCGCCTCTTAGCCCGATGTTCGACACCGCACCGCCCGTTTCGGAGGACAGGTTTTCAGTGAAGATGCAGTTCTCCAGGTTGACGGTTCCTACGGCCCCGTTGAGTTCGCTGCAGTTCCGGACGGCGCCTCCAGAGAAGGAAACGACGTTGTTGTAGAAGGTGCCACCGTTAACCGAAACGGTTCCGATACCGCCTTGACTGTAGTTGGTGATGGCCGCACCGGAGTGGGCACTGTTACCGCTGAACGTGCTGTTGTTCACATTCATTTGGCCGTTGCCGAAACTGCGGGAATACAGATAAATGCCACCGGCCAAGTTTTCGGAGGTGTTGTTGAGGAACGAACCGCCATTGATTGTCACCGACAGGTTGCTGCCAACCCCGAGGACATAGGCAGCGAGCGCGCCGCCGCGGGCTAAAGCGGTCCCGGGATTGAAAGCCGAGTTGTTGATGAAGGCACAGTTGCCGAAAGTGGCTGCGATTCCGCCCGATCTGGTGGGCGCGAGGTAGACCCCACCGCCGAGACCAGTGGCGGAATTGCCCGAGATCACACAGTTCGTGAAGGTCGGGTTGGCGGTGCCGCCGACAGCCGTCACGCCCACACCGCCGCCGTTCACGGCGGTGTTGTTCTGGAAAGTGCAGTTGCGCACCACCGGCGCGGAGGATTGCCCAGCAGCCGAGGCGTTGACGAACATGCCGCCGCCGACAGCGTTGCCGTTGGCGCCTTGTACGGTAAAGCCGTCAAATACGCACATCACAGGATCGTTGCCGATGTTGTTGGCGGTGACCACGCGGCGACAGACGCCGCCTCCGTTGAGGACGGTCTGGTTGGCGGCCACATTGCGCTGGTTCCAGTTCCACAGGTTCGGGTGCAGACCGTTGGGGAAGCCGCCGTACATCGGCACGCGGGCTTTGAGAGTATAGGTGCTGGTGGCCGTGGCGCCGGGCGAGTACACACCGCCCGCTACGAGGATGGTATCCAGGTTCGAAGTTGCTGCCGCAAGGGCCGCTTGCACGGTGAGGAAGGCGTTGGGCCAGTTCATGCCGCTTCGCGTCCCGCCCGTGGCCGTTTGGTCCACATACAAATAACGGGGCACCGATACGATGAAAGTACAGAAAGAAGTGTTGCCGCCGGGATCGGTCGCCGTGGCCGTCACCGTGGTGCTGCCGATCGGGAACGCCGAGCCGGAAGCGTGGCTGTACGAGACCGTGGCCGAACAGTTGTCGGTCACGGTGGTCGAGAAGGTCACCACAGCAGTGGGTTGTCCGGGAATGCGCGTGCCGTACACGATGGACGGACAAGTCAGCGTCGGCACTTGGTTGTCGGTCACCGTCACCGTGAAGGAGCAGGTGGCGGTGTTGCCGGCACTGTCAGCGGCAGTGGCCGTCACGATGGTGGCGCCGACCGGGAAAACAGAACCGGAAGCATGGCTATAGGTGACCGTGGCCGAGCAGTTGTCGGTGGCCGTGGCGGCGAAAGTCACCGCGGCGCCGCAGGTACCCTGGACGGTGTTCACCGCGATGTTCGACGGACACGCGATCGTCGGCGCCTGCACATCGCTGTCGGTGACCGTGGCGTTGGCCGTGACGGTACAGCCGTTGGCATCGGTGGCCGTGACGGTGTAGGAGCCTGCCAGAACATTCACAAGATCTTGGGTGGTCGCACCATTGCTCCAAATAAAGGCGGTCGCGTCGGTGGTCAAGGTCACGGAGCCGTTGGGCAGCCCGCAAGTAGAACCGGAGGCAGAGGCGGTGGCCACGCGCGGGGAATTGACCGTCACGGAGTGGTCGGCTGTGGCGCTGCAACCGTTGGCATCCGTGACGGTGACCGTCAGGGAAGCGGCAGCGAAAATTTTTACGGCGGCAGTGGTCTGACCATTGCTCCAAGCGTACGCCGTTCCGCCTTCGGCGGTCAGCGTGATCGTATCGCCCGCACAGAGAGCGGCGGCGCCGATGATCGAGGCATTGGGCAGGGCGTTCACCGAAATGGAGCCTCCGGCAGTGGCCGAACATCCGTTGGCGTCCGTGATGGTGGCGGTGTAAGCGGTTGTCGTTGCGGGCGAAACCTGGACGGTGGCCGTGGTCTCGCCGTTGCTCCAGAGGTAGGTCGCCCCGCCCGATGCTGTCAGCGACGCGCTTTGTCCTTCGCAGATAGTGCTCGAGCCGGCGACATCAGGCGTGAAGTCGTTGGTCACCGTCACGGAGAAAGTCGCGGTGACGGTGTTGCCGCCCGCATCGGTGGCGGTGACCGTTACCGTAGTGGAGCCGACGGGAAAGAAACTGCCCGAAGCAATGCTGTAGGTCACCGTGCTCGAGCAGATATTGGTAGTCTGGGCTTCAAAAGTCACGGTTGCGCCACAGTTGCCGGCATCGAGGGCTTGGGTGATATTACCGACCGTCAAAGCGTCCGTGCCGATGTGGCAGTTGATGTTGACGGTAAAAGAAGTGTTGCTCAACGTGGCGTTGTTGGTGGCGTTGCCCAGCGCAAACTGGATAGTTTCGGCACCTTCGGTCAGCGCGTTGCGCGCGATGGGCACTTTCACCGTGCGAGTGCTGCCCGGTACCGTGAATGCAGGGAAAGTGACCGTGGTGGGAGAAGTGAAAGTAAAGTCGGAGCCATTCGTGGCGGTACCGCCGGCGAGGCTCACCTGCACCGATGTGGCCGCATTGCTGTATCCATTGTACTGGATGGTCAACAGCACGCTGTCGGCGCTCTCGTTCACCGTCGCTGAGGTACCCACAAAGCTGAGCGACGGGGTTTGGAAACAATACACGCCTGGATCCGCGGCGCCCGGGTTGGCAAACATGGCCTGCGCGTTGACCGTGACACCGACCGGCGTGGTGGCCGCAAACCAGTTGGAGGAAAGGGCGTTGTTCTGCGCGGTCGAACAAAGCACGATCGAGCGGCCCAATCCGTTGGCCTGGGTCGGCCAAGGAGACACGTCGTCGTAGGTCAGTTGGTCCACGATGTTGTTGAGACCGTCGCGGAGGGTGATGGTCTCGCCGCCGTTGGTCAGTCCACCCGAGGTCCACTGGATGGCGGTGCCACCGTACACCGCCTGATAGGCGCGTGCACTGACGCAAGCCACGAAATATGCGCCGGGCGCAATCGTCGTGTCGGGGAAGTTGAACACCACCGCATCGTTGATGAAACAACCGATCATCCGCGTGGGCGTGGCGTTGGCGTTGTAAAATTCGATGAATTCCAAGGTGTCGGTCCCGGTCTCCGGTGAATTGTACATGATCTCCGTGATCACGATGTTGGAAACCGCCGGGAAATCGTTTTTGGGGATCGTGACGGTAAATGTCGAAGGCGATGTGATCGTGCAGCCTCCCTGCACATTGGAAAGCGACAGAACGATGGTCTCGTCGTTTTCCACCTCGATATCGTCCACAATGGGCAGCGAAAAGGTCTGGGTGCTGCCGCCGCCCGCCGAAAAAGTCACGGTCTGGGGCGAACTGAAGGTGAAATCCTGGGCGACCGTGGCCGTGGAAGTCTGTAGCACCAGATCCACCGTGCAATCGGAAGGGTTGGAAATGGAAACGGTGACGGTTGCAGAACCGGCACTCTCGGCCACCGTGGCGGCAGCGGAGGCAAAGGCAAGGGTAGGTGCGGCACAGGAAACGCCCGGATCGGTCGTGCCCGGATTGGCCAGCACGGTGTAGGTGTTCACCACGCCCCAGTTTCGGGCGGTGGCCGCAAACCAGTTGCTCACCGAGGCATTGTTGGTGTTGGGCGAACAGAGCACCAGCGACGTGCCCAAACCAGCTGCCGAAACCGGCCACGGAGCCACATCGTCGTAGGTCACGGAGTCAACAGTCTGCGAAAAAGCGTTCAGCAATTTGACCGTGGCGCCCGCGTTGCTCATCGAGCCACTGTATTGGAACTTGGGAGCGGTGACGCCCGGGTAGCGGTTGTTGAAGGCGTTGAGGTTCGAACAGACGATGACATAGCCGCCCGGAGCGATCACCGTCGATGTCGGAAAGGTATAGGTCACAGGCGACAACGAACAGCCGATCAGGTCCACCGCCGAGGCGTTGTTGTTGTACAGTTCGATGAATTCAGAGGTGTCGATGCCGGTCTCGGCGCCGTTGTACATCAGCTCAGTGATCACGATGTTCGATACCGTGGGCAGGTCGTTGGAAAGGATCGTGACGGTCAGGGTGTTGGTGGCGCCCACCAAGCAATTGCCCGTGGCGTTGCTCAGGGTGAACACCATGGTTTCGGCCAGTTCGGGCGTGGCATCGTCGGTGACGGGCACGGTGAAGGTGAGCGATGTGCCTCCACCCGCTGTGGCGGTGATCGTAGTGGGGCTCGAAAAAGTGAAATCCTGTGCGTTGGTGGCCGTGGAGGTGCCGCTCAGGGTTACATCCACCGAGCAGTTGGCGGCCTGCGACAAGGAAATGGTGCCGGTGTAGGTGCCGGCGCTTTCATTGAAGGTGGCGGACGCCGACGCGAAATTGAACGAAGACGAACTGACAGCCGGGGCAGTGATCACCAGGTTGTCCAAACCGAATTCGTCGCGGCTGCCGGAGGTGCAACCGCCGGTGGCGTCGTCGGCACTGGCCCAGCGGATGTAGAAATAAGAACCGTTGGCAATGTTCAGCCCAGTGAGGCTCACGGTTTTGGAAGAGGTCTGAATGGTCGTTCCAGTGGATGCGCAGGGCGTGGAAAACGCCACGGAGGCCACAGCCGTCCAGTTGGTATTGTCCGTGGACCATTGGAAATTGAAAGACGAACTGCGCGCTTGGTCGTTGACATACACGATGTCGTACGCAATGTCCAGCGCCGAAAGGGCCGAACCGGTATTGTTTTGCATGCGCATGGCCAAGAAACTATTGGAGAAAAAATCGGCGCCAGTGGGTTGGAACCAAATGGCGTTGTTGCCTGCGGCGATCTGGCGCGCGAACACACCGCCGGTGGAAGTCGCCGCGGTCAGCGTGCCACGGTTGTAGTCCGTGCCTGCCGTGGTGGCCGTGCCGCCAAAGGGCAAGGTGGTGGGCGCATCGCTGAAAACCCCCAAAGACCAAGTGTTGGAACTCAACTGTCCGGTGCCGGGCGTGGGCTGGAAACCCGCACCCGTATAGGAGTTGAAGTTGGTCGTATAGGGTGTTCCCGTGGCTGCGATCGAGAGTTGCGCAGACAAGGCCGCAGGCAGACAGGCCAACAACAAAAGGGTGTAACCCAGCGCTTCAAGAGATGTTTTTTTCAAGGTCATTAGGCTGTGCTTTTTTGTAAAAAATTTTTTGAAATCGGTTGCAAAAGTAGGCCACCGGCCGATAGTGTTGCTTTCACCCATATTAAACCAGCGTTAAGTTTTTTCGGGGCGGCCGTGTGCAAAAGGAACTTTGCACCTACCTTTGCCAAAATGAATCGCATGCGCACACTCTTTTTATTCTGGGCATTTTGCTCTACAGTGGCGGCCACCGCCCAAGAAGCTCCCCAAGAGCGTTTCAAGGTGGCCTGTATTGGTTTTTACAATTTTGAAAACCTGTTCGACACCTTGGATTCGCCCGACACCGACGATGCCCAATTCCTGCCTGACGGCGAGTACAAGTACACCGGGAAAATCTATTGGGAAAAACAGGACCATCTCTCCGATGTGATCTCCCAGTTGGGCACCGATCTCACACCCGATGGCCCGGCCATTCTCGGAGTGGCCGAAATCGAAAACCGCATCGTGCTGGAGGATTTCGTGAAACAGCCCCGCGTGGCCAAGCGCAACTACCAGATCGTCCATTTCGATTCGCCCGACGACCGCGGAGTGGATGTGGCCCTGTTGTACAACCCCAAGTACTTCAAGGTCACCAACGCCAAGCCGGTCAGGGCCGATCTCACTTCCTTGGGCGGCTACGACACCCGCGACATACTGCTGGTCTCCGGCATCTTCGACGGAGATCCGCTGCATGTGATGGTCAACCACTGGCCCTCGCGCCGCGGAGGCGAGGAAACGACCCGACCCTTCCGCAACAAGTGCGCGGGGATCTGCAAGGCCATGGCCGATTCCATCCTGCAAGCCGACCCCACCGCCAAGATCGTGGTGATGGGCGACCTCAACGACGATCCCGTGAACGCCAGTGTGGCCGAAGTGCTAGGGGCCAAACAAAAGATCAAACAAGTGGCGCCCGGCGGCTATTACAATCCGTGGATCGAATTCTACAAACAGGGCATCGGCACCATGGCCTACCGCGACGCCTGGAGCCTTTTCGACCAGATCATCCTGTCGCACCAGTTCCTACCAGAAAACCAAAAAGGTTACCGTTTCCACAAGGCTCGGGTGTTCAACAAACCCTTTTTGCTCCAAAAATCGGGCAATTTCAAAGGCTACCCTTTCCGAACCTACGTGGGATCCCAATACATCGGCGGGTACAGCGACCACTTGCCGACCTGTGTCTATCTGATCAAACCATACAAACCCTGATCGGGATTTTTTTAGAAAAAACAGTTCCCTTGCGCGTCGTTTCTTCGGCCCAAAACCCCTTGGTAAAACGGGTGGCCATCCTTTCGGAAAAAGCCCGTGAGCGGAAAAAGGAAGGCGTGCTCGTGGTAGAGGGCCTGCGCGAACTCACATTGGCCGTTTCGGCCGGATACGCCGTGGAAACGGTCTTGTGGCGGCCCGAAACGACCGATGCGGCGCTCTTGGAAGACATTTTTCCCGCCCAGCCCTCCGATACGGATTTCGTACAGGTCAACGCCGAGGTTTTTGCCAAGATCGCCTACCGCAGCGACGTGCCCAACGCCGTGGCCGTTTGCCGCGCCAAGCCGCACCGCCTGTCGGATCTCGTCCTGCCCGATACCCCCTTGGTGCTGGTGGTGGAACGGGTCGAAAAACCCGGCAACCTCGGGGCCATGCTCCGCACAGCGGACGCGGCCGGTGTGGACGCGGTGCTGGTCTGCGACCCCTTGGCCGATCCCTACAATCCCAATTGCATCCGCGCCAGCCTCGGCGCGGTCTTCGGCACGCCGCTGGCCGTGTGCACCGCCGAAGAGGCCTGTCAATGGCTCACCGAAAAAGGAGTGCGCATCATGACCACCTGGCTCGAAGCCAGCCGACCGTACCACGACTGCGACCTCACAGGCCCCGTGGCCCTCGTACTGGGCTCCGAGGCGGACGGCATCTCGCCGCTGTGGATCGAAAAAGGTGCCGAACGGATCATCATCCCCATGTACGGACGGGTGGACTCGCTGAACGTGTCCAATGCGGCCGCCATCGTGTTGTTCGAAGCGGTCCGACAAAGAAGAAAATAGCAGTCAACGGTTCAGTTGACCCGGAAAAACACCTCCGCGAAACCCTTGTTGCTGCCCGCCGCAGGCTCTCCTTTCCCCTCCACCACCATGTTTTCCCTGGGCACGCCGAGCTGCTCGAGCAGCCGGGCGACCGATTGCGCCCGCTTGGTAGAGAGCCGTAGATTTCCGTCCCCGTCCCGTTCGTCGTTCGCATAGCCCAGTACCAAAACGCTGAGCTTCTGCCGGTTTGCGAACCGATCCAACAGTTCCGTCAACTTGTTTTTTTCCGCCTCCGAAAATTCGGACAGGTTTTTTTCGAAAAAAACTTTCACGGCTCCGGACGATAGATCGTCCCCGGGTTTTCTGGGCACCGGAGCGGGCGCGGGCACGGGTGTGCCCGGCAACGGCTCCAATACGACCTGTAAGGAAAAAAACGGCTTTTCCGGCGTTCCCTCGATCAGTTCGGCGCCATAATGGGTTTCGTAACCTTTTTTTCCCCCTATGAAAGAATAAAATTCCCCGCTCGGCAAAGAGCAGGTGAACCGCCCGGTTTTATCGGAGGCTACGCTGTAGATGTCCTTGCCGTCGGCGCGGAAACGGACATGGGCCGCCAACGGAACGCCGTTCGGAGCGGCGATGGTGCCGCACACCAACACGAAAGTCCGTTGGGGCGCGAACTTTTCAGGAAGCGCCGCTCGGTAAAGGTCGAGGCCCCCTTGTCCGCCAGCCCTTGCCGAAGCGAAAAAGGCCTCTTTTTCGCCGAAAGCCAAGCAAAAACCGGTTTCCCGATAGGCGCTGTTGATGACCCTCCCCAAGTTTTCGACCGATCCCCATACACCGTCGTCGCCGAGAACGGCGCGAAACAGGTCCGCCTCGCCGAAACCCGGGTGGCCGTCCGAAGAAAAATACAGGTTGCGGCCGTCCAGCGACAGAAACGGAGATTCCTCGTCGCCAGGGGTGTTGATCGCCCGGCCGAGATTGGTGGCGGCTTCCCAGTAGCCGTCCACGCAACGGCTGTACCAGAGGTCGGAACCGCCGAAACCGCCCTCGCGGTTGCTCGCGAAGATCATGCCCGTCCCATCGGTGGAAAGGGCGGGCTGCGAATCCCAGCTTTTCAGGTTCAGCGCGCCGTCGAGGGGCTGTGGGACGGGCTGCTCCAAGGTGTCCAGATCCGCCACGAACACATCGCAGCCGCCCCGGCCGTTCGCCCGGTTGCACCCGGCAAAGTAGATCGTGGTACCGCAACCGACAAAACGGACCATTCCCTCGTTTTCCACGGAGTTCAGATAACGCACCGCCCGGGAATCGCCCCAAAGACCATCGCTTTTCGCGGCCATGAATATGTCTTCCTGCTTGTCGCGCCGAGTGAACAGCAAGATCCGCCCGTCGGCGCTCAAAGCAGGCATGTATTCGTCCTGCGGGGTGTTGAGGCCCTCCCCGAGCGGCCGGGCCAGATCCACCGGAGCGGTCGGATCAGCGGAAAGCCCGTATCGACAACTGGCGATGACCCTTTCCAAGCGCATTTCATACGCCATCAAAATACCCGCTTCAGAGGCCTTGAATTGCTCGGAAGGACTTTTTTTGAAAAATTCCAATTTTTCCAGGGCCTTCGCGTAGTTGCCGACCTTCATGTAACTCTCCGCGCACTCGAAGTACATGGCCCGCGAATAGTTGGGCTGCCGCGAAATGGCCTCTTCGAACGCCTCGACGGATTTTTCGGGCGCCGCCTGCAAGGCGTAGGCGCGCCCCAACAAACAGTACGCCGGAACGAAACCTTCTTTTTGGCGCAGGGCTTCCAGGAGTTTTTTGACGGCCTGTTGCAGATCACCGTCCACCATCAGCTTTTCGGCTTCCCGGGTCAGATCGTTGGCGGATCTCGGACCTTGCGCAAAAGCTGCCGATAACGCCAGAAGACAGAGCGCCGTCATCCAAACGGTTCGGACAAGGTCCGATCTGATTTTCAAAAAAAGCATGTGGCGAAATGGGTGGGTGTCTTTTTGTAAGGTCGTGTACAACCACGAACAAGATAACAAATTTCCGAAAAAACATCGGATCGGACATCGGGTTCAAGG
>JBEIJQ010000111.1:0-10445 GCA_040380145.1 Lewinellaceae bacterium | reverse complement strand
AGCCCAAACGCTACCGATGAAAAAGTCTAAAAAAGGCCAAAATTGAGCAGATCAAAAGGAGTCTAATGACAATTTTGGGTTCAACTGTTTCCACCCTTTTTCGAAACAGCTTTTTTGTAAAAAAAATTTTTATAAAAAACTTTTTATCAATTTTTTATAAAAAAAATAAAATCATATCCCAAAAAATTGTGCGTTCGGCAGGCACATTCGACGGTTTGGGCGCATCAATAAGGCCAGAACTTTTTTCTCGAAAACCAAAAACAACGCAGATGAAAACGGCACTGTTTACGGCGGTGATCGCCCTCGGTCTCTGTACGGGGGCGGCCGCCCAATCCCCCGGTGGAAAATCCCCCTTCGAGGTGGTTTTTTACAATGTCGAAAACCTGTTCGACACCCTCGATGATCCCCGGACCGCCGACGAGGCCTTCACCCCGCGCGGCCAACAGGCTTGGACGGGTTGGCGCTACCGACAGAAACTGCTGGCCCTTTACAAGGTCTTCACCGCCATCGGCGGGTGGGAGGCGCCCGGTCTGATCGGTCTGTGCGAGGTCGAGGACCGGCGCGCCCTGGCCGATCTGCTGCGCTCCACTCCGCTGCGGCGCGAGGGATACGGCATCGTCTGCGAGCCGTCGGCCGATCCGAGGGGCATCGAGGTGGCCCTGTTGTACCGGGAGAAGCACTTCCGATATCTGTGCCACGAGCGAATGCGCCCCCGTTTCGAATTTGATACCTCGGTCCGTACCCGGGATGTTCTGTATGTGGCCGGCGAACTGGCCGGAGGCGATACCCTGCACTTGTTCGTGAACCATTGGCCGTCGCGGCGGGGCGGAAAAGCGGCCAGCGAACCCCGCCGTTTGGCCGTGGCCCGGATGGTCCGGGCGGCGGTGGATAGCCTGTTGGCCGAAAACCCGGAGGCACTCGTCCTGTTGATGGGCGACCTCAACGACACGCCGAGCGATCCCAGCGTGGCCGAGGTATTGGGCGGTCCTGGGGATCTGTCGGGCCTTGTGCCGGAATTTTCGGGCCGGGCGGGCACCCACAAGCACGAGGGTGAATGGGCGGTTTTGGACCATCTCATCGTTTCCCGTGCCCTGCTGTCCGAAAGGGGTCGATGCTGGCGCATCGGGCCGGCCGCTCCTTTTGCCGCCCCTTTTCTGCTGGAGCCCGACCTGAGGCACACCGGAAAAAAGCCCCGCCGCACCTACGCCGGTCCGCGCTATCTCGGTGGGTTCAGCGACCATCTGCCCGTGCACGCCCGGCTCGAGCCCGTCCCGCGGAAATGATATTTGCGCAAAAAGAAACGCACTTTGCTGGATGTGCTTGCACAGTAAACGAAATGCGCTTATCTTTGCATCAAATCTTGTCGCAAAAACAAGAGGGAACCCCCAAAGTTCCCTCTTTTTGTTTATATCGAACTTCCCTATGTCGTTGGAAATCGCCGCGCAGAAAATCACCGAATGGCTGGACCAAAAGTTCGCCGAACCCGACTGGACGGATCTGTTCGTCGTGGAGGTATCGGTCGTTCCGGGCCCCAAAGTGACCGTTTATCTCGACGGCGACACGGGCATCAGCATCGGCCGTTGCAGCAAGATCAGCCGGAAGCTGGAAGCCTACTTGGACGAGAGCAAACTGATCGGCGAAACCTACCGGCTCGATGTTTCCTCGCCCGGGGTGTCGCGCACCCTGGAATCGCCGAGGCAATATCCTCAACACCTGGGGCGCACCTTGGCCGTGACGGGCAAAAGCCCCGAGCACACCTTCGAGGGCATCTTGGTGGAGGCGGGTCCCGAGGGGATCGTGCTCGAGCGCGAGGAAAAAATCGCCCCCGAGGGCAAAAAAAAGAAAGAACTCGTCGTCATTCGGCGCGAAATCCCATACGAACACATCCAATCGGCCCTTGTGAAGCCCGCTTGGTGAAACTTTTCCCCCTTATGCACATTTGTCCACTGTAATCCCATTTTTATGAGCATCAATCTTGTCGAATCATTTTCCGAATTCAAGGACATCAAGAGCATTGACCGCCCCACCTTGGTGCGCGTGTTGGAGGACGTTTTTCGGACGCTCGTGAAGAAAAAATACGGTTCCGACGACCATTTCGATGTCATCGTGAACACCGACAAGGGCGACCTCGAGATCTGGCGCGTCCGTGAAATCGTGGCCGACGGCACCGTGGAGGACGAGAACAGCCAGATCGCTCTCAGCGAGGCCCAAAAGATAGATTCCGATTACGACATCGGCGACGACTGCTACGAGCAGGTCGGCATGGACGACTTCGGCCGCCGATCCGTGATGGCTGCCCGTCAGACCCTTGTGTCTCGGATTCTCGAACTCGAAAAAGACGACATCTTCCGCCGCTACAGCGACCGCGTGAACGAAATGGTCACCGGCGAAGTCAGCCAGGTGATGAAAAAAGAAATGCTCATCCGCGACGACGCCACGGGAAAAGAACTCTTGCTGCCCCGTTCCGAAATGATCAAGGGCGATTTTTTCCGCAAGGGAGAAGTCGTGCGCGCCGTCATCCGCCGTGTGGACATGAAGAACAACAACCCAGTGGTGGTGCTTTCCAGGACCGATCCCGCGTTTTTGGAAAAACTGCTCGAGCAGGAGGTGCCGGAGATCGAGGAAGGGCTCATCACCATCCGCAAAGTGGTGCGCATGCCGGGCGAACGCGCCAAAGTGGCCGTGGAGTCCTATGACGACCGCGTGGATCCGGTGGGCGCCTGCGTGGGCATGAAAGGCTCCCGCATCCACGGCATTGTGCGGGAACTTTGCAACGAGAACATCGACATCATCAACTTCACGACCAACCCCAGCCTCTTCATCCAACGCGCCCTCACGCCCGCCAAGGTGACCAGCATCGAACTGGATGTGGCCAAAAAGCACGCCTCCGTGTTTCTGCGCCCCGACGAGGTCTCCAAGGCCATCGGCAAGAACGGCCTCAACATCAAGTTGGCCAGCCGTCTGACCGGATTCGAACTGGATGTGTACCGCGATGTGGAAGACGGTGAAGAATACGACGTCGATCTGGAAGAATTCGCCGACGAAATCGAAGGTTGGATCATCGACGAACTGAAAGCCATCGGTTGCGACACGGCGCGCAGCGTACTGGCCCTCAGCGCCGAGGAACTGCTCCGCCGAACAGACCTCGAAGAGGAAACCGTGAACGACGTGCTCAAGATCCTCGCCGCGGAATTTGAAGAGGACTGATACAGTTAATTTTATTTACACTACCTTTGAGCGTTATTTAAACATTACGGATGGAGAAATCGATACAGTTAGGCAGGGCCATGAAGGAATTCAACGTGGGCATCAACACCATCGTTGAGTTCCTGAAGAAACATGGCTTTGAAGTGGATGGCAAACCGAACGCCAAACTCACGGAAAGTCAGTACAATCTGCTGCAACGTGAGTTCCAAAAGGATATTGCCCTCAAAAAGCAGGCCGACGAGATCTCCATAGGCAGCCGCAAACCCAAAGAAGAGGAAGCGGCTCCCCCTCCGCCCGTGGCCGAAAAGCCCAAAGAGGAGGCGGCCCCGATACCTCCGGCCCCTCCGCCGGCCCCGGTTGTCGAACGGGCTCCGGAGCCGGCCAAGGTCGAACCCAAAGCCGAAGAAAAACCCAAAGCCGAAGAAAAAACCGAAGCCGCGGAAACGCGTACTGGCTTCGGCCTGAAAATCCAGGGGAAAGTAGATCTGGAAAGCCTCAAGCCCAAGAAAAAAGAACGGACGGCCGAACCGGCGAAAATCGAAGAACTGGTGGCAGAGGCATTTACCGAAAAAACGCCACTTCCCCAACCCGAGCCTGAAAAACCCGCCGCCCCGGCTGAAACGCCGACGGTCGTCGAGCAACCTGCTGTCCAAACCGTGGAGGCCCCTTCCGAAGAAGCCAAAACGGACGACACCTACCGCGCCGAATCCCCACAGTTGCGGGGATTGAAAATATTGGGCAAGGTGGACCTGGAAAGCAAAAAAGACAAGGACAAGAACAAAAACAAGAACAAAAAAGGCAAGGGCGCTCTGGCCGGTTCGGCCACCCCTGAAGCCGGATCTGCCTCGTCGGATACGCGCCCGGCAAAGGAAGCCCCCGCCGGCGACGCCGAATCGGACGACCTCAAGAAAAAACGCCGCAAACGCAAAAAACTCGTTTCCGGCGAAACACCTGCCGATGCCTCCCGCGACAAGACCGCGGCGCCCAAAAGGCCAGGAACGGCGCCGGCACCTGCCGCCGCCGGTACCCGCAAGCCCACCGGAAGGGGCGGCACCGAGATCAGGGAACTTTCTTCCCGCGAAATCGACGACAAGGTCCGCCTCACGATGATGCGCATCCAAGGGGCCGGAAAAAAGAAAAAGAAATTCGGCACCGACCGGAAATCCCGCGACGAACGCAAGGAAAACCTCCGCAGCCAAGAACACGGCGAAGAATCCCGCGAGCTCGAGGTGACCGAGTTCATCTCGGTTTCCGAACTGGCCAGCCTGATGGATGTTTCGCCCACCGATGTCATCACTACCTGCATGAGCGTCGGCGTGTTCGTCTCCATCAACCAGCGCCTCGATGCGGAGATCATTGATCTCGTGGCCAGTGAGTTCGGCTTTACGGTGAAGTTCATTTCCGCCGAAGACCAGATCGAAAAGGAACAGGAAGAGGCCGAAGTCGAAGATCCGGCGGATCTCGAGCCGCGGGCTCCCATCGTGACCGTCATGGGCCACGTGGACCACGGAAAAACCTCCCTGCTCGACTCCATACGCAAGGCCAATGTGGCCGGCGGCGAAGCTGGGGGCATCACCCAGCACATCGGCGCCTACGAAGTGTACACCAACGGAGGCAAGATCACTTTCCTCGATACCCCCGGTCACGAAGCGTTCACGGCCATGCGCGCACGCGGGGCCAAAGTGACCGACATCGCCGTGGTGGTGATCGCCGCCGACGATCGGATCATGCCCCAAACCCGTGAGGCCATCAGCCACGCACAAGCGGCCGCCGTGCCCATCGTCTTCGCCATCAACAAAATCGACAAAGACGGCGCTCGTCCGGAAAAGATCAAAGAAGAACTGGCCGGGATGAACCTGCTCGTCGAAGATTGGGGAGGCACTTACCAAAGCCAGGACATCTCCGCCAAAAAAGGCGTCGGTGTCGAAGAACTGCTCGAAAAAATCCTCATCCAAGCGGAAATGCTCGAGCTGAAGGCCAATCCCAACCGCAAAGCGGCCGGGGCGGTCATCGAAGCATCGCTCGACAAAGGACGCGGATTCGTTTCCAAGATCCTCGTGCAAACGGGTACTCTCGAAATCGGCGATCCCGTCGTGGCCGGCTCGTATTCCGGCAAGGTCAAGGCCATGTTCAACGAACGGGGCCAACGGATCAAAGAAGCCGGACCCTCTACGCCGGTTCTCGTGCTGGGCCTCGGCGGCGCTCCCCAGGCCGGCGAAAAATTCAAGGTGATGGAAAGCGAACAGGAAGCGCGTATCCTCGCCAACAAGCGCGCCCAGCTCAGCCGCGAGCAGGAAATCCGCGCCACCAAGCGAATCACCCTCAAAGATATCGGACGACGCCTCGCGCTCGGATCGTTCAAACAGCTCAACCTCATCGTCAAAGGCGATGTGGACGGTTCCGTGGAAGCACTCTCCGATTCGCTGCTCAAACTTTCGACCGAAACCGTCATGGTCAACATCGTCCACAAGGCGGTCGGCCAAGTCACGGAATCGGATGTGCTGCTGGCCTCCGCCTCGGATGCCATCATCGTGGCCTTCAACGTACGTCCCTCGCCCAATGCGCGCAAACTCGCCGAACAGGAAGGTGTGGAGGTCAAGCCTTACTCGGTCATCTATGCGGCGATCGACGAGATCAAGGCCGCCATCGAAGGCATGCTCGAACCGACCAAGGAGGAAAAGATCACCGGCAACCTCGAAGTGCGCGAAGTGTTCACCATCAGCAAAGTGGGCACCATCGCCGGTTGCTATGTGACCGACGGCAACTTCACCCGCAAAACGCTGATCCGCGTGGTCCGCGACGGCATCGTGGTCTTTCCGGTCAAACCCGGCCAAACCGGCGAACTCGTCTCGCTCAAGCGCTTCAAAGACGATGTCAAAGAAGTGCGCGCCGGCTTCGAATGCGGTGTGATGATCAAGGATTTCAACGATGTGCAGATAGGCGACACCATCGAGGGCTACGAAATCATCGAGGTCAAGCAAAAACTTGCCTAAACGCCGTTTTCGTCCGTTTCGAGCAGTTTTTTCAGCATGGCCAATGTATCGGCCTCGGAAGCCTTTTTGTCTTTCCGCCACCGCGCGATGCGCGGAAAACGAAGCGCCACGCCCGACTTGTGCCGCGACGAGGCGTTGATGCCCTCAAAGGCGATTTCCATCACCAGTTCGGGACGCACGCTCCGGACGGGGCCGAAACGCTCGAGCGTGTTCCGCTTGATCCAAGCGTCCACTTCCCCGATTTCGGCATCGGTCAGCCCGGAGTAGGCTTTGGCAAACGGGACCAGCTGGTCGCCGTCCCACACCGCGAAAGTATAGTCGGAGTACAGATTGGCCCGCCGCCCGTGTCCGGCCTGGGCATACAGCATCACCGCGTCCACGGTCAATGCGTCCACTTTCCACTTCCACCAATCGCCGCGCCGCCGACCGGTCCGGTACGGGGAATCCAAACGCTTGAGCATCAATCCCTCGCAATGCCTGTCGCGAGAGCCGGCCCGCTCCGTGCGCAGGGCCGCCCAATCGTCGAAGGCCACGGGCTCCGACAGGCGGAAGGGCGCTTCCGGCGGGATCCGATCGGCCAAGGCCTCCAACGCGGCCCGTCGCTCGCGCAGGCTCGACTCCCGCAGGTCTCGGCCCCCATGCTCGAGCAGGTCGTAGGCAACGAACACGCAGGGGCATTCGGACAAATGTTTCTTGGAAACGGTTTTTCGGCCGATGCGGGTCTGCAACAAAGAAAAGGGCAACGGACGCCCTTCGGCCCAAGGAAGGATTTCGCCGTCCAGCACCGTTCCATCCGGCAAGTGCCCGGCCAGCGAAAGATATTCGGGAAATTTAGCCGTGATCAGTTCCTCCCCGCGCGACCACAGATAATGCGCACCTCCGCGCACCACCAACTGACCGCGGATCCCGTCCCATTTCCATTCGGCCAACCATTCGGATGGCTGACCGAGCAGTTCGGGGGACTCGTCCAGTGCGTGGGCCAAACAAAAAGGGTACGGCCTCGAATCGGCATCGCCGCCGCGCTCGCCCGACAGCAGGTCGGAAAATGTCGTGCCGTCCGGCGACCAGTTGCCCATCAGCCGATGGGCCACGACGTTTTCGGGCAGACTTGTACAGCGCGACAGCGCTTTGACGACGATTTTTTCGGAAACGCCCACCCGAAATCCGCCCGTGAGAAGTTTGTTGAACAAAAAACGGCCCCGTGCGTCCAAACTTTGCCAAGCGCGGTGGACCTCCGCTTTTTTCCCCTCCTCGTCCAAAGGCCCCAGCGCGCGCACCCGTTCGATCCAGTCCGCCAGCCCGTGATCGTCCGGTTCCCTTTGCGGCGCATCGGGCAACAGCAGCGCGATCGTTTCGGCCAAATCGCCCACCGTGTGGTAAGAACTCTCGAAAAGCCACAGAGGAACCCCCGCGGCCTCGGCCGCCCAAGTCCGCAGCTGAGTCGTTGTGACCGTCCGTTTGGGCCGACGGTGGGAAAACAGCGCCACGGCCCATATTTTGTCTGCATCGCCGGCCGAAGAAAAATAATCGGCCAACGCCGCGATCTTGGCATTGGTGCCGGTCGCCCGGTCGAGTTCCAAAAACAGTTCGGCAAAAGCCCGCATGGCCAAGGGCTAATGCACCTCGACCGTGTGGCGGGTCACCGATTTGTAGGTCACCACCTCCACCGAAAAAGTCCCTTTTCCGAAGGGCTGCATGTCCAATTCGTATAGCACGTTCGGGGGGATCTGGATCAGTTCGTCCCGCTGCACCAGCGAGGAATCCGAGGCGTTGCGCACATCAAGGTACATCGCTTCGCCCTCCAACCGGGAAAAATCGATGTACACGACGACCAGTTCTTGATTGTAGTGGAAAACCCAGTCTCCCCCAGCGGCCGGGGCCACGGTGCCATTGCCGTTTTGGGCCACGGTCTGCGCCCAGGTGGAAATTGCCGCGAACAGCGCCCAACAAACGATCAGATACTTTTTCATGGGAAAAGGGAAGAAAAAAGAAATTGACTTCAAAAGTCCGACAAATCTAATTCCAAAATCGAAACAAAAACTGCCCACCTCGGGATTTTCAACGCGGTTGGCGCTCTACCGTTTTTTTCCAGACTTCGGTGAGCATTGAAATGACACGGAATTTTAATCCCAAAATTGTCATTGGGCTCTTTTTGATCTGCTCAATCTTG
This sequence comes from Lewinellaceae bacterium, assembly GCA_040380145.1. Lineage (GTDB taxonomy): Bacteria > Bacteroidota > Bacteroidia > Chitinophagales > Saprospiraceae > JBEIJQ01. The sequence goes on along the minus strand of JBEIJQ010000111.1, from coordinate 2,075 downwards.
GTCTTTTTCAGACTTTTTCTGAGGTAGCGTTTGAGCTGTTCGCGAGGTGATTTGTTCCTTGTCGGACTTCCTTTTTCTTTTTCCAAAAATAAAAAGGAACCAAAGTAAATCCCGATCAAATCCGGGGCCAGCGCGAGTCTTTTGTTTGCGGGTGCGAAAAAAACTCGATTTGCAGGGCGGCTTTTCCGCCTCGGATCAACGCCGTTTGCCGCAAATCATCCAACAGGTTTTTCGCTTGGGCCCGCTACCAAAAGCCGCGCTGTCGGGATTTTCTCGAAGGCCGGCTGGGCCGTAAGAAATCCTTACAGGTCGCTCTTTGATTTTCGAGGTCCTGAATCGCATTTTATAGACGGTATTTCAGCGTTTTGCAATAGACAATATCTAAAGGCCGCCATTAGATATTTTTTCCAATGACAATTCTGGGATGAAGAAATGTCGGTTTTTACCTCGGTTACAAGGATAACTGGACTGGGATCGCGCCCGAAGCGCCATACCCAAAAAGCGACCGGTCGGAAATCCTTCCTTTCGAAGGATTTCCGACCGGTTTTTTTGCTGCGTGTTTTGGCCGTTATTCCGGTGCGTTGACCACAGCGGCCGGCAATGCGGGCTGTTGGCAGTCGTGGGGCGTCGCGTCGCGGTTGAGGTTGGCGAACAGCGTGGGCACGTCTATATTGGAGAACGTGGCCGAGCCGTTGTTTTTGGCGCACACGGTGCGGGTGGCGTCGCCGGCGAGATCGGGCGGGTAGAAGCCGTCGTAGATGATGTCGGCGGCATCTCCGTTGGGAAACAGGTCGTTTTGGATGACCGAGCCCATATCGTTGGGCTGTGTCGGGTAGGTGGCGGAGCGCAGGAAGGCATTGTCGTGGATGTTGACTTCGCCGGAATAGGGGTTGTACAAGGTGTCCGACAGGGTCAGTCCGCCCAGCGCCAGAAGGGTCTGATAGCTGGCGATGCCCACGCCGAGGACGTTGTTGTAGCGAAAATCGTTGCCGAAGATCTCCACTTTGTTGGCGGCCAGTACGAGGATACCCGTGCCGGGGGGCACGAAGGCCACGGTGTTGCCCGCGGCGGCGAAGTTGACCAGATCGTTGTTTTCGATCAGGTTGTTGTACACGCGGCAGGTGTTGCCGTTCTTGATCACGGGCAGGCCGGGCAGGTCGGTTATGAGCATGCCGCCGGAGTTGGCGTGGCAGTGGTTGTCGTACACATCGGACTCGATGCAGTTTTCGATCTCGATGCCGAGCACGTTGCCGATGGCCTCGCAGTTGCGCACGATCACGTGCTGCGATTGGCCCACATAGACACCGGCGTCGGAGCAACCGAAGATGTAGCAGTCGTCCACCAGCACGTTGTGCGAGGTGACGGGGTACAGGCCGTAGCCGCCGTTGGTGGGATCGATGGGATTGGAGTGCGTGACGCCTACGCGCAGAAAGGTCACGCCGTCGGAGTCTTTCACTTTGATGCCGTCGGAGAGCGGATCCTTGACGGTGAAATCCTGGAATTTCAGCCAAGTGCAGTCCGAAGCGTAGATGCTCTGGGCGGCGGTGATCTGCGCCGAAAAGTCCAGCACCGTTTCCTCGCGGCCCGCGCCGCGGAAAATGATGTTGTTTTTGCCGTCCAAGGAAAGACCGAGCGAAAAATTGAACGTGCCGGCAGAGAACTCGACGATGTCGCCGTCTTCCATCACGGTCAGCGCCGTTTGGATCTCTTCATAGGTGTTGGCCGGCGTGAAGCGCCAGATTTTGTTGGAATCGGTGCTGCAGCCGAACTGGCCGAGCACAAAGGGCAGAACAAGCAGGAGAAGCAGGTTTTTTTTCATGGCGGGTGGAAAAATTGAACGTGAAAAACGATGAAAATGGGGCCTAAATTAAAAGAAAATTTTTCCACAAGGGATTTGGAAAAAAATTTATTTTATGCAACTGTTCAATTTTTTTTATAAAAAACTGAAAATTAATTTTTTATAAAAAAAAGAAGCCGCCAAAACAAAAAATGGGGACGGATGCCCAGCGGCCGATCCTACAAAGGTTAAATAAAAGTTAAGCGCCAACGCTTGCAAAAAGCGAAGTTGGCCTATT
>JBEIJQ010000110.1:0-10556 GCA_040380145.1 Lewinellaceae bacterium | reverse complement strand
TCGTTGATGCGCTGCTCCCGCTCGACTTCCCGCAGCGAAATGCCATCGCTCAGACGCACGTCCGACACCCGCTCCACCAACTGTTTCAAATGGTCGATAAACCGCCCATCTTCCTTTTTGCCCGGCAGATGGCGCATCAGCGCGCGCTGGATCAGTTCATCGTTCTGCTCGGACGAGGTGAAGTCGATGAACTCAAAAATATGGTGCAACAGATGGCCGACCTGCACTCCCTTGGGCAATGTCTTGAACACAAAATGCTCATAGGAATCCTCCTCGTAGGGGCGCTCCGCAGGAACGAATACCGAACCGTGCGCACCCGAAATAAAGGAGTAACTCAGTTTGTGGTAATTCTTGTCCGGAAAATTCGGCTTGGGATACTCGGGCAGTACTGTCCGGACGGATGGACCGGGCGGCGAGAGCACCGCTTCTGTCGATGACCGCCATGGGACATCCTCGAAGTTGCCTCGTATGTTTTTTTCAACCAATGCATCGAGATAGGCATGGATGGTGCCGATAGATGTCTTGGTGTAATTTCCATCTTTTTTCAACTCGCGCCGCTCAACAAAAAGTCCCACATGAAACTTGGCCCTTGTCACGGCCACATAAATCAATCGTTTGTTTTCTTCGTCGGCATCTCGAACAAATTGTTTGAAAAATTTGGAGTAAGCCTCGTTTTTTTGTGCAGCGGCTACATTGTGGTATTTGACAAAATATTTTTGCCCTTCAAATTTACAGGAAAAAAGTTGTGCTGCCACAACGGCTCGTTCTTCAACTCCAAATTCCCCAGCAACACGATCGGAAATTCCAGCCCCTTGCTTTTGTGGATGGTCATGATCTGAACGGCCTCTTCGTCGCTTTCGATGCGCACGCTGTACTCGGTCGCTTGCTCGAGATCGCCCAAGTCCTTGCCGCCGGATTTGATCTGGGTTTTTAAAAAACGGTACACATCCTCCGGCGTCAAGCGCAGGTTGGCCGTGCGGGTCTGCAAAATGTCGGTCAATTGCTGGAGATTGGACAAGATCCGATGCCCTTTGGTCACGTTGTCCTCCCACTTGGACTGTATGTCCAGCTCCTGCCGGATGTTCTCCATGATGGCCGGCAACCCGTGGGTGTCCCACCGGTTGCGCCATTTTTTGAACAAAGGGACCAGTTCATCGAAATGGACCTTTTTGATATCCTCCCCACCGTAATTCAACAGGGGCTCCATCAAAAAAGCATTGATGTTGCTCTCGGTTGTTTCCAACAAAGCCTTCAACAGATATTGCAAGGTCGTGGCCTCCTGCGTGTGAAAAATACTCGTATCGTCCATCACCACGGCCGGAATGGTCGCTTGGGACAAGGCTTTCTTCAGTTTTTGACACTGCTTGTTGGTCCGCATGATGACGGCGATGTCGCGCGGCCGGATCGGTTGTCCGTTCAACATGACGCCCCCGCCCAACAGATAGCGGATCCGATCGGTCAGTTCCTTGTTCACATCTCCGTCGAACTCCCGGACCACGAAAGACTTCACCGAACCATCCCTGTCCTGTAAGCCTGTATTTTCCTCCGGCTCCTTGGGATCCACCGCTCGGTACTCAATGGCATGATCTCCCTTTACATCAAAGGAAAACGGATGAAATCCGTCCGAAGAACAGAAAAATTCGTTGCAGCGATCCAACAATTCTCTGCTGGATCGGAAATTGACGTTCATGTGCCACGATTGCCCCTCGGAGTGCGCAATTTCCTCTTTTGCCCTGCGATAAACATCCAGATCCGCGTTCCGAAAACTGTAAATGGATTGCTTGGGATCTCCGATGTAAAAAATCACTTTCCCGCCGTCCCGCTGAAAGAAATGGTAGAAAATCTCATATTGCAGCAGGTCCGTATCCTGAAACTCGTCCACAAAAACAGCGTCGTATTGGGCCCTGAGGAATTTTTGTAGCCGCTCATCCTCCTTTTTGTGGTGCAGGGCACGGATCATATCGTCGAAGGTCAGGATGTTTTTGCGCTCGACGCGCTCTTTCACTTGGGGCACCACCCGGTCGATGACAGCGGCCAGTTCTACTTCGAGTTGGCTGTGCCCGGCTCCGATCGCCTTCAAGGTTTTGCCGTTCAGCGCTTGCACAACCGCGGATTTGAACCAGTCGAACTCGTTCAGCTTGCCCGCCAGGATGATCTCCGGATCTTTTGCGGCCATTTCATTTCTCCAAAGATCACTCAACTCATGGTCGATGAGGGCATCGATGTTGGACCAGAGTTCCATTCCGAAGGATTGCCCGGTTTCAAAAGCAAACGCGGTGAGCGTCTGCTGGCAAAAACTGTGGATGGTGCTGATCTTGGCCTTGTCGATGTCGAAAAGGGCCCGGGACAGCAGCTGGCGGTACTCCTCCGGGGGGCCATTGTCCACGATCTCCCGTATGTTGGGGTCTTCGACGGAGCCCGGATGTTCCAGCTCCATCAGCCCCGAACGAATGAAATGGGCGCTGCGGCTTTTCAACTCCTTGGCCGCATCCTCGGTGAAGGTCACCAACAGGATTTTTTCGATCGGCATTTTCTTCTCCAACAACAGCCGCAGCATCAATACCGCAATGGAGTAGGTCTTGCCGGTACCCGCCGATGCTTCGATGAGATTGGCTTTTTCCAAGGGTGTTTTTAAAACCTCCAGTTTCATTGTTTTTTCTTTTTTGAGAAATATCGATCGACCATTCCTTTGGTCAAAGTGAACATCGCTTCAAAATCCCGCCGACAATCGTTTTGGTCCAGCAGCTCTTTCTTTACGATGTTTTCAAAATAATCCGAAAAATTGTACCCGTCATTGGTGTCCTCCAACCGGAGGATCGCCTGCTCCTGCAGGCTTTCCTGATTTCCGATCTCGAAATTATTCAGGCAATGAATGTAAAAAGGAATCAACCGCTCGCTGCCTTCCACCATTTTATCGCAAAGTGCTTGGATGAATTCCGGGTCGCCGAGAAGATTGATCGACATCCCGTCTTTTTTAGCGACGTACCTCAACTCCATATTCGGCCAACGGCCGTCCAGTTTCAAGAGCTGGTGGTTGATCAATGCGCGTATCTGATACTTGGGCTTATCACTGGAAGTGGTGATAAAAAGATACTTCGCCCCATGATTGTCCACGGATGGGATCTTTCCCTTGATCAGATACCGGTCACCGATCGCCACCTCCACCTCGACGATTTCAGCGCGGTGCGGTACCCAATCCCCGATAGCGGCCAATGCTTCGCGGACGGCCTCTTCAGCTTCATCGTAACCGACGGTCCCCAGATGCTTCAGCGGAAGCGCGCCGCTTTGTTTGAGCTCGAACCGCAGACGGACTTGATCTTGGACTCCCGTCAGCCGGTCGGCCAATACCCGGTCTTTTACGGCCCATTTTTCCAAGTTGCCCAGCGCAAAAAGCTCCCGCTCCTCGGTCTCCCGCTCCCGGTCGTAGTAATACACCCGCAAAACCCGGTTGTAGTAGTGCTTGATGGGATCTACCACAAAGCTGATCAATTGGTCCAGCGGGACAATGATCCGCCCATCATCGTCCTCTTCCCACACTTTGCGGCCCGCATCGGAGGCCTTTTCTTTCCAAATCCGGCTCGTGTCGGACTTTTTTTCCACATACCGGACCAGTCGGCTGCCGCCTTCGGCGTACTGTTGACTGAAACTGTGCAGCGGGTGGTGGACGGTGAAAGATTTCAGGTCTTTTGCCGAAGGCGAAAACTCCCGCACCACGGTCCAAAGCTCCTCCAGCAAGGCAGACGGCGGGATGCTGTCGTTGTTTTTGACGTTGCGGCCGAGGTAGCTGATGAACACTTTGTCGCGGGGCGCCAACAGGAAATTCAAGAACAGGTGCCGATCGCAATCCGACTTTTGGGGCAGCGCCGGATCGCTCAGATCAAAACTCAGCCGATGGCTGTTTCGGGGAAAAACCTCTCCGTTCATGCCCAGAAACGCATAGATCCGGGCCGGGGCCGACAGATAGGCGTTGGGGGCGATGAAACGCACGCCGCCAAACCCGCTTTTTTCGGCCGGCTCCATTCGGGCAAGAGCCGACAACATGCAGTGCCGATAGGTCTGAAAATACACTTTTTTTTCCGGTAAAAAAGAATGGGCCACGGACAGGCTTTCCAAAATCCGGTTAAACTTCAAGGGATCGTGTTCTTTTACCTCCAAAAAGATCTCCACGGTCAGGGCATCGGTAAAAGCCACCCATTCCTCCAGCGTCCTGCTTTCCTCCCTGCTTTTCAGCCAGTCGTGGAGCGTGCGGACAAAGTGGTACAAGCGCACGATCTGGTCCACCTCCGCACCCTCAAAGGAATCGACCGGCGTAAACTCGGCCCCGGCAAATTGGACGGGATGCGCGATGCCCGGTTTCAAACAAGCGCCGTACAACAGGCGCTTGAACCCATACTCCCACGAAACCAGATGGGTCTCTTTGTCCGGGTCGCCCGCAAACCCGTGCCGGATGTTGGCTTCGTTGAGCATCCGCTTCAGGAGCGAAATATCCTCCGTGAGGCCGAACTTTTCGCGGATGTAGGAGAAATCGAGCAGGGAAATCACCTTGGACGAGGTAAATTCGTCCGCATCCAAGCGGAGCAACGCCTCCAGCGCGGGATAGGGCGATCGGTGGAAACGGTGGCCCGTGTCGTAAAAGGTGCAGGCTATTTTGAAAGATTCGCGCTCGAACCATGTTTTGATGGCCGGGGCATAGCGCTTGATGTCCGGACAAACCACACATATATCCCGCTGCCCCAGAGTGGGATCCGATTCAAATTGCCGGATCAGGTAATGGTACAGGCCTTCCACCTCCCGATCGACGGTATAATGCGCATGGATGCCGATGCTGTCGTCGCCCGCTTCTACGGGGCGGACAGGAAGCTGGTCGCCCCGAAGACGGGCCTGCACCTGTTGCAAGAGGCTGGAGCCCGACCGGGGCGGCTGCACGGCCGATAACGCGGTAGGCTCGAATCCCTCGAACAACCGTTGTTCGTGCGCCGCATAGGTGGCCAGGCGCCCGGTCACCTCGTGGCCGGCACCGGGCGTGATAAGGTCGTGCCGATAGATGATCACCTCGATGTGCCGGGATAGCTCTTCCAGCAACCGGACAAAATCCTGCGTGTAGGCCAACCCGCCGAAACCATGCAACTGGGGCAACTTTGCTTGGAGGACGGCCACCTTTTGATCGTCCTGCAGCCCCTCCCGGATCTGATCGCAGAGCGTGGGCAGATCGGCAAACCGATCTCCGGCCAAGGCTTTCAGTTTTTTCCAAATGGCCCACTGCCAGTGGCCGTCCTCGGCGTTGTCGTGCACGGGATTTCCCTCGTTCCAGCTCCTGATCAGCGCCGGACTATCGGTCTGGTACTGCTCGAAAAGGGCGGCCACCTCCACCGACAGGGCATAGCGCTTCAAGGGGTTGCCGGCAAAGTACTGGGTGAGTTTGTCGGTGTCTGCCGAGGCCAGCGCGTCATCGATCAACCAGGTGATCACCTCCTGCTTGAGCCACTCCGACCGGGGCCGACCGGCCTCGAGGAAATGGTGCACCATGCACACCAAGTCTTGGGGACTTTGGAAATGGACATGGCCGGAAATGTTCAGCTCTCGGGCCATGGCCTCGGTGAGCCAGTCGTTGGTCTCTTGGTGACCGGTGATGATCCATACCGGAGCAAAAACGCCGGGCAGCGCTTTTACTTTTTCGCACAAATGCGGTATGGCCTCCTCTGGCCGGGAGTAGGTGTGCACGGAAAGTCCCATTATGCTGAATGGTTGGTTAAACGATCTGCAATACCGGAAATCCGCGAAATCCTGCCGCGGATCGCTTCCACGATCACGCCCTCCCCGGCCTCCACCACCACTTTGCCGCCCTTTTTTCCGCGCGTGATGGCGGTATAGACCAGTTCGCGGGTCAGCAGCCGGTGGTCGGTTTTCTTGGGCAACACCACCAACACGCGTTCGAACTCAGATCCCTGGCTTTTGTGGATGGTCATAGCGAATACCGTTTCCCAGTGGGTGATCAGCCCCGGATGGATGGCCTTGAGCGTGTCGCTGATGCGGCCGTATTCGTTTTCTTCGCCGGTACAGGGGAAATAGGCCATTTTCTTGCCCTCCGCCTCCCGCACGATGCCCACATCGCCGTTGAACAGATCGAGCTCGTTCAGGTTTTGGGTGACCAGAATCGGCTGGTTGTGGTAAAAATCGGTGGCCGATGGCCGGAAGATCACGCGGGGATGGTCCTTGAACCTTTTTTTCAAATGCGCCTCTACCAACAGGTTGTGTTGCTTGACGCCCTGCAGGGTTTCGCGCACCGCGCACAAAATGCGGGTTTTGTTGAGTTTTTTCAGCGCCTCGTCGATGTTCGGCTCGGTGAGGTAGTCCTCGTAGAAACCGGCGAATTCTTCGATGATCCGGGAGGGATATTCGTGGTAAATCGATAGCTGTTCATCGGGGTTTTGCAGGTATTCCTGCACCGCTTCCTCGTTGCCCGCATTGATGCTGGCCGTGAGCCGGCCAATGGCAGAGGTGCTGTCGTAGCGGTAGGTCTTGTGCAGCCGCACCACATGCCCGTCGAGGCAGGTCTTGCGCCCCTCGGACACCAAGCGATCCGACAGCAAACGATCCTCGCGGGACATAGCATTCAGCCACCGGACCGTGTCCGCATCGAAGCGGTTCTCGGTTTCGGCCGTGAGGGCGCAGAGGTCGCCGAACACGCTGCCCGATTCGACCGAAGAAAGCTGGTTGGAATCCCCGAGCAGGATCAGCCGGGTGTTCGAGTGGAGGGCATCCAGCATCTTGGCGAAAAGCGCCGCGCCGATCATGGAGCACTCGTCCACGATCAGCACATCTGCCTCCAGCGGGTGCTGGCGGTTGGATTTGAAAAAGGGCGATTGGAAATTGGCCCCCAACAGGCGGTGGATGGTTTTGGGCTTGAGCTCTTTGACCAGCTGCTCGATGCCCAGCCCGGGATGGTTTTCGGCCGATTTGATCAGGGATTCCTTCATCCGCACCGCCGCTTTGCCGGTGGGCGCGGCCAATTCGATGCGCTGGCCCGGCTGCTGTTGGTTCAAGATCGAAAGGATCTTGGCCACGGTGGTGGTTTTGCCGGTGCCCGGCCCGCCGGTGATCAGGCACAAACGCTTGGTGCAGGCCGTTACCGCGGCCACCAGCTGCCAATCGGGCTTTTCCGCATCGCTGAAAGCAGCCACCTCCTCATGCGTGTCCTTGGATTGGATGTGCCGACGGATATGCTCCACCACCTCCTCCCGAAAAGAAGGGACCGCCTCCGCCCGGGCCAATTCTTGCAACTTTTCTACGATCCGGCTCTCGTAATGAAAAAAACGCCCCGTGTACAGCCGCTTCCCATGCACGATAAAAGGCCGATCGGTTTGCTCGATGCTGCCCACCAGCGGGGAATCCTCCGACAGATCGTCTTCCAAGTCGAGGCAGAGATGCCCCTCCCCCATTTTCTGGTAAAGGGCCTCGAGTAGGGGGTTCAGCCGTTCGTCAGAGGCGAAAAAGTCAGCGAAAACCCGCGCGGTATCGGTGATGGGCATGGAGGGATAGCGGTCTATGGGTGATGACGATCAAGGGATAAGTAGTAGTAGGCCAAGGAGGCCGTCGTCCGGATATAAGCCCAAAATTGTCGTTAGAAACGTCGTGCCCTCCTCTTTTGTCAGAATCAGGATTACCGTATTCAAGGATTACAGGATTTTTTCGGCTATACTGGACGGTAAGATTTCCTTAAAAGCAACTATTCGATTTTTGAAGGTCTTCTGCCTACTCCATTCTTGAACCAGTAGGTATCCTAATAAGCTGTGACAGGAGAAAAAAAGTTGCCTGAAATAAGGTATAACGTCTTCAAAACGGAAGGCGGCAGATAGCCGACTTGGTTTGGTGCTTAATTTTCAAGGCGCAAATATAGATAACGCCACTTTATGGTAAAAGAAAAATCTTAATTTTTTTCAGCCGCTGGAGGAACGACAGCCTGAGCATTGGCCTCCAATACATTTCCAGTGATGTAGCGCATCAGTAAGACAACAGCTTTGATCCCCAATATAGTCCACGCCGCCTTTTAATGTTTACTCCGCCGATATTTTTCAGCTGCGGCAAACAATCCTGCACATTCCCCTGATTCGGTAAAGGCCGGCACGGAGCGACTACCTTGCGAATCAGGCACCCATCCTTTCCAGTATTTTTTCCGCCAAAAGCTTGAAGTCGGCGTACGCTTTGGATACCGCCTGGTAGTGAGCCCCGATGGCCCCATCGGCTGGCCGCAACAAAAAAATGGGCTTCCTCGCCTCCATCGCCATGGGAATCAAACTGTGGTAGTGCCGCAACAAAGCCAAGCAATTGTCGTCCGTTTCGATGGTTTGGCCTGATACGCTGGAATCGCCCAATACATGTTCGTGAAAAACGGAGGGTATTCTGTTGGCCCATTTCAGATAAGATTGTACCGGCCGGCCTTCCTTGATGCCATGCTGCATGACCACATATCCCAGGGGTTTGATATCTCCCTTGGGCAGGGAAATATCCTTTGCCCGATTGCGGGAACTTCTGTCGGCCCATTCGGTCTTCCAAATCTTCAGGCGATCGCCCAGGTTCCTCAGCCCTTGCAGGGAAAACAAATCGGCGGCCATCGGCACGACCAGAAAATCCGCTGCAATCAGAGTTGCCCTGTTCAGGGCGCCAAAGTGGGGGCCTACATCTATGACACAGAAATCCGCTCCGAAATTATTGGCCTCGTTTTCAATGATCCTGGAAAAAGAGGAGACAATTCGAAACGCGGCCTCATCCCCATCTATGCATTTGCTCCAGTTGGCGCTGAGCTTGTCCTCGAACAACGACAAATTCAAATCCCCGGCCAACAAACCGATCTTGTCGGTGATGGCATGCGCTTTTACCGGTGCAATATCGCCCAGCCCCCTGTCCAAGGGCTCGATACCGGAAACAATGGTCTCTCGCTTGGTCTCTTGCCGATAGATGCGCTCCAGTTCTTCCTCGGACAAAAACATGGAACTCAAATTGGCCTGTGGATCGAGATCTACGGCCAAGCAGCGGTGACCGAGCTCCGCCAACATGTACGTGAAATGGTATACCAGGGTGGTCTTGCCCACGCCGCCTTTGTTGTTGAAGAACACGATTTTCTTCATATCAGCGCCTTTTGTATATTTTCACCATGAAAGAAGCGGGCTGGTCGGTGATGAACAGCGGCTCGGGATTTCCGTTCTTCTGCAAGGCGGCTTTGGCTCTCTTCACGCCCACGCTGAACTGATTGACAAAACCCAGATTCTTGACGGCCTCCGCCAAAGCAGGGTTTCGGTAATCGTTTTCGTTGGGAAAATTTTCGGGCCTCGCCTTGCCGTACAGGCTCCCCGCATTGGAGATCTCGATGCGGTCTGAAAATTCGTAAAAACGAATGGGGCCGTTGGACTGGTAATCCTTGTGGATGACCGCATTGAACAACAGTTCTTTGACCGCGACCAAGGGGTAATTGGCCACATAATCCCCGCCCAGCTCCGGCAAGACCGTTTTGACGATGTTGGCCTTGATAAATTCTTCCATTTGGCCGAGCTGAGTGGTCAGGTCGCCTTCGAAGCGGTGCTCAAATTCGAAATCGCTTATCTCGTCATCGCCCTTGAAACGAACAAATTGCACAAAAGCGCCCGGCACAAAATACCTGGGATTGAGGCCGAACATCAAAATGCCCGCATAGGTAGGGCAATCTTCCTTCAGATCGAAAAATTTGAGCGATGCCAACTGACCTTTCAGGTCACGCCCGTTTTCCGCCAAAATATCGGCCGCAATGGCGGATGGCAAATACCGCAGTTTGAACAGCTCCATGCTGATGTCGTCCAGACCGCTGCCTTTGCAGGGCAACACGTCAAATGACCGCGCAAAGGCCGTTCGCTTTTCGGTCAGGATCCTTTCATCGGCTTCGTTCGCAATTCCCCGGCGGATGCCCGCTCGCACAAAAACACGCCCGTTGAAGCGCACCGGCGGCAGAAAATGGGGCTGCACCTCGACCACGGCCAATTCACCGTCGGGATACTCAAATTTTGATACCACCAGGCTGGGTGGCGGCACGATCCTGCCATCGGACCTGAAAGCCAACAGCGTCTGCAGATTCTGTTCGGTGATGGTCATGCCGGCCTTGGCGCCGTTGTCGTGTGCCCCCACGATCAAATACCCAGGCTGCCCGTGATTGGCCAGATCATTGGCGAATGCACAGATCGCTTCTCCGAATTTCTGCGCATCGTTCACCGATACGGTTTTTTCTATCCTGTCCTGTTCCAATTGAGGAAGCAGCTGCTCCAGTTCTTCTTTGGAAATCATCGCTCACGGGGTTTGTGGAGGTACCAAAAGTTCACACCGCCCAAATATAGGCCACGCCGCCATTTAATGGTTACGCCGCTGGTAATTTTCAACAGCGGCAGAGTTGCGGTATGGCTCCCGCAAGCCCAAGATGGTCATTGGAAACGTCGTGGCCCGCCTCTTTTGTCTGAACGGTGATTTATCCCAAAATTGTCATTAGGAATCGTAACACACTGGATTTTCGAAGCTGTTGGAGTTCTCCCAGAGGC
>JBEIJQ010000109.1:0-10626 GCA_040380145.1 Lewinellaceae bacterium | reverse complement strand
CCAACGGTTGCACTGCTTTTGCGCAGCAATTTGTGCAGGAAAATGTGGCCACGGCGTTTGTTTCTGCCAATGGCCCGACAACCTTCTGCGACGGACAATCGGTGGATTTGACGGCCGGCGGCGGTGTTTCGTATGCTTGGAGCACAGGTGAAATCACGGCCACGATCACCGTGTCTTCCAATGGCATTTTCCAAGTGACGGCCACCGATGCAAACGGCTGCACGGCTTCGGCTCAACAGGCGGTGGTCGAAAATGTAAGTAGTGCTTCGATTTTCCCGAACGGCCCCACTATGTTCTGCAACGGTGGATCAGTGGATCTTTCCGCCGGCGGCGGTGTTTTCTTCGCTTGGAGCACAGGCGAAATGACTGCAACGATCACGGCGAGTTCCAATGGTCTTTATCAAGTGACGATCACGGATGCGAACGGTTGTACGGCTTCGGCCCAACAAGCAGTGGCTGTCAATATGGCCATTGCTTTCATTTCCCCGAGCGGCCCATTGACTTTCTGCAACGGCGGTTCGGTGGATCTGACGGCCGGCGGCGGTGTTTCCTACGCTTGGAGCAACGGAGCGGTCACCCCTTCCATCACGGTTTCGACCAGCGGGGTGTACACGGTTTTTGTCACCGACGCCAACGGTTGTACAGCCTCGGCCCAACAGACCGTCACGGTCAACGCCTCTTCGGTTGCCATCCTTGCGTCGGGACCGACCTCGATCTGCGAAGGTGGTTCGGTGGATCTGACGGCCAACGGCATACCTGCAGCGGTTTCTTATTTTTGGTCGAACGGTTCGAACACGCAGACGATCACGGCCTCTGCCGCGGGTAATTACACGGTGACCACGACAGATGAAAACGGCTGCACGGCTTCCGGCTCGCAAATAGTATCCATGAACGGGGCCCCGACCGCGGCCATTTCGAGTGGAGCAGCGGCACCGATCATTTGCTACGGCGCCTGTATCAATCTGACGGCGACCGGCGGCGTTTCTTTCGTTTGGTCCAACGGCATGGCCGATGCAACCGTTCTGGTCTGTCCGGCGGCCACCACCACCTACACGGTGACGGTGAGCGACGCAAACGGCTGTACGGCATCCGCTTCCATGGAAGTCACCGTGCATCCCGCCAGCATTGCTTTGATCTCGCCCTCCGGCCCGTTGGTGTTCTGCAGTGGCGGTTCGGTGGATTTGACGGCTGCGGGCGGTGTTTCCTACGCTTGGAGCAATGGAGCGGTTACGCAAGCCGTCACGGTTTCTGCCAGCGGCGTGTACACTGTTTTTGTGACGGATGCCAATGGCTGCTCCGCATCGGCCCAACAGACGGTCACGGTCAATGCTTCTTCGGTCGGCATCGCTCCATCGGGGGCTACCTCGCTTTGTGACGGCGGATCGGTGGACTTGACGGCGAATGGGATTCCGGCGGCGGTTTCCTATGCTTGGTCCAATGGTGCGAATACGCAGACGATCACGGTATCCGCTTCGGGCAATTACACGGTGACCACCACCGACGAAAACGGTTGCACGGCTTCCGCGGCGCAGATGGTCACGGTGAACAGCAATCCGATGGCGACCGCCACGGCTTTGCCGGCCGCGATTTGCGCCGGGGGGTGCACCGTTTTGACGGGGACTGGCGGGATGGTTTACCATTGGTCCAACGGGGCTTTCGGTGCCACCGTCAACGTATGTCCGGCTACGACCACCACTTATGCCGTGACGGTGAGCGACGTGAACGGTTGCACCGGTACGGCCGAAACAACGGTCACGGTCAACAGCAATCCGACGGCTGCGATCACGGCTTCCGGTCCGACGACTTTCTGCGCCGGAGGTTCGGTTGTCCTGACGGCCAGTGGGGGAGACTCGTACGTTTGGAGCACCGGTGCCTTGACCCCGGCGATCACGGCATCCGGCACGGGCAACTATCGCGTGACGGTCACCCATGCCAACGGCTGTACGACCTCGGTCCAAATGGCCGTGAACGAAATCTTGTTTGCCCCCACCACGCTGGTGCCCGGCGGGGCAAACATTTGCGTGGGTTCCTGCGCCGAAATCTCGGCATCGGTCGGCACAGCCTATCTGTGGTCCACCGGAGCGGTGACCCAAACAATCAATATTTGTCCGGTGGTCAATACCACTTATACGGTGACGGTGACGGATGCGAACGGCTGTACGGGCTCTACAAGCCGTACCATTTACGCCTCGCCGAATCCGGCACCCACCATCACGCCGAGCAGTCCGAGCATCTGCGGCGGCAACTCGGTGACGCTCTTGGCTTCGGATGGCAACACCTATGCTTGGTCGAACGGTCAAACGGGGCAATCCATAACGGTCAGCCCCTTGTTGACCACGACCTACACGGTGACGGCGACCAGCGCGAGCGGTTGCACCGGCACTGCCGATATGACCGTGACGGTCAACAACCAAGCGCCTTCTTTGACTTATTCCGGCAACCCAGGCTTTGTTGCCTCGGTGGTCAATCCCATCAACGGGGATCCTTACATGGACTACTTCTTTGAAGTGGTGTATTACGACGCGGACGGCGATCTGCCGCAGGCTTCTTACCCGCGGGCGATTTTGGATTATGAAGGGAACGGATTTTTTGCCAATCCGAACGACCGCAGCCTCGTGATGTTGGAAGCAGATCCCTCCGACTTGAATGTATTGAACGGAAAACTGTATTTGGTGAACACCAGCGGATTGGCCACGGGGATCAACTACCAGACCCGTATAATCGCCACGGACGCCGCCGGTTGCACGACCACTTTCGGCCCGTTCGACTATCCCAATGTGGTCGATTCGGTGGACATTTCGATTTTTGCCAACGACATCACGTTCAGCAATCCGCACCCCGTTCCAGGCGAATCCATCACGGTCAGCGCGGTGGTGCACAACTATTCTGATTTTGACGCGACCAACTTTTATGTGCACTTGGTCAATCAGTATGATCCTCTGATCAGCTATCCCGACCAATTGGTGAACTTGGTGCCCGCCCACGGAACGACCACGGTGACTTGGACCATCACCACACCGTTGGTGCCGGCTTGGTGCCCGATGGAGGTGTTCATCGATTGGACAAATGCAATCGCCGAGCCCAACGAGTTGGACAACCGCGCGATCCGTCCATTTGTCAACGGCAACTTCAATCTGCCGGGCACCATCATCTGCTATACGAACGTGACTCCGCCGGTATCTTGGTCGGCCCCCAACCAATGGACCACCTTGTCTGGAACCTGCTACTACACGGGCACGGCCGTTCCCTTGCAGGATTCCAGCTGCGCCGGAGCAACGGTCGATTTCGAGATCGTGGAGACCGGGGCACAATACAGCGTTTATACCAATTCCTACGGACAATTCAGCCACACCTTCCCGACCCCGATCCCGCCGGGATTGTACACGATTTCCGGAGAGGTGACCGATTACACTTTGACGGGTACATTTACCGACAATTTCGTGGTCAATGCGCCGCCTTGTTTGCCCGATCTGGTGCCCGAAGTGTCTTTTTCGCCCAATCCCTTGATCGGTCCCGGCAATTCCACCTTGACGGTCACAGTCACCAATTTCGGTTGCGCACCCACGACCATCAACACGCTGTTGACCTTGACGCAGACCGGCGGCGCTCCGGCACTGGTTCCGGTGATAGTGCCTCCTTTGGCGGCGGGCGCCACCTTCACCTACACCCAGTTGATGAATTTCCCGGCCACCGGTACATACACGGTTTGTGCGCACGCCGACGCCACGCTTTTGGTGGTCGAGACCAGCGATGCCAACAACCACCGCTGCGGCTCCTTGACGGTTTTGCCGGCCTGCCCCGATATCGTTCCTTGGGCAGGTCCGCAGACTTTTTTCTACCTGTGCAATCTCAACAACTGGTATTTGTCGTATAGAAATTCGGGTACCGTCGCAACCGGCGGTCCGTTTACGGTGGAAGCAGAACTCTTTACCGGTGGAGGAGTGAGCATGGGAGTATGGTCTAAGACGGAAACTAATTTGGAGCCGGGCGAAATCGATCAGATCACCGTCCCCAACATCATAGGCGCCCCCGGCAGTTATTATTTCGTGCTCCGTTGCGATATACCCACGATTACGGGCGGCGTTATCTCCGAATGTTCCGAAATCAACAATGTGGGCGTGTTCAATTTCTCGGTAATCGCTTGCCAAGCGAACTTGACTTGGGCGGGTTGCGAGAATTTCGATGTTCAGCCCCAGGATCCCAACGCTGGGGTGTCCACTACATTGGTAGGTACTTTGCAAAATTCCGGCAACTCACCCGCAGTGGGGCCCTTTACGGTGCATTTCGTGCTGAGCGGAGGCTTGAACATCACCTATCCAGTGGTGTTCCCCGGAACTTTGAACCCTGGCCAGTCAACGGTGCTCACGGTTCCTGGCGTGATCGCGCCCGCTCCCGCTACCACCACCCTGACTTTGGTCGCCGATGTGTTCAACGAGGTGTTCGAATCGAACGATTTGGACAACACGATTGCCGACAACATGTGTTATGAATACGCGCCGGTACCGATGTGTTGGACAAACTTTTGGAACAGAACCTATCAGATCAACGAGCCGGTGAGTTTTTACATCGGTCTCGATGTACAACATCTGTACGACGCCAGTTCGGTCGATGTACTGTTCGAAGTGATGGGGCCGGGCATTCCCGCTTGGACTCCCATCGGAACGGCCACTAGAAACAACGTGGAGCTCAATTGCTACTGTCCGCAAGGCGTGTTTTTGGCTCTGCCTTATGCTTTCTCCCAAGCGGGCACCTATCAAGTCCGCATGACTTCCGACCCCAACAGCGTGTACGCGGAATGTGACGAGACCAATAACCAGCTCATCGTCGACCTGGTGATCGTGGACGATCCCGATATGCGCGTGCTTTCGCAGTACATCAACCCGTCGTTGTTGAACCCCGATATTTCCGAGCCCATCACTTTCGATGTGACTTATGAAAACATCGGCTACAACAATGTGAACGACATGATGAAGTTCTTGTTGATTTTGGACAACACGCGCCACGACTCCTTGATGGTGCCCGGTCTGATGCACGGGGATTTCAACACGGTGAGTTTCACCAAACCGTGGTCTTCCACCGTACAAGGCGTGCACGTGGCCCGGGTGTTCATCGACGCAGATTCCGTTATCGCCGAGGTGCAGGAATTGAACAACAAGGCCACCCGTGCCGTGGTGGTCGGCCAATCGGCCAATCTTTTCTTCCAAGTGCTTCAGGCCAGCAACACCAATCCCGCCAATGGAGAATACATCGAACTGGTCACCAGGATCGGAAACTCGGGCGATGTGGATTGCGAAGCCGATGTGGTTTATTCGTACATCAACGATCAACTCGATACCATTTTGATCGGACAGGCGCATGTCAGCGTGCCCGCCAACGACAGCGCGGTGGTGGCTCCGCCGGTATATTGGCTGGTCACCGACAATTCCACGACGATCTTGGCCGAAATCATCAATTCGTCCACCCTCGAATACACCTACGACGACAACGACACATCGACCCTCATCGGTGGGTTTGTCCTCGGCGTGAGCAGTTCGCCGGAATCTTGCATCGGAGAGGAAGACGGCCAAGCGGTGGTCACTGTGACGGATACGGCCAGCGCTGTGGCTCCGTTCAACTATTTTTGGAGCAATGGCCAGGTTGGGCCGACCCTGATCGCCGGAACCGGTCTTTACACGGTGAGCGTCACCGACGCAAACGGATTGTTGGTGACGATGGGCGTCCAGATCGGCGTGGTTCCCGACAATCAAGCGCCCCTGATCTTCAATCTGCCGGGCAGCATCACCTACACGGCAGATCAGGGAATTTGTCCGCCGGTGATCACTTGGGGAGCGGTCCAAGCCATTGACAATTGCGGAGTTTCCTCGCTGACTTCCAACCACCAGTCCGGGGATACTTTCAGCGCGGGCAGCACGGTCGTGGTGTACACGGCCACCGATGCGGCCGGCAATTCCAGTACGGCTTCGTTCTTGGTGCAAGTGATCGGATTTCCTTTGGTGTACGCGGGCCCCGATCAAACGGTCTGCGATACAACCACCCAATTGGCGGCCGTTCCGTTGACCTTTGGTACCGGAACTTGGAGCAATGCCCCAGGCGGCACGGCTGTTTTTGTGGACGAGCACGATCCGACGACCATCGTAAACGGCCTTTCCCACGGAGCCAACTACTTGGTCTGGACCGCCACGAACGGCTCTTGCTGGCCGGCCACGGACACCGTTTTGATCTTGGTGAACAATCCGACTATTGCATTCTATAGTTTGGATACCGTTGTATGTGGCGCGAGCGACATGGCAACCTTGATCGTGGGAGGAGGATTGTCCTACCTGTGGTCCACTGGTGAAACCACTTCGACGATCCATGTTTCCGCTGCTGGAACCTACACGGTGACGGTGAGCAACGGGGGCTGTTCGGCCACGGCGAGCATGGTCGTCACGGCCTGCCAGACCGAAATCTGCGGCAATGGTCTCGACGACGATGCGGACGGTTTGACGGATTGTTCGGATTCGGATTGTGCCGCTGCGCAAAACGCTTCGATTTCCGGTGTTTCCTCTTTCTGTGCGGGCGTCTCGGCCACGCTGACGGCCTCGGGCGACGGAACGATCCTGTGGTCCACGGGAGAAACGACCGCTGCGATCGTCGTTGCAGCAACGGGCACCTACAGTGCCACCGTTACCAATGCCCACGGCTGTACCGATACCGCCACTCATACCGTGACGGTCCACCCGTTGCCCAATACCCAACTGACCCCGTCCGCTCCGGCGATCTGCGCGGGCGGAACGGTCACCCTGATGGCCTCTGGCGCGGCGACCTACCAATGGGGGGCCATCGCCAACGACGGTGCCTCCACGGGAACGGACGCGCCACTTGCTTCCACCACCTATACCGTGACGGGTACCAACTCGTTCGGATGCACGGCCACGGCTTCTGCCAATGTGACGGTGGATCAACCGGTGATGGCCAATGCAGGGGCCGATCAAACGGTCTGCGCAACCTCGGCCATCTTGGCGGCCACCGGAACAGGCTCGTGGAGCCTTGCCTCCGGTACGGGCGTCTTCGCCAACGCCGCTAGTCCGACTTCTGCCGTGAGCGGGTTGTCCAATGGCGCGAACACCTTTGTTTGGACGGTACCGGCCAACGGTGCTTGCCCCGGCCAGACCGATACGGTGCAGATCACGGTGGGAACTCCCTTGGTGGCGATCAACGCGGCCGACACCGAACTGTGCGGCGCGGGCGATCAGTTGACCTTGTCGGCCAGTGGTGGCAGTGCTTATCTCTGGTCTAACGGTGCCACGACGCAGTCGATTTCGGTTTCCCAGCAGGGTGTTTACACGGTGACGGCCACAGCCGGCAGTTGCACCGCTTCTGCCGGTACCACCGTAACGGTCTGTCCCGCCGAAACCTGCGACAACGGCATCGACGATGATCTGAATGGCTTGACGGATTGTGCGGATCCGCTCTGCGGCCCGGGCGTAGAAGCGTCCATTGAAGGGCAAGACACCACCTG
Organism: Lewinellaceae bacterium; assembly: GCA_040380145.1. Taxonomy (GTDB): domain Bacteria; phylum Bacteroidota; class Bacteroidia; order Chitinophagales; family Saprospiraceae; genus JBEIJQ01. The sequence continues at coordinate 3,125 of JBEIJQ010000109.1, read as the reverse complement.
TCTCGGATCTGCTGTTACTTTGACAGCTTCGGGCGATGGAACGATGATGTGGTCGACCGGGGAAACGACTTCCAACATCGTCGTTTCCTCTCCGGGCGTGTACGGCGTCACCATCACCAATGCGCATGGCTGCACAAGTTCGGCCACGCATTCGGTGGCGTACACCAACTGCGGTTGTACACCGACGATTTCGCCCAATGGATTGGTCACCTTCTGTGCCGGCAGTTCGACCGTCCTGACGGCCGGTTCGGCCGGTGTGCCCACCGACTATCTTTGGTCGACCGGTGCCACCACGGCGAGCATCAGCGTCAATACATCGGGCACGTACAGTGTCACGGTCAGCGAAAGCGGCAACACTTGCTCTACGAACGTGGTGGCCACGGCCGTCACGGCGCCCGCCAACGTGATCTATGTGAACGACAACGCCGTCGGGGCCAACAACGGCACCTCTTGGGCGAACGCTTACGTGAGTCTGTCTAGCGCACTCACCGCCGCCACCGCTGGCAAGCAGATCTGGGTCGCCCAGGGCACCTACCGTCCGGGAGCATTGAAAACCTCCACTTTCACGCTCAAAGCCAATGTTTCCCTGTATGGGGGCTTCTCGGAATCCGGCGGCTGCCAACTGACTGACCGGAACTGGGAAACCAACATCACCAACCTATCGGGAGATATCGGAGTTCAAGGCGTGAATACCGACAACTGCGCGCGACTGGTCTATGCCAACAATGTGGGTACCAATGTCACGGTGGATGGATTCCATGTACGGGATGCTTATATGGTGTCGGCCAACGGCGGCGGATTCTGCATCCAAGCCACCACAGCGACGGCCGTTTCAAGCCCGACGATACAGAATTGCCGAATCATCAACAACTATTCGGCCAACAGAGGTGCCGGCGGTTATATCCTCGCGCAGGGCGGAGGGCGTACCAACCCGACTTTCAACAATGTTTTCTTCCAAAACAACAGCGCTACGTCGGCAGGAGCCCTGTATTCGTTGACCCAGACCAACGGACGCATCAATACCACGATCACCAACTGTACGTTCACGGGCAACAGCACTACGCAAAAGGCCGGTGCCATCGAAAACTGGGTAAATGCCACCGGACTCGCCGAGGTGAACATTACCGGTAGCCTTTTCCAAAACAATTCTGCCGGAGCGGGCGGCGGCGTTTGCCACAATTACGTGCGCGGAGGAGGTTCCCTGACCTGCAATTTCGGTGGTTCGACTTTCATCACGAACTCGGCATCGACTGCGGGGGCTATTTTCAACTATGCCAGCGCGGGTATTTTGAACAGTCTGATCGACAGCAGTTATTTTGAGGGCAACTCCGTGACGACCTTCGCGGGGGCGGTTTGCGTGTACAGTGAATTGGCCGGTGCCAACAACCAGACCACTGTCAACAGGTGCACTTTCTATGCCAACGGGGCCAAAGACGGTGGGGTGCTTACCAACCAAGTGACTCGCGGTGCCACCGGCCGATTGACCGTTGCCCGGTCGAGATTCCTCGAAAACTATGCCACGGGACGCGGCGGAGCCATCCTGCAGACCACCAGCAGCGCCAATGTGGCGGGAACCACCGGTCAACTGTCCGTTTCCAATTCGCTGTTTGCCAATAACGTTGCGCCCAACAACTCCGGCGGTGCGATCGCCCAGACCTTGCTGATCAATACCGTGGGCTCGACTTCGGTCAACAACTGCACTTTCTTCGGCAACATGTGCAACGGCAACGGAGCGGCCATTTTCAACAGTGCGGTGACCACTGGCGGAACAGTAACCGTCACGAACTCGATTTTCCGCCAAAACACGACTTTCAACGTGGGCGGCAAAGCCTTCTGGAATGCCGATCCGTCTGCCGTGACCAATGTTTCGTACTCGTTGCTCGACCTGCCTTCTTGTGCGGCCCACGCGTCCGGTACGGGATCGCTCAACTGCGGCGCGGGCGTGATCTTCGGGGACGCATTGTTCGTGGACGAAACCAACGGCGATTTCCATCTCTCCGCCGGGTCACCGGCACTCGATGCCGGTACGGCCGTCGGCGCTCCGACGGTGGATATTGATGGTACGGCCCGTCCGCAAGGATTGGGCGTGGACATGGGGGCCTTTGAGTTCACCGGCGTGTTGCCGCGCTTGACTTTCCAATCCGGAATCGAGGCGGGCAATCCTTTGGATTTCAAGGTATTCCCTAACCCGAGCGATGGAGCGTTCACGCTTTCGTTTGATCGGGAAGTGTCCGGTTATGCCCAGGTGTTCGACCTGCAGGGCCGCCTGATAGCCTCCGAGCAGTTGAACGGCGCCAACCTGGCCCAGTTCGATCTCGGTGCCATGAGCGCCGGCACTTACCTCCTGCGGGTCGTGAGCGGCGATGCGGTGGTCACGAAGCAGATCGTGGTGGCGCGAAATTGATCATCGGTCGGCGTGAAGAGCCCAAAGACAAAGACCGTCCCGGCAATGTGCCGGGGCGGTTTTTTTTTGGGAGCCCAAAATGGTCATTGGGAAAAAAATTCTATTGTCCGATATTGGAAATTGCTGGTTGCAAAAGGCTGAAATACAGGCTAAAAAATATAGAAGATGCCATCGAAAATCGAAGAGCGACTTATAAGGAAATCTTACCGTTCAACAGGGTCGAAAAAAATCCTGAAAATCCTTGAATCCTGAAAATCCTGATTCAGACAAAAGAGGCGGGCACGACGTTCACTATGACAATTTTGTGATGATTTGAGGATATAGAAAATCGAAAATCCCCTTGTAAGGAAATCTTACCGGTCAACAGGTGCGAAAAAAATCCTGCAAATCCTAAAATCCTGTAAATCCTGATTCAGACAAATTAGTCGGGCACGACGATTCCAATGACAATTTTGCCCCAAATGGTCAAAATCCCGATTCCAGCCCCAAAGCGCTTCTTTATAAACACCTGCATTTTTCCCAAACAAAAAATTATTTTTGCAAAAATTCTATATTCCATGCAACAAACGCACACCCTGCCCATCGGCACCCTGCTGTCCAATGATCGTTACCGGATCGACACCCTGCTCGGCCAGGGCGGTTTCGGGATCACCTACAAGGCCACACAGACTTCGCTGGGGCGCACGGTGGTGGTGAAGGAATTTTTCATGGACGGCAAGTG
>JBEIJQ010000108.1:0-10672 GCA_040380145.1 Lewinellaceae bacterium | reverse complement strand
CTTGCGAACCGTCCAAACGCTACCGCTGAAAAAGCCCGATAAAGACCCAAATTGAGCAGATCAAAAAGAGTCTAATGACAATTTTGGGCTTATTGCAATGCCGTGATAGTCAGGTGTCCCGATATTTTCGATTTTTCTTTATAAAAAATTTTTCCGTTTGTTTGGCGCTTATTTTCAGTGTTTTTTATATTTTTGCAGCAAATTTTTCCAAAACAAACTTCCCGATCCCCGTATGAAATCCGGCAAGACAACGGCCGTCGTCCTCAAAAAAGGCCGCACGGAAATCCGGTTGGACCTGGCGGAACTGCGCAAGGTACTGTTGTACCTGCGCGCCCTGCAGCACGAGGCGCGCCGTACCATCATAGGGCTGCTGGAGCGGGAAGAAAAGCTCAATGTCACGGACCTTTTCATCCGGCTCCGCTCCGAACAGTCGGTGGTATCGCAGCACCTGACCTACCTGCGCAAAGCCCGATCGGTGAGCACCCACCGGCAGGGAAAATACATCTACTACAGCCTCAACCCCGAAGGCCTGGCCAAAATCGCACGGTTTGTGGACGAGCTTTGTCCGCCCGCAGCCCCGTCTGCTGCTTCCACCACCGAGCCCCTCACCGACCACCTACTGCCCCCGCTCGATCGGTTGGACACGGTCTTCGGCATTTACCGCGCCCTCGCCCACCCCTTGCGCCTGCGGATCCTGGAATTTTTGGACAAAAACAAGAAACCCCATGTCAACAAGATCTACAACGCCCTGAAAATCGAACAATCCATCACTTCCCAACACCTGCGCGTCCTGCGCGAGAGCGGCCTCGTGGAATTCGAGCGCGAGGGCAAACTGGTCCACTACGGCATCGCCTACCCCCGCGCCAAAGAAGTCGTGCAAAAGGCCGCCGCTTTTTTGAAGAGTTAAATTTTGGACAAGGATTTTCGTGTGGGGTATTTGTCAGAATCAGGATTTGCAGGATTTTAGGATTTCCAGGATTTTTTTGGCACCTCCGGTGCCGTTGAGTGGTGAAGATTCTTGCTCGGCTATTGGTCATGATAAGGATTTTCGGGATTTTTTCGGTACTTTAGATCGGCAAGAATTTTATTCGGGCAAAGGACTTTCCAGAGCTGTGGCATTTGTTTTTTTTTATTTTATTTCAATGAATTGTAAAAAAAAATCACAGACGATGCCTTTTGAAATTTTCTTCACAACAACTATTTCGGGATGAAAAACAAGCAAGCGGACCTCGTTCAAATCGCCGGTGTGCTCAGAGATCTGGAAATCGGATTGCCCGAGGCCGAGATCTGTGAACGGCACGGCATCACGGCCGAAACGCTCCGTGCGTGGTGCGACCAATACGGCCAAAACCGCGAGGAAAGAGTGGCCCGGATGCGGGCTTTGGAGGAGGAAAACGCACGGCTGCGGCGCCTCACCAAGGAATTGGCGGCCGACAAAGAGGTCGCCGAGCGCATTATCGACAAGATCGAGCAGATGGAGCGCAAGGAGCGGAAATAGTTTTTCCCGGAAAAGTGCGCCCTCTACCCTACTCCCCCAGTTCCTGCAGATCCAGTGTTTCTGGTTCCGAGCGCATGACCTGTGCCTGTTGGGCGATGGATTCTTGGTGGATCGCTTGGAGTAGTTTGTGCGCGAAATCGTCGGAGAGGCCCAGGTCGCGGAGCCTTTTGGATCGGGTGCGGAAAACTTCCCGCCAGCGTTCCAGTTGCAGGATGGCCACGCCATTTTCCGCCTTGTAGAGGCCGATCTCACGGGCCACTTCCATGCGCAGGCCCAGCAGGGCCACAAGTTGTTCGTCGAGCCGATCTATCCGTCCGCGCAGGGCTTCCAGTTGGGAGGCCAACAAAGGGTCGTCGGCCGTGGCGCGGCGCACCACGAGGCGGTGCAGCCAGGCGCCGAAATCTTCGGGGAAGAATTGTTGGCGGGCATCGCTCCAGGCCTCGTCCGGTCGGCGGTGCACCTCCACCATCAGTCCGTCGAAACCCAGGTCGAGCGCGTTTTGGGCCACTTCGGGGATCGTGTCGCGCCGGCCGCAGATGTGGCTCGGGTCGCACAGCATCGGCAATGTCGGCAGTCGGCGGCGGAGCTCGACGGGGATCTCCCACAGCGGGCTATTGCGATAATCGGACACGCCGTACATCGAAAATCCGCGGTGAACGGCCCCGAGCCGGCGGATGCCCGCGCGATGGAGCCGCTCGAAGGCCCCCATCCAGAGCTCCAGATCGGGATTGACCGGGTTTTTGACCAGCACGGGTATATCCGCACCGCAAAGGGCATCGGCGATTTCCTGCACCGCGAACGGGTTGGTGGTGCTACGGGCGCCCACCCACAGAAAATCGATACCGGCTTCCATGGCCATTTCCACATGGGCGGCCTTGGCCACTTCCACGCACACGGGCAGGCCGTTGGCACGCCCCGCCTCTTTTATCCAGGCCAATCCGGTCGCGCCCACGCCCTCGAAGGACTCCGGGCGGGTGCGCGGCTTCCAGATACCTGCGCGCAGGGCGTGCACTCCCTGTAGAGCTGCCCCGGCACAGGTCTCAGACACCTGATCGGGGGTTTCAGCGCTGCAAGGCCCTGCGATCCACAGGGGACCGTCGTCCGGAAAACCGGAAAACCATTCGGAAAAAGGTGGGAATGTCATGTTCGGAGTAAAAAACTGGACACTTGTCTGCTGCTAAACAACGCTCAAAGATAGGAGTTTATTCAAATTCAAAATTTTCAAAAAAAATTGAAAGAAAAAAAGGCGGTCGGGCCGTGGACCAAGCATTTGGAAATGGTGCGCCCCCGCCGCAAATCGTATATTTGCGGGCACCATTTTTTTCGGCATGTTTTTTTTCGACTTAATAGCCAGGATCATTTACAACACTTTGCGCACGGACCTTCCCCATCGCAACACCATCGAGGAGTACCTCGAGTACATCCTGCCCAAGGTCAAACGCTTCTCGGAAGACCTGCACGAAATCGAATTTTATATCGAAAAACAATGGGCAGAAGTGGACGACGACGTGCTGATAACCGAAAAACTGGTGCACATTTTCAAACCGGAACAAGAACCCGGGGAGATCAAGGTCAAAGACGAAGACCAAGGATCGCCCTACCTGCTGTCGAAAGACGGCGACATCGTCAAGGGCAAATGGTCATATATACGCTCGGGCGGATTCATCATCAAGGTCTTGCAGCAGTACGAACTGTACGATCTTGCCTTTTTGGGCGACGATTTTTTTGTGCTGAAAAAAAAGCGGAGCGACGGAGCCGGCAGCAAATATCTTTTTTTGGTCAACGAAAAACTGGCCGACAACCACGATTGGCGGGAACTCATGGAACTGCTTTTCGACATATACCGCTACAATCTGGCTTATCTGCTCATGTGGTTGGGCACCATCGGCATCATCGGAGCCGTGGGGCTGGCATCCCTGCGCTAATCGGCCAAGTACCAGCTCGCTCCGAAACGGATCTGCCGAAAGGGCATCGGATAACCGGGCACCATGAAATACCCTTTTCGAAACAAATCTTGGGTCAGGTTTTCTCCCGATACGAATACTCGGAAGCGCTTGACCCGAAAAGTCGCATAAGCATCCACCAAGGGGAAAAACGACCGTTCCGGGGAGTTTTGCAGATGGAACTGTCCGATCAGCGGGAAGTACGCATATCCTTGGAACGCACTCTGCCAGCGGGCATCGAGACCGATCTGGAACAGCATTTTTTTCTTGAAAAGACGCGTTTCAAAAGCCAAATTGCTGCGGACCTGCCATTCCGGCAGGGGCAATTCGGCGCTGCGGGCCGGCTGCCAAACGGCGCGGTTTTGCCACCGGAACTTCCATATTTTCAACAAATGGTCCACATACACCTGCACGTAAGCAAGTGCCTCGGTGCGCTGGGCCGCCCGTGCCTGTTGGTCGAAGTACACCAAGTTGCCCAGCACGCACGACCGGAACCCGGCCCTGAAATCCCAGCGGGGAAGCGACAGGGCCGCGCCCAGAACGAGTTCCTGCGATTTGTTGAAGTCGTTGCGCCAAACCTCGGTCCCGGCCACGAACAGTTCGCGGTGCACCAGCGCCGGCGTGTAGGACTGGAACAAAAATTCGCCTTCCAACGCGCCCCAGCGCCCTTTGGGCCACTGCAAGCGCAGATCCACGGCGAGGCCCAAGTCGCCCGGCTGGCCCAGCAGGCCGAGATGGCCCCTGGCCGAAAAGCGGATCCACGCCGGGGCGTCCGGATGGGTGCGCAGGGCACCGGTGGCAAACAGCGTATTGGTGCGCGTGCGCAGCGGCTCGTGGTAAATGTCGAGATACTTGTGCTCCAGCCCGGCCTCGAAGATCAAGCCCCTTTTGCCGAAACGCTGTTCGTAACCGAAGGAGTTTTCCAAGGTTTTCACGAACAGGAAATGCCGCACGCCGCGATCGTTCGTCTGGAAAAGCCCGTAAAAGGACGAATCCGCTGCCGGCGAAACATCGTAGAACTTGTACCACTCGCTGCGCCATGTCAGCCGATGGCTGAACCGCCCGCCGAAACCCGAACTGTCTGCCCATGGGCTGAAATGGTGGTGCCAAAACAGCTCGTTGTGCCGGTGGTTGGTCTGTGCGGTGGACAGACGTACCGGCAGGGTGGCCGGAAAAGAGACCGGGCCGTCGAGAGCCGTCGAATCCCGAAGACCGCCGTTTTCTTGGTGCTTGAACTTATTGTTGACATACCCGAAAGTGGCCGTGTACCTTTTGTCGGGACTTTCGTAACGACCGGCCAGGCATAGGTTTTCGAGCCTCGCCCGCTGGTTGGCGTACTGCCCCGTCTGATTGATCAAGCGGTAATCCACAGACAGGTCGAGCCCGCCGGGAAACCGGTATCCGAAACGGGCCAAGATGGTGGAGTTGGCCTGTCCGGCCTGGGTATAGAACAGTTCGGTGAACGGATAGCGCGATCTGTAAAAGCGGGCATCCTCGGGGCGAATTCGGTACAGTTCGAACTGTTCGAGTCCCGCGAAAAAGCCCCTGCGCAGGACGGGGCGATAGGAGAGGGAGTACGCTGGACTGCCGAAATTGCCCAAATGGGCGTATTCGAAAAGTTCTTGGTTGGCGGGATTGTACCGCCAAAAGCCTTGCAGGACGGAGTCGGGCACGAATCGTTCGGGGCTGTCGCCGTGGACAAACCATACCTTCACCGTATCGAGCACCACCGTTTCCGAGGAATCGGGCCGCACGGCCGGATCCTGGCCCCGGGCCAGAAGCGGGAGCAGGGCGAGCAGTAGTGGCAGGAAGGTGCGTTTCACGGCACAAAACTATAATTTTGTACTTTTGCGGGCCAAAAAAATACCTGACATCCCCCGGCCCCATGGTCCAAACCTATCTCCGATCGCTGCAAGACGACATCTGCACCCAACTCGAGGCCCTCGACGGGGGCCGGCGTTTCCGCGAGGACCTATGGGAGCACCACAGCGGCGGCGGCGGCCGCACCCGTGTGCTGGAAGGCGGAGATGTGTTCGAGCGGGGCGGCGTGAATTTTTCCGCCGTGGAGGGGGACATGACGCCCAAAATGCTGCAGGTTTTGCAGGTGGCGCCCCGGACCGATGCACCGGTACGTTTCACGGCCACGGGCGTTTCGCTGGTGCTGCACCCCAGAAACCCGCGGGTGCCGATCGTGCACATGAACGTTCGGTACTTCGAAATGACCGACGGCACATGGTGGTTCGGCGGGGGCATCGACCTCACGCCGATCTATGTGGACCAGCAGGATGCCCGCTCCTTCCACGGCGTGCTGCGCGATGCCTGCGAGCGCCACGGTGCCGATTTTTACCCGGCCTTCAAGCGTTGGGCCGACGATTATTTTTTCCTGTCGCACCGGGCTGAAACCCGTGGCGTGGGCGGTATTTTTTTCGACCGCCTCGGCGACGGGGAAGGGTTCGAATTCGAGCGCCGATTCGCCTTTTTGCGCGAGATCGGGGATGCTTTCTGCCCGAGTTATCTGCCGATCGTGCGCAAAAACAAAGATCTGCCGTACGGGCAGCGCGAGCGCGACTGGCAGTCGCTGCGCCGGGGGCGTTATGTGGAGTTCAACCTCGTGCACGACCGCGGAACCAAGTTCGGTCTCGAGACCAACGGACGCACGGAATCCATCCTGATGTCGATGCCGCCGCACGCCGAATGGAAATACGATTTCCGGACCGAACCGGGCTCTCCGGAGGAGGAAACCCAGAACTGGCTGCGCAAAGGGGTGGATTGGGGGTAGGAAGGTCTTGGGGGAAAAGATAAACCCCAAATTGTCGATGGGCTTTTTAGATCTGCTCGAACAATGATCTCCCTTCGCCCCCTATGCACCTGTTCTCCAAGGTTTTTTTCCTCGTCCAGTGCTGTTCGATGGTCTGCATGAAACCGGGCCGAACGATTTTGGCCCGTTGCTTCAGATAGCCTTGTTCTTCGGTTCTGAGGTAGAGACCTTCCAACGCCCCATCGTAAATCCGTGAGGGCCAATCCAGCATCTCGAGCAGTTCGGATTGGGTGGTTTTTCCGCGGAACAAAATCGGAACCGTCTCGACCTGGCATTTTGACAAAATGGCGTTGCGGGCTTCTACGGCCAAGAACCGTTGAGCGGTCACATCGAACACATCGAAACCCAAAAACCAATCGGGCAGTTTGGTGTACCGGATGGAATGTTGCAGGCGGCACCATTCGCCAAAAAGGATGTACCGATCGGACAACGTCGTCTGCAGGGCCTCGAAACGCCTATATCCCCAATCCCGAAGCGTATCGAACTGAGGGTGCGAATCGGGGGTGATGAAATTGCCCCTGTTTTGGAACTTCATTTCGCCACTTTCTTCAAACGATATGCCCACGTTGGCCCCGTCCACTTTTTCCTCTACGATCACTTCGCCGGACAAAAAAGCCGAAACATCGGCTTCCTCCATGACTTTGTCGTCACGGACGTCTTGGACGGCCACGGTCAAGAGGTGCGGCGTTCTGGGGAATTTGTAAAACTCCATTTCAGCCCATTTTTCTTATGAAAATTTCGGCCAATTCTTCCCTACAGGTAAACTCCACAAAAATTTTTTCTTGCTTAAGGGCAGCAGCCCAACCGATCCATTTGCTGTCGGAGGCTTGGACAATCGGCGCTTTGCCTTTATTGCTGTTGGCCAGAGCAATGAATTTTTTGTCGGAGTTGTCGATTTCCTTCTCTTGAAGCGAATCGGGAAACTCTTCGTATTCGTACTCTTGAATTTTGGTGATGGGCACATTTTTCACTTTCGCTTTGTTGTACCGCTGGGTCAACAAATGTCGTAAGAACATATCCCCCAAACGATTTCCTCTGGGGTTCAATTGGTGATGATATTCACCCAGGATCTCAAACTCCTGATCGATGACAAAGATGGCCGTTCCAATATTTTCGTGTATGAAACGAACGCATTTTTCTCGGCAATCCAAGCTCATATCAGATAACTCGCTGGCCACGAGCAAAACATTCGTGTCAACGATGAACTCACGACGTTTCATTTGGCCTCCTTCTTTTTGCGCTCGATGGTTTTGAGGGCCAAGGCCGTCAGGTCATCCAAATCGTCGCCGAAAAAATTGTCCGGCCAGTTCAGAATGTTGCCGTAAGGATCCATTTCCAAGGGCTGGATGTTGGATTCTCCTTTTTTCTGGCTGATGAAGTAAATGGCCACGTCCTCTGGTTTCAATACCTCCTCCGCGATTTTTCTTTGGATCCGGCGGATCAAGTGTTCGGAATGGGACTCCAAAATGATCTGGGTATTCCGGGGAAGGCCGTTTTCATGGGCATATATGGCCTCGATCATCATATCGGCAAGATGAGCCTGTACAGAAGGGTGCAGGTGTATTTCAGGCTGTTCGAAAAGAATGACGGAGTTGGCGGGAACGTAGAAGCATTGCACCAACACAGGCAGTACCTGCGAGATACCAAAGCCTACGTCGGTGATCAAAACCTCCGGGGAATCTTTTTGTATCTTGACTTTTACCTCGTATTCTTTACGGCCCTCCGCAATCGGCTTGACCGTGAAATCTTGGATCAGACCCATTTGCTTCAACCATTTGGCAATGATCTTCTCAAACGGCGTACGACTCCTTCCTTTGTCTTTCAATACGGATATGATCCGGTTTTCCTCACCCGCCGCCAACAGGGAATTGATGGCCAATCGGCCCTTGGGTCCAACATCAGAGGGCATTTCCCCGGAAAACTGATAGAACCGCTCCGGAGACTCCCTCAATGGCCCCACGTAATAGATGGATTTGAAAAGCGTTTTGATGGAAAGCGATAAATCGGACAGAAAAGCAGTGTTTTGGTAATAGGCGATCGCAGCGTCCGGAAATCCGAAAAAATTCTCCGGTTCCACGAGCGTGCCCGGGCGCCCCTGTTGCTGCACGGCTTTGAAAACCTTGGTCTCCAGAGCGTACTGATTTTTCTGGGAATCTTTTTGTTTGAGTTCAAAAATCGGACCCTCGTCCTGCGGGTCCTGTTTTCCGAGCCGATAAGAAAAACCGTCCAGCAGTATCCTTTTGCCTTCTGTTTTGGTCGATGCGGTGAAACGAATGTGTCTGTAGGGCCCGAAAAGTTTGTTTTTTTTGGCAAGTGTGTCCTCGAACTTGATGGGCTCTAACGGAACGTAGTCGAAAGAAAATTCCAACGGGCGTTTTTCCTCGTGCCGATGGATCATATCGCTCCAATTTCCCAGATCCACCAAGGATTTTTCGTCCCCGAGATGCAATACCCGCTTTCTATCGGACGACTCAACGGTTTGTTTGAGCATCAGCAGGAATTGCGCGATACTGGACTTGCCCGAACTGTTTGTCCCACAGAAAATGGTCAGGGGAGCCAATCGGATGGGCCCGCTGTCCCGCCAAGCCTTGAAATTCTTGATTTCGATTTGCTTCAACATGTCAAACTGATTATTTAGAGGATGTTGATCTACTGATAAAATTTAAACACCAAAAAAATATTGTGGAAAAAAATATTTCCCGGGGATCTTGATGCACGGTAGGCCCCAATCGATCGAATTTTTGCGATAAAACCGACGGACACCTGCAAAACCGGGTGAAATTTACAAAAAATCGCTTTTCGTGTTTGCACCCTCGCCCCAGACCTGCTGCCCGCCCCTACCCCTTTCCCGACTCCTGCACGTGCCGGATGATCTGGTTGAAATACTGGAAAGCGCCCTCGGTCATCAGGTTCGCGAATTTTTTCCCTTGGTAGGAAATCCGGAAGTAGGTACAGCCGTTGGCGAAATACACATCGCCGGTGAGCAGCATGCGGTCGCCGCCGGTAAAGACCATAGAAGCGAAAGCCGGGCTGCAGCCCTGAACGGCCACGGAGTCCGTCGAAATCATGGTAAGGGCCGCTTTGGCATCGTTGTCGTTGGCGCTGGTGGTGACGGGGAGCTGGTTGTACACGAAATCCACTTGGGTGACCTGTGGATAGAGCTCCAGCAAAATCGAGGCGGGCAGCGGGGGTAGATTGGGGTCCGCGGAACGGGACGGAGCGTTTTGGGCGCCCAGCGAACCGAGGCACAGCAACAGAAAGAGGAAAGGGGCGAAAACTTGCATGGGCATCGGGAGAATTACTCGGAAAAACGGGGACGGCGCGCTGCTCGGCGTGGAAATTTCGCTTAGTTTTGCGCAAAATTATCTCAATCGGTCAATTTTCGTTCCAAATGAAGAAACACAATTTTAGCGCGGGTCCCGCCATTTTGCCGGCCTCCGTTCTCCAACAGGCCGCCGAGGCCGTCCGCGATTTCAACGGATCGGGACTTTCGCTCATCGAGATCTCCCACCGCGGCAAGGCCTTTGAGGCCGTGATGGACGAATCCCACGCACTGGTGCGCGAACTGTTCGGGCTCGACGACCAATGGGAAGTGGCCTTCCTCACGGGCGGCGCCAGCTCGCAGTTTTTCATGGTGCCCATGAACCTGCTGAACGAGGACGAAACCGCCGCCTATACCGACACGGGCGTGTGGGCCAACCGCGCCATCAAAGAGGCCAAACTCTTTGGCAATGTGGAGGTCGTGGCTTCTTCCAAAGACCAGAACTACACCTTTTTGCCCAAAAATTTCGCGGTGCAGAGCAACGCGCGATACCTGCACATCACCACCAACAACACCATCTACGGCACCCAGTGGCAGGAAATCCCCCACTCGTCCGTGCCCATCGTGGCCGACATGTCGTCGGATATTTTTAGCCGCCCCGTGGACGTTTCGCCCTACGGCCTGATCTACGCCGGCGCACAAAAAAACATCGGCCCTGCCGGCGTGACGCTCGTGTGCGTTCGCAAAGACATGCTCGGCCATGTGCGCCGCACCCTGCCCACCATGCTCGACTACCGTACCCACATCAAAGATGGATCGATGTACAACACGCCGCCGGTGTTCCCGATCTATGTGTGCATGCTCACCCTGCGCTGGATCAAGGAAATGGGCGGCCTGAAAGCCATCGGCGAACGCAACGAGCGCAAAGCCCAGACCCTGTACGCCGAAATCGACCGCAACCCGCTCTTCAAAGGCACCGTTGCCGCCGAAGACCGCTCGCGCATGAACGTGAACTTCCTCACCGCCGACCCGGCACACGAATCGGCCTTTTTAAAAATCTGCGCCGACAACGGCATCGAAGGCGTCAAGGGCCACCGCTCCGTGGGCGGCCTGCGCGCTTCGCTGTACAACGCGCTCGAACAAGAAAGCGT
>JBEIJQ010000107.1:0-10726 GCA_040380145.1 Lewinellaceae bacterium | reverse complement strand
CATCCAACAGGTTTTTCGCTCAGGCCCGCTACCAAAAGCCGCGCTGTCGGGATTTTCTCGAAGGCCGGCTGGGCCGTGAGAATTCCTTACAGGTCGATCTTTGATTTTCGAGGAGCTCAACCGTTGTTCATAGACTGTATTTCAGTTTTTTGCAGTAGACAATTTCTAACGGCGGTCATTAGAAATTTTTTCCAATGACAATTCTGATTTAAAGCAATGATTCTCCATACATCCGCTCGAATACGGCGGGCACTCACATCAGCGTTTGCTCTTCGTTTTCACCGAAGGGGGTAGATCAGGTATTTTTTTCGGATTGCCCGATAGGCGGCCAAATCGTCTTCCCAGGTTTTGCGAATGCTTTCCTCGTCCAGTCCATCTGCTATTTGTCGGGCCAACAGGCGATTGCCCGCCAAGAGATCGAAAAAACCGTCTTTGCGGAAAAATTCGGCTTTGTCGGGCAGTCCGCGGTAGAAGGCCAGCAGGTGCGACAGGTCCAATTTTCTTTTTTCCCTCCATTTGCCGGGATCCTCTCCGGAGAGATCGAAGCCGATACAGGTGCGGTCGCGCCATTTGGGATCTTTCGCAGCGGGCCGCGAAGAGGGCACAAATGCCACCGTGCCTCGGCCCGGCGGAAAATCAGGGTGCCCGAAGCATTGGAAAGGCTTGTCGGTGCCTCGGCCTTCGCTTACCTCGGTGCCCTCGAACAAACAGATAGAGGGATACAGATAAATGCTCCTCAGGTCGGGCAGGTTGGGCGAGGGTGGTACCGGCGGCGAGTATGGGGTTTCATGGGTGTAACCCGCACAGGGCACTACTTCGAGCGAACAGCGCCTCCCCCCTTCCAGCCAACCTTCGCCGTTGACCATGCGGGCATATTCGCCGATTGTCAGTCCATAAACGATGGGCACGGGGTGCATGCCAACGAACGAACGGCATTCCGGCCGCAGCACGGGCCCGTCCACATAATGGCCGTTGGGGTTGGGCCGATCGAGCACCCAAAGCGGTATTTCCAGTTCCGCGCAGGCCTCCATCGTGTAGGTCAAGGTGGATATATAGGTGTAAAAGCGGACGCCCACATCCTGTATATCGAGCACCACCAAGTCTACGCCCGCCAACTGCTCGGCCGTCGGTTTTTTGTTTTTTCCGTACAGGGAAAAAACGGGCAGCCCGGTCGCCGGATCACGCCCGTCGCGCAGTTTTTCGCCGGCCCCTGCCGTTCCGCGGATCCCGTGCTCGGGCGCAAAAAGGCATTTGACTCCAACGCCCAGCGCCAGCAGCGTGTCGGCCAAATGGCGGCCGCCGACCATCGAGGTGTGGTTGACCACGAGTGCCACTGATTTTCCGCGCAGCGAGGGCGCGTACAACTGCGTCCTTTCAGCGGCTGGGCGTGGCCCCTCCTTGGGCGCTGCGAGGGATGCGGGCGCCTGCCCGCAGGATTGCAGCGAACAACAAAAAATCAACTGGAAGAGGAGTGGCCAAGATGCTTGCGAAGGCATGGTTGTCGAGAAATTTTTTGAAAAAGGGGTAAAACAAGTCGCTGTGGATAAATCGACCGCTTCTTGCACAAGTACTGCTCCGCGAAAATTCGGCCTCTGTTTTTTTCTCTTTACAAAGTTCGTCCCGCAAAATCCCGCCCGATCGAAGCCAACAGATACATACCCGTTGCAAAGCCCTATCTTTGGGCTTTCTAACAAGAGCCGACCAAGCGTTATGCGACACCTGCCCAATCTGTTGACCCTTCTCAATCTTTTTCTCGGCTGCCTTGCCGTGCTCTGCCTGTTGTCGGGCGGCGGAGAGGTTCCCAGCGGACATGTGCCCATCGGGGACGGAGCCGCGGCTGCCGACAATCCGCTGTACCTCGTGCCTTGGCTGGTGATGGGTTCCATCGTGTGCGATTACTTCGACGGCCTGTTGGCCAGAGTACTGAACGTCAAATCGCCGATCGGCAAGGAGCTGGATTCTCTGGCCGACATGGTCAGTTTCGGGCTGGTGCCGGGCACGATCCTGTTCGTGCTGCTCGGAATGTCTGTCAATGCCTTCGCATTGCCCGCCACCGAATACCTGCGCAATCCGGAGCGCTGGATCGTGTTCGCCGGATTTCTGGTGACCTTGTTTTCGGCCCTTCGGTTGGCCAAGTTCAATGTCGATACCCGTCAGACATCTGGCTTCGTGGGGCTGCCCACGCCTTCTTCCACAGTATTCGTGCTCGGCCTGCTGATGGTTTTCCTTTACGGACCGAATTCCCTGCAACCCTGGGTGCTGAGCCCGACGCTGTTGGCCATGACAAGCGCGGTGCTGTCTTTTCTGCTGGTCGCCGAAATACCGATGTTCAGTTTGAAATTCGAGGGCGGCGCGCTGCGGGGCAATGAAGAGCGCTACGCGGCCCTGGCCCTTGGGTTGGGCAATCTGATCCTGTTCGGGCACCTTGCTTTCCCCCTGAACATCCTGTTGTATGTTCTGTACAGTGCGGGAAAGCAGTTTTATTTCAACTTTTTTTCGAAAAAAACGAATCCGCGATGAACGGCATGCTTCCCGACGCAGCGCTTCCTCCCGCAGTCGAACTGCTCGATCTCGGGCAGATCGGCTATCGGGCGGCCTGGGACCTGCAACAGGAGTTGTTGGATGCCGTCATTTCCCGCAAACTGCTCAACCGGCAGCGGGGCAAGGAAGGGTTGCCGCCGTTTCCCCAGTGCTCGTATTTCCTTTGGTGCGAGCACCCGCATGTATATACCCTCGGGCGCAACGGGGAAGCATCGAACCTTTTGTTGGACGAGGCCGGACTGGTGGAAAAAAACGCGGAATTCTTCCGCATCAACCGGGGCGGCGATATCACCTATCACGGCTTTGGGCAGTTGGTCGGTTACCCCATTTTAGATCTGGACGAATTTTTTACCGACATCGGGCGCTACATCCGCTACCTCGAAGAAGGCGTAATACGGACCCTCTCCGAATACGGCATCGCCTCGGGACGGATCGCCGGTCTTTCCGGCGTTTGGCTCGATCCCGAACTTCCCACGGCGCGCAAGATCTGCGCCATCGGCGTGCACCTCAGCCGTTGGGTGACCATGCACGGGTTCGCTTTCAACATCAATACTCAGCTCGATTATTTTTCTCACATCGTGCCCTGCGTCATCACCGACAAGGGCGTCACTTCCCTCGAAAAGGAGCTCGGCAGGAAGGTCGACCTGAACGAAGTCAAGGAAAAATTGTTTTATCACTTTGAAGTACTGTTCGGCTTTCAAAGAATATCGCAAGCTACATAACAAAGTCAATATGGAATATCCGAAATACAACGAAGAGGAAGAGATCGAGGGCATCGACGAAGGAATGGACGAGGAGCAGCAGGATCTTTACGAGCACTACCGCTTCGTGGCCGATCCCCGCCAATCGGCTATCCGTATCGACCTGTATTTGATGGACCGCATCGAGTACGCAACCCGCAACAAAGTCCAGAACGCCATCCACGCCGGCCTGATCAAGGTCAACGACGCGCTTGTGAAGCCGAATTACCGGGTGAAGCCCGGCGATGTGGCCGTGGTGTATTGGATGAAGCCCCGCGACGAACAGGAACTCCTGCCGGAGGACATTCCCTTGGATGTCCGCTACGAGGACGACGATCTGATGGTGATCTACAAACCGGCCGGTCTGGTGGCCCATCCGGCCATCGGCCACTATCGTGGCACCATCGCCAACGCGCTCGCGTTCCGTTTCCGGGAGATGCCGCTGCTGAACGACAAGTTTCCGGACCGCCCCGGGCTGGTCCACCGGATCGACAAGAACACGACGGGGCTGTTGCTGATCGCCAAAAGCGAACGGGCGATGTCGAACTTGGCCAAGCAGTTTTTCGACCACACGGTGTATCGGCGCTACATTGCCCTTGTATGGGGCGACCTCAAGCAAGAAGAGGGCACCATCACGGCCTCCATCGGCCGCGATCAGAATTTCCGCAAGCTCCGCTGCGTAGTGGAAAAACCCGAAATGGGCAAGCACGCCGTGACACACTACAAGGTTTTGAGAAGATTCGGGTATGTGACCCTGATCGAATGCAGGCTGGAAACGGGGCGCACGCACCAGATTCGCGTGCACCTGAAACACCTCGGCCACCCGTTGTTCGGCGACTTCGAATACGGGGGCGATCGCATCGTAGCGGGCACGATCTACCCCAAATACCGCAATTTCGTGATGGATTGCTTCGAAACCCTCCCGCACCAGGCCCTGCACGCCAAAGCGATTGGATTCGTGCATCCCACCTCGGGCGAGTACATGCAGTTCGAGGCCGATATCCCCGATTATTTCCAGCAGACCTTGGATCTGTGGGAAAAGTACACGGCCGGGCGTTTTGCGCAGGATCTGAGCCGGGAAGAGTGATCGTCGCCGGCAGTCATCAACTGGCGCCGTCCAGTGCTCGGAGGCAACCCTCCAGAAAATCGTCCCAATCGGAAAAATCCGTCAAAACGACCTTGGCGCCCTCGTCGAGCAGCACCCGGTGGTCGCCCCGGTGGCGGATGCCGACAAACGGCATGCCCATGGACGCGGTAGTCCGGAGGTCCCAGAGCGCATCGCCCACATAGAGCGCTTTTTCGGCCTCGGCCGGTCCGAATCGGCCCAACGCCTGCCGCAAGATGTGGGTGCGGGTCGGCTGTCCGTCGGCGTAGGCGCCGACAATCCCGTCCAGATCAAAACCCGCGTGCCGCAACTTGTACTCCTGCGGCGCCTTGAATCCGCCCGATGCGATGGCCACTGAAAACCCTTCTCGGCGCAAGCGATCGTAGGTTTCCAACGCCCCTTTCACACAGCGGTATTTCTCCGGGCTTTCCGCGCGCCCACGGGCCATTCGGCCCATGTACTCGCCGATGAGGGCTTCGACCTCCGGTCCGGTGGGCAGGCGACCCAGCTGGCTTTCGAACAGGTGTTCGATAATCGCCTGGTCAGTGACATGCGGGTATCGGTGCCAATCCACGCTCGGGGCGGGCAAACCGAACAGTTCGGAAAAAGCCGAGGCAAAGGCCGCGCTGTCGCACCCGTGTGAGTAGAGGAGCGTGTTGTCGATGTCGAACAGGATCAGCATGGCGGGCGATTGTGGTCGGCGATTCGGTCTCAAAGCATCTACAGGACCGCTTTTTTCCCATAAAAAGCAAGTGCCACCGGGCAATGGGACCTGCGAAACAGGTCTCAGGGCAACTGGAACACGGTTTTCAAAAACTCCAGATCATCCGGCGCTCCCTGCACCAGCATAGGGTTTTTACCTTGGTCGAGCCAGTGTATCAGGGTCAGCAGATCAGCTTCGGCAAGGGCCGTACAGCCTTCCGTCCCCTCGCCGCTTTCCTTCCGGATATGCAGGAAAATGCAGGATCCTTCGCCGGGAAGGGTTGGGGAAGTGTTGTATTCAACCGTAACGCCCCAGCGGTACAGGCTGTCCTCGCGCAGCATCCTTTCGGCGCTGACCCAGTCGGATTCGGGTACTTGGGCACTGTCGAGCACGGCGTTGTAGTAGCGAGAACGGCCGTCGTCCACACAGACCCAGTCGGGGGTGACGGCCACATAGGGCATGAAGACATCGGGCGCGCGTTCGGCGTACCCGAACACGCGTCCCAGCCGGTAAATACCGATCGGCGCACGGCTGTCGCCCTCTTGTTTGCGCGCCGCCCCTTCCGGTATCTTGCCTTGCAGCGAAGCGCCCCAGGCCAGTCCTTTTTTGCCCACGACCGCCGGAAAAGCATCGCCTACGGGTTTCCATTGTCCATTCTGCTTTTCAAACCGCTGCAGCGAGGCCGCCATCGATCCGTGCCCTTCGGCCCTGACCAGCAGGATCTGCTCGCAGTCCAGCGGCACGGCGTTTTTGTACGGGTTTTCGGGTTGTTGGCAGGACATGGCGAGGATCAGGCAGAAAAAGCAAGGTGCAAAAATCCAATTCATGGGTCGGGGGATGGGGTCGGAAAAATTCGTGGGGGGCCGTGCTTTTACGTGAAAGAAAGTGCAGCGGGCCGTTTTTTTGCCAAAAATAACGGAGCAAACGGAATTTCCGCCAAAAGCAAAAGGCCCGCGTTTCCGCGGGCCTTGCGCCCCCTCTAGGACTTGAACCTAGGACCCCAAGATTAACAGTCTTGTGCTCTAACCGGCTGAGCTAAGGAGGCTGGTGCCAAATGCGATGCAAAAGTAAAACGCGTTTTTTTTCCGTGCAACATTTCCCCCAAATTTTTTTGCAGAAAAAACAAAATTCCTTTTCTTAGCAGAAAATTCAACGAACATGGAAATCATCATCGCCATCGCCATGGGCATCCTAATCGGGTTTTTCCTCGGACGCTCCGCCTCCAAACGCCCTGAGGCACCCTCCGCAGTCACAGAATCCGCACTCGCTCCTTTGCAGGACCTGTTGGCCCGTGCAAGGGAAGACCTCAAGGAAAAGCAGTTGGAATGTCAGGGGCTCACGCACGAGCTGGCCAAGGCCGAGCAAAGCCTGGAAGAAGTGCGCAAGCAGTACGCCACGCGGGAAAAAGAAGTGGGCGATCTCCAGGAGCGTTTCAAACAGGAATTTTCCGTGCTGGCAGAAAAGTTGCTGGAAGAAAAGGGGAAAAAGCTGAACGAGCTGCAGCACGATCGGCTGTCGGCCATTTTGAAACCCTTACAGGAAAAAATCGTCGATTTCGACGATCGTCTTAACAAGGCCCAGATCGAGGACACCAAGCAGCGTTCTTCCTTGGAGGAGAAGATCAAATCTTTGTCGGAACTCAACCTGCAAATGGCGGACGACGCCCGGCGGCTCACGCAGGCGCTCAAGGGCGACACCAAGGTGCAGGGCAACTGGGGCGAAATGGTGCTGGAAAAAATCCTCGAAAAATCCGGTCTGCAAAAGGGCCGCGAATACATGACCCAAGACAGCCTCGTGGACGAAAACGAACGCCGGCTGCGGCCCGATGTGGTGATCTACCTGCCGGAGGACCGCCACCTCGTGGTGGACTCCAAAGTTTCGCTGACGGCTTACGAGCGCTATGTTTCGGCGGAAGAACCCGCCGAAAAGGAAAAATACCGCCGCGAACACCTGTTGTCGCTGCGCAACCACATCAAATCGCTCGGCAGCAAGGACTACTCGTCCCTGCCCCAGATCAAAAGCCCCGAGTTCGTGTTCTTGTTCGTGGCCGTGGAGCCGGCTTTCCAGTTGGCCCTGCAATGGGAAAACGAACTGATCGGCGAGGCGTTCGGCCACAAGGTGATCCTCGCCGGTCCGAGCACGCTGTTGGCGGCCACTTCCACGGTGGCCAATATCTGGCGCCACGAACGGCAAAACCGCAATGTGCTCGAGATTGCCAAGGTGGGCGGGGCGTTGGTGGACAAGCTGGTGTTGTTCCTCAACGACCTCGAGACTGTCCGCAAGGCGCTCGGCAATGCGGAAAAAGCGCTCGACCAGGCCACCAAAAAGCTGAACGACGGCAACGGCAGCGTACTGAAAAGGGCGCACAAACTGCAACAACTCGGGGCCAAATCCTCCAAGCAGCTGCCTGCACTCGACGACGCTTTGGAGGACGGGGACGATCAGGAGTCGGACCAAGAGCCGGCCTTGGATTGAGGCATGTTCAGCGCCGTTTTATACCGGGCCCGCCACGGTGATCTTCCAACGGCGATCAGTCCCGACCAGTTCGAGCGTGTCGCCCGTTGCGATCTGCTCGGGCAGCAGGGGGCGGCCGTTTTTTTCCACCAGCCAGAACCCTCTTTTCAGTGTTTCCCGCGGATCGAGTAAGCGAAGGGACTTTTCGATGTTTTCGAGCCTCCATTCTGCCTGCCGGAGGATTTGTCGCGGGGCCGTTTGCAGGCGCAGGGCTAAGTTTTCGATCCGGAGCCGGTTCGATTGCAGCAGTTCGTCCGTCGAACGGGCGATCCGGTGCTCGAGGTGGTGGAGGGCGGAATCCACCTGGGTGCCTCGTTCGATCAAAAAGGCCGCGACGGCGGTGGGCGTTTTGAAAGCCGTGTGCGCCACCAGGTCGGCCAGCGATTCATCGATTTCGTGGCCGATGCCCGTAAGGACGGGCAGGGCGCAATCGGCCACGGCGCGGCAGAGCGATTCGTCGTCGAAGGCGACCAGATCGAGTTTGCTGCCGCCGCCCCTGATCAGCGCCACGCAATCGAATCCGCCGGGCGCGGCATTGATCTCGCGGATCCTGGCGGCGATCTCGGCGGGGGCGGTTGGGCCCTGTACCGCCGCATTGAAAAAGGTGCATCGGAAAGCATATCCGCCGTTGTTGCCCTCGAGTTGCCGCAAAAAATCCTGCAGGCCCGCCGCTTGTTCGGACGAGACCACGGCGATGCGCTGGGGGAAAAGGGGCAGGACATGGCGCCGGTTGCGCGCCAGGAGATTTTCCCGTTGGAGATTTTCCAGCACCGCTTGCCGCTGCAGGGCCGCTTGACCGACCGTGAACGCCGGTTCGAAATCCACGACCAGGGCCTTGAGGCCGTAGCGCTCGTTGTATTGGATCTGCAGGAACAGTTGCGCCTGTCGCCCGCCGGAGAGGATTTCGTCCACGAGACCGCCGTGGCGGGCGCGCAGTTCGGCCAATTGGGCCGCCCAAACGAAGGCTTCGAGCCGCGCCACGATGTCTGGGCCTTCTTTTTCGATCAGCGTCATGTAGCGGTTTCCGCGCGAATCGTTGGCCTGGTTGATCTCGGCCCGCACCCAGACGGGCTTGGGGTAGTTGGCTTCGACGACGCGACGGAAGTGGCGGCAGAGATCCAACAGGGTAACGACGGGGGACGACATGCCGGGCAGTTTTATCCGATGCGGTCTTTGAAAGATTCGTAGCCGAAACGCCGCACGATCTCGCAGGTGTCGTCCTCGCGCCAGATGGCGATCGAGGGCAGGTTGACGCCGTTGAAGGTGGTGGTCTTCACCATCGTGTAGTGCATCATGTCCTCGAACACGATGCGGTCGCCGACCCGAAGCGGTTCGTCAAAGGAATAATCTCCCATGAAGTCGCCCGAAAGGCAGGTGCCGCCACCGAAACGATAGGTGGGCTTGCCCGGCACCGGTTCGTGGTACGCCCCCAAGATGTAGGGCTTGTAGGGCATTTCCAAGGTGTCGGGCAAGTGGGCCGAAAACGACATGTCCAGCATCGCCACCTGAACGCCCTGGCTGTCGAAGATATCCTCCACGGTCGAGACCAGATAGCCCGTGCGCCAGGCCACGGCGGAGCCCGGTTCCAAGATCACCTCCAGATCGTAGGTCTCGCGGATGCGCCGGATGGTACGGATCAGATGCTCCACATCGTATCCTTCGCGGGTCATCAGGTGTCCGCCGCCCATGTTCAGCCACTTGGCCTCGTGCAGCATGGGGGCGAATTTTTCTTCCACATGCACCAGGGTGCGCTCGAGGGTATAGGAGTCGTTTTCGCACAAAGTGTGGAAATGGATCCCTTCGAGCCCTTCGGGCAGCCGCCCGTCCGGAAAATGGTCGACCGTGACACCCAGTCGCGAACCGGGTTTGCAGGGATTGTACAGATCGGTCTGTACCTCGGAGTATTGCGGGTTCACGCGTATGCCGCAGGAAATGGGCCTGTGGAAGGTAGCCACCCGATCTTTGTAACGCGCCCATTGGTTCAGGGTGTTGAACGACAGATGGCTCGCGTAGCCCATCATCTCGTCGAATTCTTTGTCGAGGTAAATGGGGGCATAGACGTGGGCCGGACAACGCATTTCCTCGAAGCAAAGCCGGGCTTCGTGGAGCGAACTGGCCGTGGCACCGTCCAGATATTGTCGCACCAAGGGGAAAGTGCTGGACATGGAAAATCCTTTCAGGGCCAAAATCAGCGTGCAGCCGGAATCTTCCTTGACCCGGCGCATCAGCTCCAGGTTTTTGCGGAGCAGGGATTCGTCGAGCACGAAGCAGGGCGAGGGGAGTTGTCTGAAATCAATCATCGGTTTTGAAAGGGTGCCGAGGGAGCCATTGCAGATCGGGGTTGTAGGTACGGTAAAGCCGCGGCACGAGCAGGTTCAACAAAGGATTCGCGCTCCAAAGATAAAAATACAGCGGCCTCGGCTGCGCTCCGACCGAACTTTTGATCTCGAGCGCCGTTCGGGCAAAGTTGATGCTGGGCACGCGGTGATAGATCCCGATCTTGACCAGGTCGAACAAGATGTTCATGTAGATCTGCAGGTCGTGGTTCAGGTCTTGGCGCATGCCCAAAAAATGCGCTTCCATCCGATCCCGGTCGAGTAGCGCGGTGTAAAAGGCCACCAGTTCTCCGTCCAGCCAGTAGCCGAAAACCTTGAAGGTATCGGGAAGTTGGCGCTTGAGTTCGGCGAAATAGTCGGGCGACAGCGAAAAAGTGTTGAACCCGGCCCCTTTGGCCACCTCGTTGTACAGGCGGTACATCAGATCCGATTGGGCCAGAACATCTTGCAGGGTAAGTTCCGTGCGGAGGATGTCGGCGGATTTTTTCAAGGCCCTTTTGGCCCGGATCCGATATTTGGAATGAAGGGCATCCAAATAGTCGTCGAAAGTGCGCCATGCGGGATCGAGATCCATCCACATGGCCGGCTGGGCCGAAAGTTCGTGATAACCCGCGCCCTGCAGCACCGGGCCGATGCGTTCGCGGGCGGGGCCGTAGAAATCTTTCACGAGCACGAAACCGGTCTTGATCCCCCTTTCGGCGAACCTGGTCCGGGCCGCATGTATGCAGTGGGGCAACAGTTTTTCCGGGAAATGCGGCTTGCAGGCCAGGCCCAGTTCGCCGCTGTT
>JBEIJQ010000106.1:0-11006 GCA_040380145.1 Lewinellaceae bacterium | reverse complement strand
TGGCCTCGCTGGTGTAGTGCGCCCCGAGGTTTCGGCGTTCGAGCGGATTCATCACGCTTTGGAACATGGAGCCGAAAATGGCGGGCGATATTTTGCTCCAATCTATGTAACAGCAGTTGAGCAGCGCTTGCCGCATCTTGCCGTCAAAACTGGCCGTCGGAAGGATTTCCTCGAAGAGTTTTCCGTTTACGCAAGGAAATTCGGCCAAATGTTCGTCGAGGTTCCGGTAGCGTTTCTCTTGTGGGGTGTTCAATACCTGGAAGAGCTCCTGCAATTTGGGGGCAAGGTCACTGCCGTCCACATGGGTGCGCTGTTCGATGTATTCTTGGAACTGCTGCTTGTTGAAAATACTGGTATCCTCGGCGAACAAGCAGAACAGTAGCCGGACCAGGTACACTTCCAACGGGTGGCCGGTGTAGCCGATTTCTTCGAGCCGGTCGTGGAGCTTGCCCATGAGCTCAGCGGCCTTGACATTGGCGGGATCCTGCTCTTGGTACACTTTCTTTTGATAGCCCAACAGATAACCGGAGTGCTGGACATTGTTGGCCAGTTCGTCCAGCCGAAATTCGATGGACTTGTTTTCTTCCAGATCGTACAAGCGGAACTGCTCAAAATCTGAAACGAGGATAAATTTGGGCAATTCGTACTCTTTCAACCCATGCAGGTAGGCGTGGGCCTGTTCGTACGCACGATCGAGGCTTTTGCCCCGGCTCTTCATTTCGATCAGAATGGTCCCTTTCCAGAGCAGATCGATATAACCGTCTTTGGCGTCCAGTTTTTTTACGCGGTGCTCAAAAGTAGAAACCCTTTTGTTGCTGATACCGAACACATTGAAAAACTCCACCAGAAAAGGCTTTGCATCCGCCTCCTCGTTCGAAGTACCCGCCCATTCTTTCGAAAATCGCAGGGCACGGTCTTTTATTTCGTTCCAACTTAGGGTCATAAGGGTATAATTAAGGGTGTTAATATGCGCTTTTTGGTGAAATTTTGTTAAAAAAACTATTTTTTACCTTTTTTGGCAAAAAAAACTTGAAAAAAGGGATTGTCGTTCTCTCACCCCCACCCCTTACTCAACAACCGCCGGCAGTTCATGAAACGGAACATTTCAACGATCAGCGGGGAAACAATGTTTCGACAGATGGGCCCACAGTTTTCCACCGAAAACGACTTCCCCCGTTCGGATTTTTGGTTCCTCGGAAAGCCCCGATTGCCCTTTCCGGACTTATCTTCGTGTCGCACAAATGCCCGATGGCCCCATGATCCGTTTTTTCTCCCGCATAGCCCCCCTTCTTTTTGCCGCTGCAGTTCTTCTGCAACTGTCGGCCTGCAACTCCCCTACCTCCGATGTGCCAAAGGCGCCCAAGACATACACGCCCGAAGAAATCGCCAAGGCTACCGAGCGCGCCAACGCTTTCTTCGATCGGGCCTTCGAGCGCCTGTTGGACAACAGCCCGGAACTGTGCGCGCGCATCGGCGACAAGCGCAACAACGACCGCTGGGACGACCTGTCGGACACGGGCCTCGAAAACAAGCTCCGGCTTTCGGAAGCCCTTTTGCGGGAACTGCAAGACTCTGTGGCATTCGATGCCCTCGACAAACAGGCCAAATTGAGCTATACGCTGTTCAAGAAAGACCGCGAAAACGAGATCGCCCAATACCGTTTCCGGCACTATGGCTACCCGGTCAATCAGATGTACGGCGTGCAATCCGAAACGATCAGTTTTCTCGTCAATCTCCACAAGGTGGAAAATATCGCGGACGCGCGGGCTTATCTCGCTCGCCTGCGGGCACTCCCAGGCCGGTTCGAACAAGTGGTCGAACAGCTCCGGATACGCGAATCGGAGGGCATCGTGCTGCCCAAAGCGATTTTCCCGCTGGTGGTCGAAACCTGCAAAAACCTGCTTTCGGGTTATCCGATGCAGGAAATTTCCGCCGCCAAGCGCCGGGAGGAAGGCGGCACGCACCCCCTTTACCGGGATTTCGAAAAAAAGTACAACGCCCTGCCCGCCGCCGAACGGGCAAAGGCCGGCGACCTGTTGGCCGAGGCCGCCTCTGCGGTCAAAAACGAGGTTCGCCAAGCCTATCAAAGCCTGTTGGATTTTCTGAACGACCAAGAAAAAAGGGCTCCCACCGATGTCGGAGTCTGGCGTTTCCCCGAGGGCGAGGACTTTTACTCCCTCCAATTGCAGCTGATCACCACCACCAACCTCGGTGCCGAAGAGATACACGAAATCGGCAAGACCGAAGTGCTGCGCATCCAAGAGGAAATGAAGACGCTGTTGCCCAAAATGGGTTTCAAGGGCACGCTGCCGGAATTTTTCGCCAAGATACGCCAAGGCGGACCGGAATACTTTTATCCCAACACCCCGGCCGGCGTGAAGCGCTACCTCGACGATACCCGAGTGATCGTGGACCGCGTGCGCCCGGTGCTCGACCAATACTTCATCACCCAACCGCGGTCGCCGCTGGAGGTCCGCTCCGTCGAACCCTACCGCAACCAAGCTGCAGGAAAGGCCTTTTACGAAGGCCCCTCCGCCGACCTCACCCGCCCGGGCGTGTACTATGTAAATACCTTCGACATGCGCGTGGTGCCCAAGTATTCCATGGAGGCTCTCGCCTACCACGAGGCCATCCCCGGCCACCACATGCAGGTGGCCATCGCCCAAGAAATGAGCAAACTGCCCAAATTCCGGCGCTTCTACAGCGATTACATCGCTTACTCCGAAGGTTGGGGACTGTACGCCGAACTGCTCGGCAAGGAAATGGGCTTCTACACCGATCCGTTGTCCGACTTCGGGCGATTGGCCCAAGAACTCTACCGGGCCTGCCGCCTCGTGGTGGACACGGGCATCCACGGCAAAAAATGGACGCGCGAAGAAGCCGTCCGGTATTACCTCGACAATTCTCCGGAAACCGAAGCCGCCTCCACCAAAATGGTCAACCGCCACATCGTGATGCCCGGACAGGCCACTGCCTACAAAATCGGCATGATACGGATCCTCGAACTCCGCCAAGCCGCCCGCGAACGCCTCGGCGACCGCTTCGACCTCCAGAAATTCCACGAAGTGGTCCTGACCAACGGCCCCTTGCCCTTGGATGTGCTGGAAGAACTGGTCAACGAGTGATCCGCGGAAAACCTGCTTGGTTTTTGCTCCCCTAATCGATCAGTCATTTTTTTATAAAAAACTGATAACCAATAATTTTTTCTAAAAAAATTATAAGGGCCGGAAAAAAAGGATTTTCAGGAAAAAACGGTTAAACCAAGCGCGGAACGGACGGTCAAAAAAACAGATCTACTCTCTCCGAACGAAATGCAGGACCTAGACCCTTCCGTTGCCGATGACCGAGACCTGCTCGAATTGCTGCTGCAGCCGCAAACGGCCGAGCAAGGGTTTCGGCGCTTGGTGGAAAGGTACCAGGTCCGGCTATACGGACACATCCGGCGATTGGTCGGTCGGCACGAAGATGCGGACGATGTGCTGCAAAACACTTTCGTCAAGGCATACCACGGCATCGGCCGGTTCAGGGGCGAATCCCGCCTGTACACATGGCTCTTCCGGATCGCCACCAACGAAGCGCTGAACTTCCTGCAGCGCGAACAACGACGCCAAACCGCCCCGTTCGGGGATTTGGAAAGGACTGCCCTTTCGGCCCGCGCCGATCCGGCGATGCCCTGCGGCCAAGAACTCCGCGATCTGCTCGACCAAGCGGTGGCCGAACTGCCGCACAAACAGCGGATCGTGTTCGACCTCCGATATTTCGAAGAAATGCCCTACGGGGAAATGTCCAAGGTCTTGGACACCTCGGAGGGCGCGCTCAAAGCCTCTTACCACCACGCCGTGAAAAAAATCGAAGAATACGTCCGTGTCCACGGCGAAAACCTCCTCAACCACTGATCAGATGAATCCCTCTTTTTTGGATCCCCTGCGCGAAAAAAAGAAACTGCCGCCCGATGTTCCGGAAGGCTATTTCGAACAATTTCCCGATCGGATGATGCACCGCCTCCTGGCATCCCCTCCCCCCATGGCAACCGCTCCCACAAAAAGGGCCCTCGCTACCGCGCTGCTGCCTTATGCCTTGGCCGCGACAATGGCCGGAGCCGCCGCATGGTTTTTTTGGCCCCGCACGGAACCAACTCCCGCCCCACCCGACCCGTTGGCCCAATTGCGGCAGATGCCGGCCGAGGAGGTGGACGCTTATGTGGAAGAAAACCTGTACGATTACGCCCATACCACCGGCAGTTATGTCCCCCCGCCCGATACCAACGAAATCCAGACTGTTGGACCGATGCCGACCTTGGCCGAACTCAAGCGGATCAATGTCTTGGCCGAGCTCGACAGAATGGATCCCGCCGATCTCGAAGGCTGGCTCGACGACAATCCCCAAGAGCTCGATGTGCCCTTGGACGACGAATAGTCTTATTTTCAACAACCATTCATTTTCTTTTTCCCATGAAAAAAATCACGATGCCCCGCGGTTTGTCCGCCCTCTTGGTAGGAGGCCTGCTCTCTCTGTCTTTTGCCCTATCGGCCCAAGGCCCACCACCGCCGGACGCCCCTCGGCGCGGCGAGCGCATCAAGGCCCTGCGCGCCGCTTTCATCACCCAACAGCTCGATTTGACCGAAAAGGAAGCACAGGCTTTTTGGCCGGTGTTCAACGAGTATCAAGAAAAAATAAAGGCCATAAACGACGGCACCCATAAGCAGTTGAAAAAAGGCATGGAAAATCTGTCGGACGCCGAGCTGGAAAAACTGCTGGACCAAGAACTGGCGAACGAAGAAAAGATCGTGGCGCTGAAAAGGGAATATCTGCCCAAATTCAAAGGCGTGCTGCCCATCCGCAAAGTGGCCCGGTTGTCGCTGGTGGAAAAGCAGTTCAGAATGGAAGTGCTGAAGCGAGTCAAAGAGGGTCCACGCGGTGATGGAAGGGGTCCCGGCAAAGGACCGGGCGGCAACGGAGGGGGCCGGCGCAACTGACCAAAACGATGAACGAGCAAAAAGGGCACTGAAA
This sequence comes from Lewinellaceae bacterium, assembly GCA_040380145.1. Lineage (GTDB taxonomy): Bacteria > Bacteroidota > Bacteroidia > Chitinophagales > Saprospiraceae > JBEIJQ01. Next base: position 5,996 of record JBEIJQ010000106.1, on the reverse strand, counting down.
ATCAGTGCCCTTTGAGTGTTTCCCAGATCATGTCTTTTAGGAGATCGATATTTTTTCCCGAAACCCCGGAAATGAAAACCGTCGGGATCCCTTCGGGCAGATCGGCTTTCAGGAGCGATTCCAGTTCGTCGTCGATCATATCGCACTTGGTGATGGCCAAAAGCCGCGGTTTGTCGAGCAGCTGTGGGTTGTACAGGTGCAGTTCGTTGAGCAGGATCTCATATTCACGGCGGATGTTTTGGCTATCGCAGGGCACGAGGAAAAGCAGCAGGGCGTTGCGCTCGATGTGGCGCAGGAATCGGTGACCGAGTCCCTTGCCTTTGTGGGCCTCCTCGATGATGCCCGGGATATCGGCCATGATGAAGGAGCGGTCTCCGCGGTACCGTACCATGCCCAAGTTGGGCGTGAGAGTGGTAAAGGGATAATCGCCGATTTTGGGCTTGGCGGCGGAAACGGACGCCAAGAGCGTGGATTTGCCGGCGTTGGGGAACCCCACGAGGCCCACGTCGGCGAGCACCTTCAACTCGAGCACCTTCCATTCGTCGCGGCCCGGCTGTGGGGGCAGGGTAAATTCGGGCGTTTGGTTGGTCGGAGAGCGGTAATGCCAATTGCCGCGGCCTCCGTTGCCGCCGCGCACGAGCACCACCGTCTGTCCGTCCTCGGTGATTTCGTATTCGATCTCGCCGGTTTCCGCATCGCGGGCCACCGTGCCGAGGGGCACTTCGAGGATCTCGTCCTTGCCATCGGCACCGGTTTTGAGCATTTCGGCCCCCGGTTGGCCCGCCTCGGCGATTACGTGCTTGCGGTATTTCAGGTGCAAAAGGGTCCACAGTTGTGCGTTCCCGCGCAGGATGACATGTCCGCCCCGTCCGCCGTCACCGCCATCGGGACCTCCCTTGGCGGTCATTTTGTCGCGATGGAAATGCAGGGAACCGGTGCCGCCCGCTCCGGAGCGGCAGCATATCTTGACATAGTCTACAAAATTTTCGCTGTCGGCCACTGTATTCGGTAAAAAAGGGTAGAAAAAATCGGTTTCGAAAAAGCGGCAAAGGGCCAACGGGATTTCCCGTCGGCCCCTTGCACTGTGCTGGCTTGCGGGGGATTATTTTCCGCCGCGGGCTTTTTGGTCTTGGACCTTTCCGCCTTCGGGCGTAGTGCCGCCGCGGGCTTTTTGGTCTTCCACTTTGCCGCCAGGGGTGGTGCCGCCACGACCTTTTTGGGGATCAACCGGAGGCGTATTGGGCGCAGGTGCCGGAGCAGGTGCCGGGGGGGGAGGTGTGGGCTTCTTGATTTTCTTGCCGGGCTTCTTGGCCGCCTCGGCCTTCATTTCCTCGACGAGGGGAGCCGCGAGGCTGGCCGCCTCGGTGCGCGCCTCAGCACGGCAGGTAGCGTCTGCATCTGCCTTGAACTTGGCCACCATTTCCTCGACTTTGGCATCGATCAGCTGTTGGTCGGTCTTTTCTTCGGTATAAAAAGCCGTGAGGGCCACGAAACTGGCGGTGGCCATACCGGCTATAAAAAGCATGGACTTTTTCATTGGAAAAAAATTTGAAGGTTAGAGACTGGTTGTTCGGAAAAAAGATCCCTTATTTCTTGCCGGCATTGATTTCTTCCTCGGCAGCCGTCACGATGGAATCGCGCAAGCGAGCCACTTCCACCTGCTTGAGATTCGTGCAGGAGGTCGCAGCCTCTTCTTGCAGGGTGGCTTTTTTCGCTTCGAAAGCTTCCGAAGCCTTGGCCTCGATTTCTTGGGGCGTGAGGCGTTTTTCCCCGCAGCTGGCCAATCCGATGGAGACCAAAGAAAGGCCTATGAAGACCAAACGAACTTGTTTCATGGAAAAATGGGAATTTGGTGAATAAACAAATTAGGTGGCACAAAATTAAGGTGATTTGGGGAAAAAGCAAAGGGAGCTTTGACCACTAAAAGCCGGCTAAAAGTGACAAAAAACATGCCAAGATAAAAATCACCCGATGCATCCACAGCCAAGAAGCGGAAAGCCGATAAAAGAAAGACCTCCCGAGTTATATTCGGGAGGTCTTTCTCTTTATCGGCACAAAAATGTTTACCAGCTCGCTTTGCGCACGCCGGGAATTTTGCCTTCGTTGGCCATTTGGCGGAACATCACGCGGCAAAGGCCGAAATAACGCATATAGCCTTTGGGGCGACCCGAAATCTGGCAACGGTTGTGCAATCGAACGGGGTTGGAGTTGCGCGGCAGCAGATCGAGTTCGTCCCAACGACCTTCTTTTTTCAATTGGGCGCGAAGATCAGCAAAACGGGCCACCAATTTGGCGCGCTTGTTTTCGCGGGCGGTAAGCGATTTCTTGGCCATATCTGGAAGAGAAAATTTCGGTTCTGGAAAAAGGGGGGATGGGAAATTTATTTTTCGTTCTTTTTGAACGGCATACCCAACAGCGAAAGCAGGGCATAAGCTTCGGCATCGGTTTTGGCGGTCGTCACAAAGGTGATGTCCATACCGGTGATGCGGCTCACTTTGTCGATGTCGATTTCCGGGAACATGATCTGCTCGGTGACACCCATGGTGTAGTTGCCGCGGCCGTCAAAGCTCTTGTCGTTGATGCCACGGAAGTCGCGCACACGGGGCAGAGCGATGTTGATCAAACGGTCCAAGAACTCGTACATGCGATAGTTGCGCAAAGTGACGCGAGCGCCGATGGGCATTTGCTCCCGTAATTTGAAGTTCGAGATGGACTTCTTGGCGCGAGTGGCAACAGGGCGTTGGCCGGTGATCGTGGCCATTTCCTCGATGGCGACATCCACCAACTTTTTGTCGGAAGTAGCGGCACCGATGCCTTGGTTGACAGAGATCTTGACCAAGCGCGGGACTTGCATGATGGACTTGTACTGAAACTGTTCCATCAGTTTCGGGACTACCTCGTCGTTGTATTTCGACTTGATGCGGGGGATGATGGTTTCCATTACTTGATGACTTCGTTGGATTTTTTGGAATAGCGCACGATTTTGTCGCCTTCAACGCGACGGCCGATGCGGGTAGGTTCGCCCGACTTGGGGTCGAGATGCATGAGATTGGAGATGTGGATCGGAGCTTCCATTTCCACGATACCCGCGGGTTGGTCTGCCGATGCTTTTCTGTGGCGTTTGACCATGTTGACGCCTTCCACGATTGCGCGGTTTTCGTCCACGAAGACTTTGGTCACTTCGCCTTTTTGGCCTTTGTGGTCACCGGAGATGACCATTACATTATCGCCCCTTTTGATGTGGAGCTTGGGTTGGAAACGTTGCTTTGCCATAATGGATTATAGGACTTCAGGGGCCAAGGAAACGATTTTCATGAAATCTTTTTCGCGGAGTTCGCGGGCTACGGGGCCGAAAATACGGGAACCACGGGGTTCTTCGTCGGCGCGGAGCAGTACCACCGCATTATCGTCGAAACGGATGTAGGAGCCGTCTTTGCGACGGATGTGGCGCTTGGTGCGCACGATGACCGCTTTGGAAACGGTACCTTTCTTGATACCGCCGGGGGTGGCGTCTTTGACGCTGACGACGATGATATCGCCCACGGAAGCATAGCGGCGACGGGTGCCGCCCAAGACTTTTATGCAGAGGACCTCTTTGGCCCCGCTGTTGTCGGCGACGTTCAAACGACTTTCTTGCTGGATCATGACGGTTGCGTTGTCTGAAATTTGGAATACCGGATACGAACTTGGTGTGTCGGTCGGCAGGTAGTTACTTGGCGCGTTCCAACACCTCGACCACACGCCAGCGCTTGAGTTTGCTCAAGGGGCGGGTTTCCATGATGCGGACCACGTCGCCGGGCTTGCAATCGTTGGTTTCGTCGTGGGCCATGAAAGTCTTCGTCTTTTTCACGAACTTACCATAGATGGGGTGACGAAGACGGCGCTCAACGGTCACAGTGATCGTTTTGACCATCTTGTTGCTGGACACCACGCCGATACGCGTTTTGCGGAGATTTCTCTTGTTTGCGGTTTCCATTTCGGAAAATATTAAGGGGGAACTGAACAGATCGTGGGATTATTTGCGGCGCGCAACAGCGGCCTTCCGGCGTTGACGGGCGACTTCTTTGCGGCGGGCAGCGCGACGGGCGCGGATGCGGTCACGCTTGGGAGCCGTGCCGGCCTGCTCTTGGTCGGCCACCGAACGGGCATGGATTTCAGTCTTGTAACGCGCTATGTTGCGGCGCATTTCTTTGATGACGTGTGTGCCCTGAATGGGGGAAACCGCATGTGTGAAGCGGGTTTCCTGGAGTTCGCGCTGCATAGCGGCCAACTCTTTCGTCAACTCGTCGGTCGACATATTCTTGTAGGCATTGTCCTTTGCCATGGCTTGGGAATATCGTAAAAGTGAAAAATCTTCGTTACACAGCGTCCGGGCGCTTGAGGAATTTGCTCATGACCGGCAATTTCTGAGCGGCCAAGCGAAGCGCTTCTTCGGCAATTTCCTGCGGTACGCCTTCGATTTCGAACAGGATACGGCCGGGATGCACTACTGCCACCCAGTGCGAAAGGGCACCTTTGCCTTTGCCCATACGAACCTCGAGCGGTTTGGATGTGATCGGCTTATCGGGGAAAATGCGAATCCACACTTTACCTTCCCTTTTCATGTAGCGCGTGAGGGCGATACGGGCCGATTCTATTTGGCGGTTGGTGATCCAACCTTCTTCCAGCGATTTCAAGGCATAGGATCCGAAAGCGATCGTTGCCCCGCGTTGGGCGATCCCTTTGATCTTGCCTTTCTGCATCTTGCGATAGCGGGTTCTTTTGGGCTGCAGCATGACTGATTTCGAATAATGGGTTCAGAACACTTTTCGCGCAACTCCCGAAGATCTTTCAAAGGGCTCCCAAAAAGTTGGGCGAAAGTACGGTTCTTTTAGGAAAACTGCGCTAGGATGAGTATGAATTTGGCGAAATGGTGCGTAGATATTTCAACGAGAAAAGGATCAGCCGCGGCCAGGGCCTCTGCCACCGCCTTTTCCGCCGCCGCCGGAACGACGGTCGCCGCCGCCGCCGCCTCTGCGGTCACCGCCTTGGCGACGGTCACCGGAACGACGCTCACCACCGCGGCCTTCGCCGCGTTCGGAGCGGCCTTCGCCGGCGCGTCCCGTTTCTTTCTTGACCACACCGGCATTGGGCGACAGATCGCGTCTGCCATAAACCATGCCTTTGCAAATCCATACCTTGATACCGATTTTGCCATAGACCGTATTGGCCTCAACAATGGCATAGTCGATATCGGCACGGAAGGTGTGCAGGGGCACGCGGCCTTGCTTGTATTCTTCGCGACGGGCGATTTCTGCACCGTTCAAACGCCCGCCGATGCGGACTTTTATACCTTCCCCACCACCGCGAATGGTGGATTGGATGGCCATTTTGATCGCACGGCGATAATTGATACGAGCTTCGATCTGTTTGGCGATGGTTTCGCCGACGATCGTGGAATCCAATTCGGGCTTGCGGATTTCGACGATGTTGATCTGTACGTCCTTGCCTGAAGTGAGCTTGCGGAGCTCTTCGCGAATGAGATCCACTTCTGTACCGCCTTTGCCGATAATAATACCGGGGCGGGAAGTGTGAACCGTGACCGTGATGCGCTTCAAAGAACGTTCGATGACCAAGCGGGATACACCGCCTTTTTCGACACGAGCCTTCAGGTACTTGCGGATCTTTTCATCCTCGACCACATTGTCGGCGTATTCTTTTTTGGTGGCAAACCAATTAGAATCCCAACCGCGGATGATGCCGAGACGATTGCCTACTGGATTTGTCTTCTGTCCCATAATGGGTATGGATTGAAGGTTGAAACAGATATGTTGAAATTATGCTTGGTCGTCTCCTTCCTCGACCGTTTCGGCCAATTCCACCGGAGCGAGATTGTCCACCACAATGGTGATGTGGTTGAAACGCTTGCGGATACGGTGGGCCCGGCCATGGGGCGCGGGGCGGAAACGCTTGAGCATCATGCCTGGATCGATACGAATCTCGGATATGATCAGTTC
>JBEIJQ010000105.1:0-11041 GCA_040380145.1 Lewinellaceae bacterium | reverse complement strand
GCTGTGGTGCCCGGCGAAAACCGGGTGGAGATTCCTCTGTTCGAGGCCGAAAACGGTCTGTATCTCTTGGAAATACCCTCCGTGGGAAGCGCCATGCTGATCAAGCAGTGAGCGATTCGGTGGAGTGGGGTTGGAAAAGGAGCAACAAGGCGCACTTTGTCTGTGCACAAGTTGCATTTCCACCTGCTTTTCAGCTCCCAAAGGGGGGAACAAAATCCCGCCGACCCCGCGCTTACACGCTCAAAGCCCTTTCCACCAAATCCGCCTGTTCGGCGTCGTGCACTTTTTTGAAGCCCGTGGCCGGAGAGGCGGAGGCCTTTCGGCCCACGACCGTCAATTGATCCACGCCGAGCGTGCGGAAAATCGAGTGGACATACTGCCAGGCGCCCATATTGGAGGGCTCTTCTTGGGCCCAGCAGACCTGTGCCTTGGGGTATTTCTCGAAAACGGCCTTCAATTGGGTGGCCGGGAGGGGATACAGCTGTTCGAGGCGGACGATGGCCACGTCGTCGCGCTTGTCCGCCGTCTGTTTTTCCAACAGGTCGTAATAAAACTTGCCGGAGCACAGCACGATTTTTTTCACCTTGGCTGCTTTGGCCTTGGTGGGGAAGCGCGGGTCGTCGAACAATTCTTGGAAGCCGCCCTTGGCGAAATCCTCGAACGGCGACACGCAGTGCTCGAAGCGGAGCAGTTTCTTGGGCGACATCACCACCAGAGGCTTGCGGAAGGGCCGGGCCAACTGGCGGCGGATCAGGTGGAAAAAGTTCGCGGGCGTGGTGACGTTGGCCACGGTCATGTTGAACTCGGCGCTCAGCTGCAGGAAGCGTTCCAGGCGGGCCGAGGAGTGCTCCGGGCCTTGTCCTTCGTAGCCGTGCGGCAGGAGCAGCACCAAGCCGCTCATCCGCAGCCATTTGCTTTCGGAGGCCGACAGGAACTGGTCGATCATCGTTTGGGCGCCGTTGGCGAAATCGCCGAACTGCCCTTCCCACACCACGAGGGTATCGGGGTTGGCCAAGCTGTACCCGAACTCGAAGCCCATCACGGCAAATTCCGAGAGCAGGGAATTGTAGATGCGGAAACGGCCCTGTTGGTCCGACAAGTGGTCGAGGCGGTTGAACTGGGCGTTGGTGGCGGCATCGTACAGCACGGCGTTGCGGTGCGAAAAGGTGCCGCGTTTCACGTCCTGTCCGCTCATCCGCACATCCTTGCCCTCGAGCAGAATGGAGCCGTAGGCCAAGTGCTCGCCCATTGCCCAGTCGCAGATGCCCTTGTCGATGTAGCTCTGTACGCCCGCCAAGATGCGGTCTTTGAATTTGGGCAGGGGCGTGAAATCCTTCGGCAGCTCCTGCAGCCGGTTCAGGATGGAACGCACCTGTTCGATCGGGATGGCCGTTTCGGGCGACCGCTCGTAGTCTTCGGGCGTGGTTTTCTTTTTGAGCTTGCGCCAAGCCTCTTCGGATTCTTGGTAATTGTAGGCCAAGGGCGTTTGGCGCACCGCATCGAGGCGGTCCTGGAGCATTTGGTTGAACTCGCGCTCCAGTTGCTTGGCCATTTCCCCTTCGATGTCGCCCCGGGCGATGAGCCGCTCCGAGTAGATCGTGCGCGGGTCTTTGTGCTTGCGGATCAGTTCGTACAGTTGGGGCTGTGTGAACTGCGGATCGTCGGATTCGTTGTGGCCGTTTTTGCGGTAGCACACCATGTCCACGAACACGTCGTTGTTGAACTCCTGCCGGTATTCCACGGCCAGCTCGATGGCCAGCACGAGGGCCTCGGGATCGTCGCCGTTGACGTGGAAAACGGGGGCCTGCACGATTTTGGCCACATCGGTGCAGTAGGTGGACGAGCGCGCGTCTTCGATGTCGGTGGTGAAGCCCACCTGGTTGTTGATCACGAAATGCAGGGTCCCGCCGGTCGTGTAGCCGTCGAGTTTGCTCATCTGCACGGTTTCATAGACCACGCCCTGACCGGCAACGGCCGCGTCGCCGTGGATCAGGACGGGCAGGATCTTGTCGTAGTCGCCGCCGTACAGGATGTCTGCTTTGGCGCGGGCGAAACCTTCCACCACGGGGTTGACCGCTTCGAGGTGGGAGGGGTTGGGCACCAGTTTGAGGTCCACGAAGTGTCCGTCGGGGGTGGTGATCTGCGAGGAGTAGCCGAGGTGGTACTTCACGTCGCCGTCGCCGAACGACAGGTCGGGGACCATCGTGCCCTCGAACTCGTTGAAGATGTACCCGTATGTTTTGCGCATGATGTTGGCCAGCACATTGAGGCGGCCGCGGTGGGCCATGCCGATCACCACTTCCTTGACGCCCATATCGGCGCCGCGCAGGATGGCGGCGTCGAGGCCGGCGATGGTGCATTCGCCGCCTTCGAGGCCGAAGCGCTTTTGTCCGATGAATTTTTTGGCCAAAAAACTTTCGAAACAGACCGCTTCGTTGAGTTTTTCCAAAATGCGGCGCTTTTTCTCGAGCGGAAAACCGTAATCGCCGCCCGACAGGCGTTCGATGCGGTCGCGCAGCCAGTAGCGGCGGTCGCGGTCTTCGATGTGGTCGTACTCAAAGCCGATGTTGCCGCAGTAAAGGGCGTTCAAGCGGGCCACGATGTCGCGCAGGGAAGCCACGCCGAGACCCAGTTCGTTGCCCACGGCGAAGCGCGAGTCGAGATCGGCCTCCGACAGGCCGTAGTCCGGCAGTTCCAAGTGCGGATAGCGCTCCTTGCGGGGCTTGAGCGGGTTGGTGGAGGCCAACAGGTGGCCGCGGTCGCGGTAGCCGTGGATCAGCCCCAGTACGCGGAACTCCTTTTCGTCCATCGCCGCGGAAGGTGTCGCCGCCGACCCGTTGCCTTCGACCGAACGGGCATACTCGAATCCTTCGAAGAAACGGCGCCAGCCGATCTCCACCGACTCCGGATCGGCGAGGTAATTCTTGTAAAGGGCGTCTATGTATGCAGGATGCGCGTTGGTGATATAGGACAGGGCCATTGGAAAGAAAAATGGTTTTGCGTTGTGCTCTGAGATGCGCAAAAATAGCCCGAATCCCGCAATTGTGCCTTACTCCTCCGTTCGCGCGGACGGATTTTTTATGAAAAACAAAATCCCCGCCACGATCAGGGCCATTCCCATCCACTGGGGCCACTCAGCCCGAAAATTGTCTTCCCGCAGCCAAGCGGTCAGAAAGATCAGGGGAAAAAATATGGAGGTCAGCGGATAACTGGTGCTCAGGTCGTAACGCTTCAGCAGCCAACCCCAAAACACGAACTTGACGACGTTGACGAAAACGGCCGTGCCCAACAGAAAAAAAACCACCAAACTGACCGTCTTGTAGCGGTCGGCGGCAAAGTCCAGCAACAACGCCGAAGCGATCGTCATCAGTACCGACAGCAATACGAGAAGGTATTTCATGGGGGAAAGATAGCGCACGCGCCGCAATTGTCCGCTTTTTCCGGCCAAAATGTCCGCTGCGCTCACGAATGCCGCGAGGCGTTGATGGTCAGCACCGGCACCTCCAAGTGGTTGATCAAAGCCTCGGTGAGGCTGAACCGGAACAGCCGCCGGAGCGGTTCGTTGCCGTAGTGGACGGCCGAAACCAAATCGGCTTCCAACCCCTTGATGTAGCTCATGATGGCCTCCTCCACATCCTCGTGCGGAAACAGGTGCCGCGTCACCCGATGCGGCGGACATTCGGCGATGAACGGCTCCGTGGCGTCCTCCAACCGTTGTCGGGCCGCCGAGAACAGGCCTGGGTCCTCGATGTGCAACAGGTGGTAGTGCGCATCGAACAAACTGCCGAGATCCACCACCCGCCGAAAAGCGGGCAGGGCGTCGTCCTCGAAATTCGAGACAAACACGATGTTGCGGAATTCCACCGGCGAATGCTCCCGGACGGTGAGCACCGGGCACCGGGCAAACCGGACGATTTTCTGCGTGTTGGAGCCGATGAGCAGTTCCGTGAAGCCGCCCGCGCCGTGCGAACCGATCACCACCAGATCGATTCCGCATTCTTCCACATATTCCTCTACGCGCTCGATCAGGTTGCCCGAAGCGTACACGCCCTCCATCTCGAGGCCCGCGTAACGCGGATCGGCGGCAATCTCCGCGAACCGCTGCTCCACCTCCGCCACGATCTGCTGCGACTGCGGGTAAAGGGCCCGGCCCACTTCCGTGAGCTCGCCCCACTCGGGGTGGATGTGCGCCCGGTGGAACAGGTGTATTTTCGCGCCCGTCTTGCGGGCGAGCACGGCCGCCGTTTCCAGCGCACGGTCGGCAAACGGCGAAAAGTCGGTGGGGACCAAGATGTTTTGGAGGGCCATGGCGCAGGTTTTTTCGGATGATAAAGTTACGGCGCAAGGCGCATAGGGCCTTTCGGACGGCCGCTTTTTTTCCGAAAATTGATTGTTTCTAAAAAAAATAAAAATCAGTAGATTATTTCAAAAAAACCGCCCGCGCGGGCATTTTTCCAAAAAAAACAAAACAAAAAGGCCGCAACCATGCGGCTGCGGCCTCCAATTTAATAACCCTAAAAACCTTTTCTTGAAATTCTTTATGCGGAAGCTCTTTTCGCGGTTCGGCCGTTCAGGCGATTTCGATCCGGCGGGAGAGCGTTGCTTTGGCGTTTTTCTTCTTGGGGAGATTGACAAAAAGCATGCCGTTTTCGTAGCGCGCCCGTATGGCTCCCATGTCCAGTACATCATCAGAAAGGCGGAAACTGCGGCTGAAGTTCCCGTACTGGAATTCCCGGCGACGGAAAGAAATCCCGTCTTCGGAGGTCTCCGCTTCCTTTGAGGCGGAAATGGTCAGCGTTTCGTTGGCCACATCGACCGAAAAATCGGACTTGTTGTACCCCGGCGCGGCCACTTGCAGCTCGAACGCTTCGGGAGTCTCCATGACGTTTACTGACGGAAGGCCATCAGCAAGATCCGTGCCAAAAAATCTGTCAAGGCTCCGATTGAAAAATTCCTCCATCTGGAAGGGGAGGTACGTCACATGTTTGGGGGCCAACTGGGAAGGAAACTTGGTCAAGCTCATGGTTTTAAATTTTTTTTGTAAAAAATGGAATAACGCTTCTATTGGAGCAAGTTCCGTTCCAAACGCACCGTGGCGGAAAATTACGCCAAGGCTGTCATGTATCGTGTTATTTTGTCGGTAAAAATTGGGGCCATAGGGCAAATTGTCATTTTTTCCCTTCGGAAAAAAGGACGACGGCCCTGCCGAAAGGCCTCGGAAAGAGACTGCGTTCGGACGCACTCCCCTTTTTTCCCATATTTGTGTTTTTCCCCCAAAAAGTGCCCATGGAACAACCGTCCATTGACTCCCCAGCGGAATTTCGGGCCTTTCTCGAGGCCCTCGGCGATGTGCCTGTCCTGACAGAAACGGAAGAACTGGCCCGTTTTGCCCGCGACGAGACCGAAGATCTCTGTTTTTGGCCCCGGGCGGTGGCACTTCCCCGGAGCACCGAGGAAGTATCCGCCGTGATGCGGGCCTGTTCGCAATGGAGCGTCCCCGTGACCCCGCGCGGGGCGGGCAGCGGCCTGGCGGGCGGAGCGTTGCCCGTTGCCGGCGGACTGGTCTTGTGCCTCGAGCGGATGAACCGCATCCTGTGGCTGGACGAGCGCAACCTGCAGGTGTGCGCCGAGCCGGGCGTGGTGACGGAGACCTTGCAGGAAGCGGTCCGCGAAAAAGGCCTTTTTTATCCGCCCGATCCGGCCAGTCGCGGATGGAGCTTCATCGGCGGCAATGTCTCGACCAACGCCGGCGGACCCAAGGCCGTCAAGTACGGCGTGGTGCGCGATTATGTGCTCAATCTCGAAGTCGTGCTGGCCGACGGACAAACGATCTGGACCGGCGCGAACGTGCTCAAAAATTCCACCGGCCTCAACCTGACCCAACTCTTCGTGGGCAGCGAGGGCACCCTCGGCATCGTCACCAAGATCGTGTTGCGCCTGCTGCCCCATCCCACCCATCGCCTGCTGATGCTGGCCCCGTTCGGTTCGCCCGAAAACGCCTGCGCGGCCGTTTCGGCGATCTTCCGGGCCGGCGTGACGCCCTCCGGACTGGAGTTTATGGAGCGCGCCGCCCTCGAACGCGCCCAAGCGTACCTCGGCGACCGCTCGCTGCCCCTGCCCGACGGGGTGGCCGCCCACCTGCTGATCGAAGTGGACGGCTTCCATCCGGAAGCGCTGCGGGAAGATTGCGCCCGCATCGCCGAAGTGCTCGAAGCGCACGGTTGCGGCGAGGTGCTGTTCGCCGACGGCGACGCCCAGCAACAGGAACTGTGGCGGATGCGCCGCTGCGTGGGGCACGCCGTCAAGCACGGCAGCATATATAAAGAAGAAGACACCGTGGTGCCGCGGGCCGAATTGCCGGTGCTGCTGCGCGGGGTCAAGGAGATCGGTGCCCGTTGGGGCTTCGAGTCGGTGTGCTACGGCCACGCCGGCGACGGCAACCTGCATGTCAACATCCTGCGCGGCAACCTCGACGAGCGCACCTGGCGCGAGGATGTGCCCAAAGGCATCCGCGAAATCTTCGAACTGGTGAAGTCGCTCGGCGGCACGCTTTCGGGCGAACACGGCGTGGGATTCGTCCAGCGTCCCTATGTGGACATTTTTTACTCCGAAACCGAACGGATGCTCCGCCGGGGCCTCAAACAGGTGTTCGACCCGCACGGGCTGCTCAATCCCGGCAAAGGGGTCTGAACGCACTCGCTCAACCGATCCGAACCGAGGTCATGCTCAGGGAACCGGCCACGAGTTTGTCGTTGAACAGTTCGCGGCGGTCGCCGGTCTCCTGCAGGCCCAGCGCATAGATCAGCGGCAGGAAATGGTCGGGCGTGGGCACGGCCAGTTGCACGGCTTTGCCCTGTTTTTGGTATTCGAGAAAGGGGCGGTCGTCGCCGTCCAACAGCCAGCCGTTCATGCGGGCGCGGGCCTCCACGGCCCAATCGAAGCCGTAGTCCTCCTTGTCGAGGTTGGGGAAATCCACGAGGCCGAGGTTGTGCACCATGTTGCCGCTGCCGATGATCAGCACGCCCTTTCGGCGCAGACCCGACAAGCGTTTGGCCAGCGCGTAGTGGTACTCGGGCGGCTGCCCGTAATCAATGCTCATTTGCACCACGGGCACGTCGGCCTCGGGATACAGGTGCTTGACAACGCTCCACGCGCCGTGGTCGAGGCCCCACTGCGCGTCCAGTTCGACTGGCGCGGGCGACAGCCTCTGGGCGGTCTGTTCGGCCAACCACGGGCTGCCCGGAGCCGGATATTGCACCTCGAAAAGGGCCTGCGGGAAACCCGAAAAATCGTGGATGGTGCGTGGCTGCTCCATCGCCGTGACCATGGTGCCACGGGTCAGCCAGTGCGCCGAAACGCACAGAATGGCCTCCGGTTTCGGGATCGTCCGGGCAATATTGCGGAAACCCTCGACGAAACCGTTTTCCGAAATGGCGTTCATGGGGTTGCCGTGCCCGAGGAAAAGCACGGGCATTTTTTCGGACGGCAACAGTCGTTCGGCCAAGCGGCCAAGGTCTTGCAAGGTGTTCATGGTCGGCAAAATCGGCAGGGCGCAAAGGGTGCCCAAAAAGGTTTTTCTCTGCACGGCGATTTTTTTGGTAAAAAATTTTCCGAAAAACAGGCGATCCGAAGATGCCCCCCACTTTTCTATTTCAATGTTTAAACATTAAATAAAATGCTAAAAAAGCACGGCTGCGCGAAACAGCCGTGCTTTTCGGAAAAAGGGGAAGGATCAACCCTTGGCGGCCGCGAAACGGCGGGCCACTTCGCCCCAGTTGACCACTTCGTAGAAAGTGGCGATGTAATCGGGGCGGCGGTTTTGGAACTTGAGGTAATAGGCGTGCTCCCACACGTCGAGTCCGAGGATGGGCGTGCCCTTCACCTCGGCGAGGTCCATCAGGGGATTGTCTTGGTTGGGCGTGGAACTGACGGCCAGGGTGCCGTCGGCTTTGACGAGCAGCCAGGCCCAGCCGGAGCCGAAGCGCGTGGCCGCGGCGGCGGAGAAAGTTTCTTTGAACTTGTCGAAGGTGCCGAAAGCCGAATCGATGGCGTGGGCAAGTTCGCCGGTCGGGGTGCCGCCGCCGTTGGGCGACATCACTTCCCAGAACAGGTTGTGGTTGTAAAAGCCGCCGCCGTTGTTGCGCACCGCCATGCTGTGCCCGGAAATGCCGGCGAGGATCTGCTCGATCGTCTGCCCTTCGAGGGCGGTGCCGGCCGTGGCGTTGTTGAGATTGGTGGTATAGGCCGCGTGGTGCTTGCTGTGGTGGATTTCCATCGTGCGGGCATCGATGTGGGGCTCGAGCGCATCGTACGCGTAAGGCAGATTGGGCAGGGTGAACATGATTTCGGTTGAAAAAGAGGAGGGGTGAAAAAATTTTTTCGAAAAAAAGAAGTTCCGAACGGTTCATGATCTGTCGGCCAAAGGTCTTTTTTCCGACAAAGTGAACATAGAACAAGCCGGGAAATTTTTTTGTTGTGAAAATTTGTCTGCCGCCCATGCTAATTTTAGCCCGCACAAAGGATCGAACGAGATCCGGCGGCTTCTTTTTTTTCAAAAACCCTCTATTCACCCATTCACCCTAGTTGCAGCATGCGTTTTTTTACCCTTTTTACCATATTGTTGTCCGCCTTCTGCCTAAGGGCCCAAACGGTCGTTCTGTCGCAGGTGGCGACGGGTTTTTCCGATCCGACGGACATTGCCCATGCCGGTGACGGGCGCTTGTTCATCGTTGAAAAAGCTGGCCGTATCAAAATCCTCGACCCGGCCACGGGCGCGATCAACCCCACGGTGTTTTTGAACATTTCGGCCATCGTGGGCGACAACGGCAGCGAACAGGGCCTGCTCGGCTTGGCCTTTCACCCCGATTATGCGGCGAACGGCTACTTTTTTGTCAACTACACCAATACGAGCGGCGACACCCGCGTGTCGCGTTTTTCGCGCTCGGCCAACAACCCCGACGTGGCCGATGCCAACTCGGAACTTGTCCTGTTGTCCATCGACCAGCCCTATTCCAACCACAACGGCGGTTGCGTCAAGTTCGGCCCCGACGGCTACCTGTATGTGGGCATGGGCGACGGCGGCAGCGCGGGCGATCCGCAAAATTTGTCGCAAAACCCGACCAGCTTTTTGGGCAAAATGCTGCGCCTCGATGTGGACAACGGCACGCCCTACGGCATTCCGCCTTCCAATCCCTTTGTGAGCGATCCCAATACCGCCGATGAGATCTGGGCCGTCGGCCTGCGCAACCCGTGGCGGTTCAGTTTCGACCGCCAGACCGGCGACCTGTGGATGGGTGATGTGGGCCAGAACCAGTGGGAAGAAATCGATATGCAGCCGGCCGCGAGCACGGGCGGCGAAAACTACGGCTGGCGCTGCTACGAGGGCAATGTGACGTACAACAACAACGGATGCGGCCCGGTGGGCAATTACACGGCCCCGGTATTTGTGTATTCGCATGGCAACAGCAACTGCTCCATCACCGGTGGTTTCGTGTACCGCGGTGCCCAAGAGGCCAACTTGGCCGGCATGTACATCTACTGCGATTACTGCACGGGCATTTTCTGGGGCCTGAAACCCGGTGGTGCGCCCAATACTTGGAACAACGTCCAACTGGGCAATTTCGCCAACTACAACTTCGCCGCCTACGGCGAGGACGCAGCGGGCGAACTCTACGCTGCCGGCCTCAGCGACGGCGTGATCTACCGGGTGCGCGATTTTTGTTCGCTCAACCCTGCCACCGTCCCCGTCGTGACGGCCAACGGAAATGTGCTGGCCACCGCCAGCGCCGGTCCGGACTTCCAGTGGTTATTGGACGGACAGCCCATCGCCGGCGCCACGGGCACCTCTTACACCGCCACGGCCACGGGCACCTATTCGCTGCAGATCACCAACGCCAACGGTTGTTCGGCGGTCTCTGACACGGTTTTCCTCGATTTCACGGGAGTGCCGATGCCCACGGCCCCGGAACTGCTGGCCGTTTTCCCCAATCCGACCGAAGGACTGCTCCACATCCGTCTGTCGGCCCAAACGGCGCCGGACGCGGTATTGCGCGTGTGCGACGCGATGGGCCGCACGGTGCTGGTCGAGGCGCTCTCCGGCCGCTCGGCCCTTTCGCTGCAAACGGGCGCTTGGCCCGCCGGGATGTACCATGTGGAGGTGCGTTCTTCCAACGGCGTTTCGGCGCAACGCGTGCTCAAACGGTAAACACCTTTTGCTTTCAACGATTCGGCCCGGCAGCTCCAAGGAACTGCCGGGCCGATTTTTTCGGTGGCAAAAAGGCCGACACTTGGCCGGCTCAGTCGTTGGAGCGGAACGCGCCGCGGCAAAAGTTGCGCGATTGCTCGAGCTTTTTCTGCTTGTGGGTCCGCGGACGAAAACGCCCGTCGTAAAACCCGGCCTGCTTGGCGTGTTCGCGGTTGGAGGCCAACCGGGCTTTCTCCATTTGTTTGTTCACGTTTTTCATGGCTTTTTTCTAAAAAAACATTGTTGGGCGCGCAGTGGTTCGGGAAAAATTCAAGTGGTGCGAAATCTTTTGGACAGAGGGTGGGGCGACGCGCCGGTTTTTCGTTTTCCGCCACCGAGTACTGTCGGGCCTCGGTGGCGGCGCTCTAAATTGTTTGTTTCTGTTTCGTCTATGTTAAGAAGCGCTGTAAAAAATCCTTGCGTCGCAAAGAGCGACGGGTGATCGGGCCTCCATTGGGGAGAGCCTGGTAAAAACAATGGTTTAGGAGGGATCTGGTCAAAGCGTCCAAAGAGGGCCGGCCTTGCAGGTGTCCTAAGACGCACCAGTAACCGAAGGAGTGCCGTTTTTAGTTCCCGATGGGGGAAATTTTTTTACAAAAAAGGTAAAAGCTTAGCCACCTACCTTGGTGGAAAAAAATGATTAGGTTTGCAAAGTTATGGAATTGCGCAACGACGACCACATGTACAAAGAAATGTACACAGCACTTCTTCAAAAAGTGGAGGAGTTGATGCGCGATTTTACGGCTGTAGTGACGGAGAACGAGGATTTGAGGAGAATGCTTTCGATAGCGTTGAAAG
>JBEIJQ010000104.1:0-11093 GCA_040380145.1 Lewinellaceae bacterium | reverse complement strand
GCGACCCTGCAGAGAAAGAATTGATGATACGCTTAATCTGCAATCTGATCAATGAGTCGTGAGAAAAGACATCAACTGAAACGATATAGAGGAAATTGCCCTGGAGTATCTGCAAGTTGAATCCGGCCAGATCAAATACTGACTATTACAAATACCGATTATTACAAGTGCAGGATTCAACGGGCAAAAAAAACGTCCCGATGCGCCATTTCGCACCGGGACGTCCTTTTCAAAAAATGCGTCCGCTCAATTGCCCGCCTCTTTCGCGGGACGGTCGAAGTCGAAGGTGAGCGAGAAACGCAGGGTGTTGTCGAGCGGGTTGCGGTTGTTGGAGGTGGGCACCAAGTAGGCGAAATTGATGCCGAAGATGCTGTAGCGCAGACCGAGGCCGACCGACAGGTAGCGGCGACCGCCTTTTTTGGGGTGCTCGTAGAAGTAGCCCGCGCGCACGGCGAACTGCTTGTCGTACCAGTATTCCGCGCCCAAGGCCACATTGAACTCGCGCAGTTCCTCCACGGCTCCGCCGGGGGCATCTCCGAACGAGCTGAACATCGCGGCGGGCACCGATTGCTCTTTGAAGTCGGGAATGCCGTTGGCATCGGCATCGTAGGCCGGATTGTCGATCATCACCGGCTGGTCCGGGTTGGGGCTGTTGGGGTCGGGGATCTGGCGCGGGATCGGCGTGGGCACCAAGAGGCGGTTCACGTCGAGGCCGGCAGTGATGGAGTTGTGGTCGTCGATGTCGTACGAAAAAGCAAAACCGAGGCCGAGGTTGGTGGGGATGAAATCCTTGTTGGCACTGGCGGTGTACGAGATCTTGGTGCCGAGGTTGGATATCGCCATAGCGGCCGTGATCATCGCTTTTTTGTCGTTGATCTTCAACGGCTGCTTGTAGGTAAAGGAGAGGTCCGCCGCAAAAGCGGTGCCTGGCTTCACCTCATAGCCGCCGACGTTGACGTTGTTGGCCAAGCGCGAATAGATGAACTTCAATCCGAGGCCGGCAGAAAAGTTCTTGCCGAGTTTGCGCGAATACGCTGCGTTGATCTCGAACTCGTTGGGCCGGAAGGTCTGCAACGCGTTGCCCTGGAAGTCGGTGAACTGGATGCTGCCCAGCGAAAAATAACGCAGGCCCAAGCCCACGGACTGCACCTTGTCGATTTTGCCGTAGGCCGACAGATAGGCGAGGTACACATCGGTCAGGCCGAGGGCGCGCAACCACGGCGTGTAAGTAGCCGAAACCCCGAAGTCTTTCTCGGCAAAAGCCAAGTGCGAGGCATTGAAATGCATCGAGTTCGGGTCCGGCGCCATCGCGATGCCGCAATCGCCCATACCCCCGAAGCGTGCATCCGGAACGATCCGCAGAAATGGAACCGCAGTCACGATCGTGTTGATCTGCGAATTGAAATCGTAATTGACCCCTTGTTGTGCGCTGACGCTCTGGCCGAAAGCAAAAAAAACAGCTGCCGCAACAGCGATTTTGCGAAAATTCATTTCCCGATAATTTGGTTAAAGAACAAAAAAACGTAAAAAAGGGCCAAATGCGGACGGTTTTGTGGTTGGGCAAACGGCAACCGATAGGGGTTTGTCGAGGGGACAAAAATAAACCTAAATTCGATATGCAACCCGAACGAAGAAAAAAAAGTGGCCGCCTTGTCGCTCCGTGGGTCATGTGCCCGCGAAGCCCGTGGTCCGACAGCCCTCAACGCATGGACTCCACGATCCTGCGCAATCCTTCCGTCAGATCTGTCCGGGGCGAAAAACCCAATTTTTCGCGTGCTTGGCGCGTGTCGCAACTCAAATCGAGCACTTCGTTGGGACGCTCTTGGCCCTCGGCGCGGTAAGGCTTGCGGATATCGGCCGCCGCCATCGCGGCCAACACGAGCTCCTCTACGCTGAAAGATTCCCCGTAGCCGAGGTTGAACACCTCGAAATCGTCGGCGATGGCTTCCATGGCCAAACAGGCGCCCTCCACAAAATCGTCGAGGTAAATGAAGTCCCGCTTGGGCCGCAAGGTGTGCACCACCACTTCCGAAACCGAGGGGTCCAGCACCTGCCCGAGCACTGCCGGGATCACAAAGCGGTCGTCTTGGCCCGGGCCATATACATTGAAGGGACGCAAAACGGTCACCGGCACCTTGAAAAAGCGCCGGTAATGCCGGCACAGATCTTCCCCCAGCACCTTGCTGTGGTGGTACGGGCTGGGCGGACGCACGGGATGCCCCTCGTCAACGGGCAGATAATCCGGCGGTCCGTACACATAAGTGCTGAAAAACAACATCTTGGCGCCTTCGGCCCGGCAAAATTCCAAGGCCTGCAAGGTGCCCCGCACATTGACATCGTACACCGTCGCCGGGTCATCCCAGCCTGCCGGCACAAAGGTCTTGGCGGCCAGATGGACCACATGGGTGACCCCCAGCCCACGATACGGGTCAAAAGACGACGCCTCGCGGACATCCCCGCCGTGCAAGAGAACTTCGTGCCCACGCCCCTCCAAGCGGGGCAGCAGCGTCCGGGCAATAAAACCCCGCGGACCGGTCATCAAAACGCGATGGGACATGGTATTTCTTTTTTTGCCCGGAGGGCTAAAAGGGTGGTATCGGGCGTTCGTTCAATGCGCCGACGGTGTTTTTTTCTTTCTTGCAAAAGAAAAAGCCGGCAAAAATATCCCCTTGCGGACCGGGAAGGAAATTTTTTCCAAAAAAAGTCCGTCACCCTTTGGCCTGCCCGCCCAACAGTTCGCGCGCCGTGGCCTTGGCCGACTCCGAGGGGGGATCGCCCGAGAGCATTTTGGCGATTTCCGGCACGCGTTCCTCGGGCGATAGGAGCTTCACCTCGGTGGTGGTGCGGTCGGCGCCGGTGCGCTTGTACACGAAATAATGGCTCTGGGCCTTGGCCGCCACCTGCGGCGAGTGGGTGATGACCACGACCTGATGCTCGCCCGCCAATTGTTGCAGCATGGCGCCCATGCGCCCGGCCACATCGCCCGACACGCCGGCGTCGATCTCGTCGAACACGATGGTGGGCAGCGGAACGGCTTTGGCCACGAGCGACTTGATCACGAAAGAAAGCCTCGACAATTCGCCGCCCGAGGCAGCTCCTTTGATTTCCTCCGGACGGCTGCCGCGGTTGGCGGCGAACAAAAAACGCAACCGGTCGGTGCCGGTGGGCGACAGCCCTTGGTCGGGCAACAGTTCGACCTGCAGACGGGCATGCTCCATGGCAACTTGCGCGAGCCGCTCGTGCACGGAAGCCTCAAAGGCGGGCAGTACCGCCCGACGGGCCTCGGAAATGTTGTTTCCAAGCGCGATCAGTTCCGCTTCCTGCCGTTCGATCTCCCGCTCCAGCCGGACCAGGTGGTCGCCGAAACCCGTGATACCGCGCAATTTTTCGGACACGGAGGCCTGCAGCGCCAACAGTTCGTCCACTCCTGCGCAGTGGTATTTCTTTTGGAGTTTGTACAAGAGGTTGAGCCTCGCCTGCACCTCTTGGATCCGTTCGGGATCGTGCTCCACATCTTCGGCGAGTCCCCCGCACTCCCCGCTGAGGTCTTTTAGTTCCTGCAGGGCGCTTTCCAAGCGTTCCTGAAAAACGGGGATCTGCGGATGGAAACGCGCCACTTGGCGCAAAAACTGTCGGACCGTTTCCAGCTGCCCCACCACGGAGCGCTCCGATTCGGTGAGGGCTTGGTGGGCAGCCTCCAACTGTCGCTTGATTTCCTCTGAGTTGACCAGCGCGGCGGCCTCGGTCTCGAGGCTTTCCTGCTCGCCGGACACGAGTTCGGCCTGCTCCAGTTCTTGGAGCTGGTACTCCAAAAAGTCCTTTTCCTGCACCGAACGGGCGTTTTCCTCGCGGAGTCGGGCCAGTTCGCCCTGGGCGGCGCGCCACTTTCGGTAACCGTCGCGGTAGAGCTTGACCCGATCCTGGTGGCCGGCCAACGCGTCCACCACGCGGGTCTGGAAAGATGCCTCGTGCACATCCAGCGTATCGAACTGCTGGTGCAGGTCGAGCAGTGCCCCGCTCAATTTTTGCACCACTTCCAGCACGGCCGGGGTATCGTTGATGAAAGCCCTCGATTTGCCCGAAGGCGTGATCTCGCGCCGCACGACGATCTCGTCGTCGTAGTCGAGGTCGTGCTCCTCGAAAAACTCGCGCAGGTCGTGCCCGTCGAGGCGGAAATGACCCTCCACCACGCATTTTTCCTCTGCGTTGTGCAGCACCCGCGTATCGGCGCGGCGGCCCATCACCAGCCCGAGGGCGCCGAGGATGATGGACTTGCCGGCACCTGTCTCACCGGTGATGGTGGTCAGATGATCGGAGAACCGAAGATCGAGGCTTTCGATCAGGGCGTAGTTCTTGATGTACAGACGGCTGATCATACGCTGGGTCGGGATTTGGCCAATGCAAATAAATAAACCATTTTGTTTTACTTTTGTTCAAAAAATTTCAATTCCAGCCGCTCGCCGTCGAAAACGGCGTAGGAACAGCCGCTGAACCATTCGCCGAGGTTGATGTACCGGCAACGGCCGTTGTGCAGGGGCAGGTCCAGGGGCAGGTGCCGGTGACCGAAAACGAAATAGTCCAGATCGGGGTACTGTCCGAGCTTGCGGTCGGCATAGGCCCAGAGCCATTCGTCCTCGGCGCGCACAAAGGCGTCCTCCGGTTGGGCGGCCCGGCTCCGGCGGCTCGAAAAAACGGCGATGCGCGCCCCGATGTCGGGGTGCAGCCAACCGAAGGCCCATTGCAGAAAACGGTTGGTGAAGATTTTTTTCAAAAATTTGTACCCGTGGTCGCCCGGCCCCAGCCCGTCCCCGTGGCCGACAAAAAAACGCTTGCCGCCGATTTCGCACCGGATCGGTCCGCGATGGACGGTCGCGCCCAGCTCGCGCTCGAGGTAGCCGAACATCCACAGGTCGTGGTTGCCCGTGAAAATGTGCACCGGGATACCCGAATCACACCACTCCGCCAAACGGCCCAACAGCCGCACATGCCCTTTGGGCACCACGGTACCGTACTCGAACCAGAAATCGAAAAGGTCGCCCACCAAGTACAGCGACTCCGCATCGTGCCGTATGGAATCCAACCAACGGACAATGCGGGCTTCCCGCGCGCGGCTCTCTTCGTGGTTCGGCGCGCCCAAGTGGAAATCCGAGGCAAAGTAATGCGGCAAAAGCGTGGCGTTTGGTCCGGAACAAATGGTGCGCAAAGATAGGTGCCCACGCGAAGTTTCGGCGGAATCGGTCCTTTGCGGTAAAAGTTCCGCTTCGTGACAGCGTTGACCCCGTTTTCAGCTACTGGCGTCCCGAAAGCGCCGGATCAGACCTTATTGCTTTTCTTGAGATACAGTTCGATGGCCCCGGTCATGGATTGGGCCTCCGGCGTGGGAGCGGGGATCTGCACCACGAGATCCCGTTCGGCGGCACTGTTGAAAGTGGTCTTGCCGTAGGTGGCGATGCGCGTGAAGTTCTGTTTGAAGTCGGGGAAATTCTCGAATACCGAATCGATGGCTTGGGGCGTGAAGAACACCAGCATGTCGTAGGTGATGTCGCTCAGGTCGCTCAGATCGGCGGAAATGGTCTTGAACATCAAGGCCTCGGTGTATTCGATCTCTTTTTCTTTCAGAAAATCGGTGATCTCTTTGGCACCGAGGTTCGACATCGGCAGCAGGAACTTTTCTTTTTTCTTGTGCTTGACCAAGGCGTTCTTGAGGTCCTCGATGTTGCGTTCCCCTTGGAAAACCTTGCGCTTGCGATAATGGATGAATTTCTGGAGGTAAAGCGCGATGTTCCCGTTGATACAGAAGTATTTGGTCTCGGGCGATACCTTGATCCGCAGCTCTTCGCACATGCGGAAAAAATGGTCCACCGCGTTCTTGCTGGAAAGAATGACCGCCGAGAAATCGGCGGGATTGACCTTGTCCTTGCGAAAATCCTTGGCCTCTACCCCGACCACCTCCGTGAAGGAGCGGAAGTCCACGCGCACGCCGAATTTGGCCTCCAAAGAAGCATAAGGGTTTTTCTGCGGGTCCTGTGGCGAGGGCTGCGAAACGAGGATGGTCTTGACCTCGCGCAGCGGCTCGTCGGTGTTTTCCACGGGGGTATCGGCCATAATCGGTGATTTACACTACTTCCTGAAAGAGGATTTCAAATGCGTAATTTTCCAAAATTCAGTAACCGGCGGCGAGAAACAGTATTTTTACCAAGGCTGCAATGGGTGCGATTTCGACGGCGCAAAGATACAACAGAAAATGAAATTTGTTGACGGCCAAATAAGTGCTCGACAGGACAAGCCCGCGAACGGCCAAATACACATAGGCCGAAAGACTCAATGCAAGCGCACCATACAGACAAAACCCCGCGACGGGATCGGGCGCATAAGCGGCCAAAAACGAAAACGGGACCAATGCGATGCCGAGTGTTTTGTTGGTGTTGCCGAGCAAAAAACCGTAAAACCGTGTTTCTCCCCCAAAGGGAAAAATCGCCGAGACAAACAACAACTGGAGGTGCTTGACGACCACCACCACGGCCATCCCTCCCATACAGGCCAGCAGGAACCACCAAGGCCTAAATGGCAAAGCCGTCGCGTCCGTCGAGGATACGACCGACAAATACGCCAAAGCGCCGCCCGAAATAATGAAAAGCAGATACAGCAGCAGATCATGGAACATGGCGAATCCGCTTCGGTCGCGGAACAGTTGCATGGACGCGCTCATGTTGACAAAAGCCGCGAACAGTCGGCCCACCTCGTCGCGGTAAACACCCACGATCAGGGTCAGATAGGCCAGCACCGTCAGCAGGACGTAAAAGAACCAGCCCCCCGTGACGGGCACTTCGCGCGGCGATTCGCTCACCTCGGGCAGCGAGGCAGCTCCGCCCCCGCCGGCGGCGAGGCTGTCTTGGGAAACCGACCGGCTTTGGCCGAGGGCAAAAGGATTCTGCCCGGCATTGGCCTCGGGCGCACCGGCCCAAGACTCCGCCGCGGGAAGGGGCGGCAGCACCCGGGGCAGGCGGTAGGCCGTGTCCACCAAGAAACCGGCATCGCCGTCGGCGCTCCGGCCCGGGGCCGCGACCGATTCGCCCGACCGTCCCGCACCCGCCAAAGCAAAAGGATTGGCCGCTTCCAGCTCACGGACATCGAACAACGCAGGCCCCGACGGCTCCGGCTCGACGGGAGCCGTCGGCTGGCCGATCAGGACCTGGGCCCCCGTGCCAAAAAACAGCAGGAACGCCCACAGGGATATCGTATATTTGCGGGTAGCGGTAAGCAAAGCGGACAGGGAATTCACCGATTTTGCCCGCAAAATAACGAAAAAAAAACCAGATATGCCCGGCAAGTTGGCCCGCTTCGTCTCGGCCATGGGCGGCCCGGAACGCAACCGCTTCGACAAGTTCCTCAGATCCCCCTACCACAACGAACGGGAGGAACTGATCGGGCTGTTCGATCTGTTGCGCAACGATCCCTTGCTGGCCATCGACCGCCCCAAGGTATGGGGGCTGCTATTCGCGGGAAAAAAATTCGACGACGCCCGCTGCCGCCGCCTCCTGTCGGACCTCTGCGGGGCGCTGCTGTCGTTCTGGGCGATCGAAAAAAACGACCAAAAGCCCGACGAACGGCTGTTGGCCTCAGCCGAGCGACAGCTGGAACTGGGCCTGGCCGACGATGCCGCCAAATCGTTGACGGGCCTTTCGGACAGATTGCGTCCGACGGTCGATCGCGACGCGGAAAGCGCGCTGCTGCTTTTCCGGGCCGAACAACTGCTGGCCGACGGCCGCTCGGCGGCGCGCAAATCGGCGGACGACGACCTGCGGGCCGACGCCTTGGATTTTTTCCACCGCCTGCACTCCTTCCGGCTGCTGGCCGAACGGTTCAGCTACGCCCAAGTGGTGCAGTCGGCGGGGCCGACGGTCTCCGAATCCGTCCGGAAAGCCCTGAAAGCGCCTGCCGAAAGCCACCTGCTCGAAGCGTGGCGCCTCGCCGTGCTGACGGTATCGGCCGAAAACCCCGATCCCCACGGCCTCGGACTGATCGATTTCCTCCACACCCGCTCGGAGGGATTCGCCAAAGAAGACCTCTTCCGGCTGTACACCATCGCACAGAATTTCTGCATCCGCCAACTCAACGCCGGCGACATCCGCCTGCGCGAAACCCTCCTCGACCTCTACGAACGGCGCTCCGACCAGGGCCTGCTCGTGTGGCGCGGCGCCCTGCCGCACGGAGAATTCAAGAACATGGTGACGCTGGCCCTGCAGATGAAATCCTTCGACCGCGCCGAACGCTTCGTCCGCGAACTGTCGGGACTGCTGGCCCCCGAAAGCCGCGAAAACGCTTTTTCCTACAACCTCGCCAAGATCCGTTTCGAACGCGGCGATTACGCAAAGGTCATCGAAGGCCTCCGCGACGTGGTGTACGACGACGTGTTCTACGCCGTCGGCAGCCGCTGGATGCTGCTCCGGACCTACTACGAACTGGGCGAGTACCTCGCCTTCGATGCCCTGCTCGACAGTTTCCGCCACTTCCTGCGCCGCGCCAAAAACATCTCCGCCGTGCACCGAAAAGAATACCTCAACGCCCTCCGATTCATCCATCGGCTCTCCAACCTCGATCCGCGCGACAAGAAAAAACGCTCCGCCCTCCGCGAGGAAATCGAAAAAGCCGCCGTCCTGTACGGCAAACGCTGGTTCCTCGAACAACTTTCCGATTGATTTCTGTCCCGGAACCCGCTCTGTCGCCTTTTTTCTTTTTTTTTTTAAAAAAAATAAAATACTGTATATAAATTTTTTATAAAAAAAATTCACCAAAATACCGGATTAAATCCGCCGTTTCATGCCCACATTGTACGCCCTTGTCTGCGGAATAGACCGATACCGCGACCCCGTCCCCGCCCTCCAAGGCTGTGTCAACGATGCGACCGCCATGGCAGAGTACCTCCGCACCGGCGTCCTTCCCGAAAAGCTGCGGCTCGAATTGATCGTCTTGCTCGATGAACAGGCTACCCGCGACAACATCGTACGCCACTTCGAGGAACATTTGAGCCGCGCCAAAACGGGCGATACGGCCCTGTTTTTTTTCGCCGGGCACGGCGGACAAGAGATGGCGCCCGCTTCTTTCGCCGCCTTGGAACCGGACGGCCAGATAGAGACCATTCTTTGCTACGACAGCCGCCACGACGGGGTGCGCGATTTGGCCGACAAAGAGCTCCGTTACCTGCTGCATCGCATCGGCGGCGCCGATCCGGAAACCGCGCCGCACATCGTGGTGGTGCAGGACAACTGCCATTCGGGCGGCGCGGTGCGCGGCGAAGAGGCCGCCACAGAGCCAGAGTTCGTGGCGCGGACGGTCCAAACCGTGGCCTCGCCGCGCCCGTGGAACGAGTTTTTGTTTGCCCGCGATTTCCCGTCGCCCACCGGGCCGGCGTCCGAACCGCTCGACCGCGTGCTGCCGCTGGGCCGGGTCGTGCAGATCGCCGCCTGCCTGTCGAACGAATATGCATGGGAAACCACCCATCGCCTGCCCGACGGGCGCACCTTCAAAGGGGGCATTTTCACGCGGCGGCTCTTGGAGACCCTGCGCCAGTTGCACGGCCAAGTGACCTACCACGAACTGCAGGGCCGGATCCGCGGGCGCATCGGCGGCAACGGCGAGGCCGTCCAAACGCCTCACCTGTATGTGAGCACCCACCCGGGGGATGCGTTCCGGACCTTTTTGTACGGCGAGGGCAACGAGCGGCCCACCTACTGCAATGTACAGTGGAACAATTTCCTCGGCTGGCATTTGGACATCGGGGCCTTCCACCGGGTGCCCTCCGATCCGCGGGTCATGCCCGCTCAGGTCACGGTGCGCGAAACCGTCGGACACCCCAAGGTGTACCGCGCGCAGACCGTTTCGGTGGAGGCCGGGCGCAGCCGGATCGCCTTCATGGGCGAAGAACCGCCGCAAGACCTGACCTTGGTGGGCGAAGTGCAGAATCTGCACCGCGAGCGGCTGACGGTTTTTTTCGACGGCCCGGTCAGGCAAAGCGGTCATCTGGACCGGCTCGTGAAAAACGGCGGCGAAGCCCTGAAAGCGCTCCTCGATTGGCTGACGGCCGTGGGCAACGAAACGGAGGCCCGTTATGTGCTGCGGACCGACGGCGCCTCTTATTATGTCACGTATCCCGGGGATCTGCGCCCCTTGGCCCGGCAACAGGGCCCCATCGGTGAACCCGCGGCCCTGCGAGCCATCCAGCAGTTGGCGCACATCGCCCGCTGGGAAACCGTGCGCTCCCTCTCCAATCCCGCCACGCGAATGCGCCCTTTGCCGCCCGTGCTGCCGGAGTGCCGCCCCGGGCCAGGGGCCGGGGAGCCTCTGCCCATTCGGGACGGTACCGTTTCGCTGGAGACGAGCCGGACAACGGTGCAGCTCCGCCTGCGCAACATCTCGCAGCAGACCCTTTTCGTGGGCGCACTGATGATGGACATGCCCTTCGGCGCTTCGCCGAACCCGGTGGCCGGACAAGTGGTCCGCTTGGAAGCCGGGCAATCCGTGCATCTCGATTTCGGAACGGGCAACCCAAATCTGGATCTGCGCGTGCCCCGCTTTATCCAAGAATTCCAATGGCCTTCGTACGATTTTTACCTGAAAGTCTTTCTCTCCACCTCGATGTTCGACCTGGCCACTCTCCAAATGCCCGCTCTGCCGCCGCCCCTCTTGCCCGGCGCTCGCGACGGCGACGAGGAACCGTCCGACAACACCACCAGAGGATTCGCCCCTTCCGCTGCCATGCCCGACTGGGCTTCTTATACGCTCAAAGTGAGCGTGCGACTTTCGTGAGCGGACGGATTACATTCAGCCCGAAATTGTCATTGGGATTTTTTGATCTGCTCAAGGGAGGGCTGTTTAGCATTTTCGGGCGTTAGCCCTTGGGCTGTTCGCGAAGTGTTTTGTTCCTTGTGGGTCTTTCTTTTTTTTGGAAAAAAAATGAACCCAAAATTGTCATTAGGAAAAATTTCTAATGGCGGCCATTAGAAAATCCTGATTGCAAAAACTTGAAATACAGGTTGAAACACGCACAAGACACCCTCGAAAATCAAAGACCGACCTGTAAGGAATTCTTACGG
>JBEIJQ010000103.1:0-11098 GCA_040380145.1 Lewinellaceae bacterium | reverse complement strand
CTTTGGTTTCTTTTTCTTTTTGGGAAGAAGAAAAAGAAAGTCCATCAAGGAACAAATCACCTCGCGAACAGCCCAAACGCTACCGATGAAAAAGTCTAAAAAAGGCCAAAATTGAGCAGATCAAAAAATTCTAATGACAATTTTGGGTTTAAGGAAATCTAACTAACCAAGAGGGCCGAAAAAAATATCCTGAAAATCCTTGAATCCTGTAAATCCTGATTCCGACAAAATGGGACAAAAAAAGCGTTCCCCGCACTGAACGGGGAACGCTTGGAAAATCGTTTCGAAAAACGGGAAAGCAGCGGATCAGCGGCGCGGACCGCGGCCGCCTCCTCCCCCACCCCCACGGCGGTCGTCGCGACGGTCGAAACCGCCACGGCGCGGGCCGCGGTCGTCGTCGCCGTCGTCGCGGCGCGGACCGCGTTCACGGGGCGCCGGCTCCACATAGCCTTCGGGCTTGGGCAGGAGCGCTTTGCGGGAGAAACGGTACTTGCCGTTTTTCTCGTCGAGGCCCATGTATTGGACTTCCAGCATATCGCCTTCGGTGATGCCCTCGTCTTCCACGGAGTTGACGCGGTGCCAGGCCAGTTCGGAAATGTGGACCAGGCCGTCTTTTCCGGGGGCAAATTCCACGAAGCAACCGAACGCCATGATTTTGACCACTTTGCCGGTGAAGACTTGTCCCGCTTCGGGTTCGAACACGATGGCCTTGATGATGTTGCGGGCGCGTTCGATGCCGTCCAAGTTGGGGCTGGCGATCGTGATGATGCCTTTTTTACCCACCTCTTCGAGGTTGACCACCGTTCCGGTTTCTTTTTGGATGCCTTGGATCACTTTGCCGCCGGTACCGATCACGGCGCCGATGTACTCGGAGTCGATTTCGATCACCACGATGCGCGGAGCGTGCGGCTTGAGGTCCGGACGCGGCTCGGCCATGGTTTTGTTCATCTCGCCCAAGATGTGCAGGCGGCCTTGGCGGGCCTGTTCGAGGGCGGTTTCGAGGAGTTCGTACGGCATGCCGTCGATCTTGATGTCCATTTGGCAGCCACAGATGCCTTTGTCGGTACCGGTGACCTTGAAGTCCATGTCGCCGAGGTGGTCTTCATCGCCAAGGATGTCGGACAGGATGGCCACGCGGCCTTTGTCGTCGGCGATCATGCCCATGGCGATGCCCGCAATTTGGCGCGTGATGGGGACGCCGGCGTCCATCAGCGAAAGCGAGGCTGCGCACACGGTGGCCATCGAAGAGGAGCCGTTGGACTCGAGGATATCGGAAACGACGCGGACCGTGTAGGGATAACCTTCGGGCATCATTTGCTCGACCGAGCGGCGGGCCAGGTTGCCATGGCCCACTTCGCGGCGGCTGGGCGCGCGGTTGGGCTTGGTTTCACCGGTGCAGAACGACGGGAAGTTGTAGTGCAGGAAAAACTTGTCGAAGTGGTAGTCCAGGGCGTTGTCGATCATCGCCTCGTCGAGCTTGGTGCCCAGTGTGGCGGTGGTGATGGACTGGGTTTCGCCGCGCGTGAAGACGGCCGAACCGTGCGCGGAGGGCAGGTAATCCACTTCGCTCCAGATCGGACGGATTTCGGTGGTCTTGCGGCCGTCCAAGCGGACGCCCTTGGAGAGCACCACATCGCGGATGGCTTCTTTCTGCAGTTTGTGCAGGTAATTCGAGATCAAAGAGGCGTTCTGTGTGCAGAACTCTTCGCCGAAAGCCTCCAAAAGATCGGACTTGATTTTTTCGTCCACGCCTTCGAGGGCAGACTTGCGCTCGGTCTTGGAAGAGCCTTTGCTCGCGATTTCGCAGACGGCGTCCCAGCCCAGCGACCAGATCTTGGCCTTCAATTCTTCGTTGGAAGCGACGGGGGCCACTTCGCGGACACCCAGTCCTCCGACCATTTCGCGGAGATCCAATTGGGCCTGGCACATTTCCTTGATGGCGGCGTGGGCGATTTTGATGGCTTCCACGAACTCCTTTTCGGAACATTCCTGGGCCTCGCCTTCCACCATGAGGATGTCCTTGGCGGTGGCGGCCACGATGATGTCCAGCGTGGCGCGGTCGTTCTCGGAGCGGGTCGGGTTGACGATGTACTCGCCATCCACTTTGGAAACGCGCACCTCGGCGATGGGGCCTTCAAAAGGAATTTCCGACACGGTGAAAGCGGCGGAAGCCGCCAAACCGGCCAATGCGTCGGGGAGCACTTCTTTGTCGCCCGAAAGCAGGATCACATTGACCTGCGTCTCGTGGCGGTAGTGGTCGGGGAAAAGGGGGCGGATGGCACGGTCCACGAGGCGCGAGATCAGCACCTCGTAATCGGAAATACGGCCTTCGCGTTTGAAGAAGTTGCCGGGAATGCGCCCGGCGGCAGCGAACTTTTCGCGGTAGTCCACCGAAAGGGGGAAGAAGGACTGGCCTTCTTTGGCCGTTTTGTCGGAAACGACCGTGGCCAGCAACATCGTGTTGCCGTGGCGCAGCAGCACGGAGCCGTGCGCCAGCGTGGCCAATTTACCGGTCTCGAGCGTGTACTCTTTGCCCGCAACGGTAAATGTTTTGGAAATCGGAATCTGTTTTCCCATTGAAAAAGAATTAAAGAAAAAAATACATAAAAAAATTCACTTGTCGCCGGTGTGCGCGACAAACATTGGCATAACGGGGTAAAACTTGCGCGAAGAGTCCTCTCCTTCGCCGGGAAAATTCCGGGGCAGCAGGATACGCCCGTTCGTTTACGGGGTGTCCTAATGCCTGATCATCAAAGAACTACGCTTTCCGAGCGTGCGAACGACCTTTCGTCCGCGAAATTTATACCTGTTTTCCGCGAGCAAATATAGCAAAACATCCCAACTTGTAAACCAAAATGCCGCGGCGGTTCAGTCCACTTCGCATTCCGCGAACGCCGAGGCGTGGATGGGGAATTTGCCCATGTAGTCGTTGACCTCCTCCCGCAACTCGGACAGGCCTGGTCGTCTTGGCGGTTGTTGACGGCCCGATCTATCCATTCGACGACCTGCATGCAGTCGTTTTCCTTGAGCCCGCGGGTAGTGAGGGCCGGAGTGCCCACGCGGATGCCCGATGTGACCATCGGAGATTCGGTGTCGAAGGGGACCATGTTTTTGTTGACCGTGATATCGGCTTTGCCCAAGGCGACCTCGGCATCGGTGCCGGTCACGCCCTTGGAGCGCAGGTCCAAAAGCATCAGGTGGTTGTCGGTGCCGCCGGAAACGATATCGAAGCCTCTGTCTTTCAGCCCTTTGGCCATGACTTGGGCGTTGAGCCGCACCTGTTGCTGATAGGTCTTGAACTCGGGTTGCAGGGCCTCGAAGAACGCAACGGCCTTGGCCGCGATGACATGCTCCAGCGGACCGCCCTGGGTGCCGGGGAACACGGCGCTGTTGAGCAACGTGGACATTTTTTTGGGCTTGCCGCTTTTCAGGAGATCGCCGAACGGATTTTCGAAATCCCGTCCCATCATGATCAGACCGCCGCGCGGGCCGCGCAGGGTTTTGTGCGTGGTGGTGGTGACGATGTGGCAGTGCGGCAAGGGATCGTTGAGCAGTCCTTTGGCAATGATGCCGGCGGGGTGCGAGATATCGGCCACCAGCACGGCCCCTACCCTATCCGCAATGGCCCGGAAACGGGCGTAGTCCCAGTCGCGGGAATAAGCCGAGGCGCCACAGATGATCAATTTGGGCCGCACGCGGAGGGCCGTATCCTCCACTTTGTCCATGTCGATGCGGCCGGTTTCTTTCTCCACTCCGTAAAAGGAGGGCACATACAGTTTGCCCGAAAAATTCACGGGCGAACCGTGCGTCAGGTGCCCACCGTGGGAAAGATCGAATCCGAGCATGGCATCGCCCGGTTTCAAACAGGCCAAGAAAACGGCCGCGTTGGCCTGTGCGCCGGAGTGCGGCTGCACATTGGCATATTCGGCACCGAAAAGTTCCTTGGCGCGGTCGATGGCGAGCTGCTCGACCAGGTCAACCACTTCACAACCGCCGTAGTAGCGCTTGCCGGGGTAGCCCTCGGCGTATTTGTTGGTGAGCACGGTACCCATCGCCGACATCACTTGACGGCTGGCAAAGTTTTCGGAGGCGATCAATTCGACGCCTTTGGTCTGGCGACGGCGCTCTTCCTGTATCAAATGGCCGATCCTTTCGTCGAACATGGTTTGGATTTTTTCGTGACGGAAATGGCCACAAATGTAAATATTTTCGGCTTGCAAGCCGAGACAAACCCTTTTTGTCCCTAATTTTGGAATATTGAATTTTAATTTAAAAATAAAATAACAAAATGTTATGATAAAAAATATTCTGAAACGGACCTTGCCCGCGGTCCTAATCGGCCTGGGCATGCTGGCCTCTTGCAGCCGCGAAAGCGACACCGAGGCCTCGATCGCGGCCGTGAAAAATGCCCAATGGCGCGACAAGATAGGCATGACCGTCGAGGTGGAAGGCCACTTGGTCATCAACGAGGACGGCACGGGCTACTTGGTGGCCGAACCAGACGATGTCTCCACCAATGGCCCCATCCCAGAGGAACGCTATCTCGCCCTCGGCAGCGAAAACCTCCGGAATCTCGATCGCGAAGCCTATTATATGGACCATGTGCGCATCCGCGGAGTGGTGCGCGAAACCTCCGACAACGACCGAGCACGACTCGGGCAATGGTTCGGCGATCTTTCCATGTGCGAACTCGAACCCTCCGGACTGCCCACGGTGATCACCCAATGGAACGAAGCCGTGCCGACCTTCCTCCATCCTTGCGAAACGCATCCCGCCCTCTGCCAACTCAAAATGCCCGTAGTTTCCCAAAAATTCGCCTTGCTGTACAGCGGCGGTATCAACAAAGACAAAGCCTACAAAAGGTATTGGAACGACTTGTCGCTGTATTACAACATGTTGGTGTGGCAGTTCGGTTACGATCCCGACAACATCGTCGTGGTGTACAAAAACGGCTTGCCGGAAGACAATTCCATGCCAGTCCACTATGCGGCCAGTATCAACGGCCTTTCCTCCGCGTTCGGCCAATTGCAGAAAGCAATGGGCTTCGAAGACAGCTTTTTTTTGTTCATGACCAACCACGGCGGCACTTGGACCGATGTGGGAAGCCCCAATCCCGCCGATGAGCATTTGGCCGGCGATTTGACGGACGAGACCACTTTTTACTACGACGAAGCGATCGGTATTTTTGACGAGCAGTTCGTGAACTGGGTCAACAACCTGCATTTCGCGCGGATGACCTGCGTGATGGAACAATGCTTCTGCGGCGGTTTCATACACGATCTGAGGGGCGACAACCGCGTGATCGTTTCGGCGGCCAACGAAACGGAGGTTTCGTACGGAGGAGCGAAATACGACGAGTTCGCCATGTTGTTCGCGGCCGCTCTCGTCGGGTTCCATCTCGAGACGGGCGCTCCCGTGGACGCGGATACCGACAACAACGGCCAGGTTTCCATGTTGGAGGCGTTTCTATACGCAAAAGGCAACGATCCGCATCCAGAGCATCCGATGTTCGAAGACAACGGCGACGGCCTACCGAGCAGCTCGCCCAATCCGGGCGGATCCATCGACGGATCCTATGGGGCCACCGTTTATTTCTGATCGGCGTCGGTGGAGGTCGGTCTGGTCGAAAGCCGTATGTTGACTACTTCCACTGCCAAAGCAAAGGCCATCGAATAATAGATGTACCCTTTGGGGATCTTGAAGTGGAGCCCTTCCGCGACGAGGGCAATCCCTATCGAGATCAAAAACGAAAGGGCCAGCACCTTGATGGCCGGGTGTTTGTTGACGAAACGACTGATCGCCCCGGCGGAAAGGATCATCATGATGACAGAAATGATCACCGCAGCGATCATAATGGCCACTTCGTCCACCATGCCGACGGCGGTAATGATGGAGTCGAGCGAAAAGACGAGGTCTATCAGCATGATCTGCACGATGATACCTGCCAGTTGTTTGGCCGCCCCCCCACCCTCTTCTTCAGGGGCCTCGAATTTGGCGTGGATCTCTTTGACGCTTTTGTAGATGAGGAAAAGTCCGCCGAAAAACAGGATCAGGTCTCGGCCCGCCACCCCGTGGTCGTTGATCGAAAACAATGGTTCGGTCAGCCCCATGATCCAACTCAGCGAAAGCAACAGAGCGATCCGCATGATCAGCGCAAAGCCCAGACCGATGTTCCGCGCAGTTCTTTGTTGGTGCAGTGGGAGTTTGGCGGTCAAAATGGAAATGAAGATCACATTGTCGATGCCCAACACGATTTCAAGGGCACAAAGGGTCAAAAGGGAAATCCACGCCTCTGGACTAGATAGCATCTCTATCATTTGTAGAAGTTTTTACCTTCCAACAAGATGGCAAAAAGAAAGTTCATGGATTATCGCCCAACCAAGCGACAAACGCAAGCGCATCTACGGGGAAACCCGGTGCGATGGGGCAAGTCCGGTGTGCTTTCCGATAATACGGCTCCCTTTTTTCGAGGAGTTCCGTCAAGCGTTCCTCCCATTCATCTACCGGCCATTGCGCCAAAAGGGGCCTGACCGTCCGATCGGTACGCAGGCGTTGGGCCAACAAAGCGGCCGGGGCTTGCAAATAAACCGAGAGAGTCTGGTCGAGCAACGCTTCGGCATTGTCGAAAAAACAAGGAGTCCCTCCACCCGTTGCCAGCACGAAACGCTCTGGGGATCGGAGCACCGAACGCAGCACTTCGGCCTCTAGCGTCCGAAAGCCTACCTCTCCCCTATCGGCGAACAGCTCTGCCACGCTTTGCCCGGCGGCATCCTCGATCCGCCGATCGAGATCAACGAATGGCACACCCAACTCGGATGCCAAGTGTTGGCCCCAGTAGGTTTTTCCAGAGCCCATAAAGCCCCAGAGCGAGATAATGCGTTCGAAATGCAAAGGCACAGCAGGCAATCTTAGTACTGATTTGGCAAAAATCGCAAATATTGTGACCTTTGCAGCATGCGCAAACCAGAAATCATATACCAAGACGAGGCTTTTCTGATCGTTTCGAAGCCGGCGGATTTTCTCACTATCCCCGATCGATTCGATCCGGGCATACCCAGTGTGCTCGGTTTTTTGAAAAAGGATATCGGAGAGCCGATCTTCATCGTGCACCGTTTGGACCGCGAGACCAGCGGGGCCATGTGCTTTGCACGCACGGCAGAAGCGCACCGCGACCTGAGCATCCAGTTCGAAAAGCGGGAGGTGGACAAGCGCTATCTGGCCATTGTCGAAGGCCGTTTCCGCGAGACAGAGGGTACGGTGGACGCACCGCTCGAACCCAATCCACAGCAAGGCGGCACGATGCGCGTGGGCCGCGATGGCAAGCCATCTCGAACAGATTGGAAGGTGCTCGAACAGTTCAACGACCACGCTCTGGTGGAATGCAAGATCCACACGGGCCGGATGCACCAAGTGCGCGTGCACATGGCCCACATCGGCCATCCCCTATCGGTGGATCCGTTGTACGGCCGTCGTTCCGCTTTTATGCTGAGCAGCATAAAGAAGCGCTACAAGATCAGCAAGATGCAGGACGAAGAGTTGCCGATCATGCACCGCACGACGTTGCACGCACATCGGTTGTCGCTGAGGCATCCCGTCACGGGCGAGCAGATGAACTTCGAAGTGGAGCCGCCCAAGGATTTCCGCGCCCTGCTCAATCAACTTCGGAAACACTGACCGTGCGCTGTTCGCCGCTGACCATGTCTTTCAGCGCGATCTTGCCGGCTGCCAATTCTTCAGAACCGATAATACCTACAAGCGGTATATGTCGACTATTGGCGTATTTAAGGAATTTCTGCGGCTTGGCCGGTTCGGGGTACAGTTCGGCGCGTACGTTTCGGCGGCGGAGTTCCAACAGGCAATCGTAGGCGAAATCGAATCCGGGCTCGTCAAAAGCCGCCAATAAAATCCGCGGAGCGTTGCCGAGGGAGTCGGGAAACAGCGACAGTTCATTCATCACATCGTAGATTCGGTCGAGACCGAAAGATATGCCCACGCCGGAGAGCCCTTTGAGGCCGAAAAGGCCCGTGAGGTCGTCGTACCGCCCGCCGCCGTTGATGCTGCCCATCGCAACTCCTAGGGCTTTGACCTCGAAGATCGCCCCGGTGTAATAATTCAAGCCACGGGCCAGGGTCGGATCGAAAGCTACGGTGTTCCGTGGGGAGCCGCGCCGGATCTTGGCGAACACGTCCTCCAGTTCGGCGATCCCCTTTTGCCCGATCCCGCTGTCGGCCAAAAGGGGCTTCAGCGACTCCAATCCTTGGGCAGCCAGAAATTTATCCACCAGATCGACCGCCTCGTCGGAAATCCCGTGCGCGAGCATTTCCTTGCGCACGCCCTCGGGACCGATCTTGTCGAGCTTGTCGATGGCAACGGTCATGGTGGTCAAGCGATCGGCGATGCCGCACACTTCGGCCATTCCCGCGAGGATCTTGCGGTTGTTGAGCTTGATCTCGACGGGAAAACCCAGTTCGGCGTACACCTCGTCCATCATCAGCACCAGTTCTGCCTCGTACAGTAGAGAATCGCTGCCGACCACGTCGGCGTCGCACTGCCAAAACTCGCGGTAGCGACCCTTTTGGGGGCGGTCGCCGCGCCAAACGGGCTGGATCTGGTAGCGTTTGAAAGGGAAGACCAAGTCGTTGCGGTTCATCACCACGTACCGGGCGAAAGGCACCGTGAGATCGTAGCGAAGGCCGCGCTCGCAGATTTTGAGGGCCAATTTTTTGTGTTCGGACAGATCTTCTGCGGTCATTCCTTTTGCAAAATCGCCGCTGTTGAGGATCTTGAACAGCAATTGGTCGCCCTCATCACCGTATTTGCCCATCAGGGTAGAAAGGTTTTCCATGGCCGGCGTTTCGATGGGCCTGTAACCGTATTTGACGAACGCCTTTTTGATGATGTCCACGATGTAATTGCGGCGATCAACCTGGTCGGGACCGAAATCGCGCGTGCCGGAAGGAATGGAAGGCTTGCTCAAAACCGTTGGGATGCTTGGTTCAAAATGTTTTTTTGGAAATGCTGTTGCCCGATTTTTTGAAAAAAAAAGGCTTTGAAGGACGGAACCGAAAAGAAGCGGCCTTGCGGCAAAGGTAAGGGTATTCAGGTTTCATTTTGTTCATGCGGGCGCTTTCGTACCAGCAGATTTGGGGGCATTTTGAAATTTTTCGCCCAAAAGTTCACGGTATAAAATTTTCTGTCATGGCCCCTATCGGGGTATTTTCAGGATGCTTCTACTGGCCGCTTTGCCCCTTAGCGTCCATGCAGTGCGATTGTACTCAGAAAGGAGAGCCTTCGCACCAAGTCTGTACCTCGAATGATTCGATGGAAAAATCAGCTCAGAGCGTTTCTGGACTGTCATGATCAAGAGAAATCGAGCGGCTTTTGTTTTTGCAAGGCCGACTTGCCGGCCCGGGTTCTGACCCGTGGCGGATATCGGCAAAGAGGCTTGGAATTTCGTGAAAACTGCTTTCTGCAACGAGGATTGGACAACTTCAGGTCCCAGCGAACTGCAGTTTGGCCAGTCCGTTGTAGATGCCGTCGGTTTTTTCGGACAATTCCTCGTGGGTGCCCATTTCGGCGACATGTCCTTGGTCGATCACATAAATGCAGTCCACCTCGCGGATGGTGGCGAGGCGGTGGGCAATGATGATGGACGTGCGGCCCACCATCAGGCGGTTGAGGGCTTCTTGGACCAATCTTTCGGATTCTGCGTCCAGCGAGGAAGTGGCTTCGTCGAGCAGCAGGATCGCGGGATCTTTGAGGATGGCGCGGGCAATGGCGATCCGTTGGCGCTGACCGCCCGAGAGTTTGATGCCTCTTTCCCCGACCAGCGTGTCGAGACCTTCGGGGAAGGCCGACAGGAATTCCCAGGCGTTGGCGTCCTTGGCGGCGGCTACGATCTCCTCTTCCGTGGCTCCGGGCTTTCCGTAAGCGATGTTTTCGCGAATCGTGCCGCCGAACAGCAGCACTTCCTGCGGAACGATCGCGATGTTGCTCCGATAAGCCGTGATGTCGAAGGAGGAGGCTTCCTGGCCGTCCACCCGCACCTCTCCGGAGGTAGGGCGGTAAAAGCGCAGCAGCAGTTGCAGCACGGTGGATTTACCCGCCCCGGACTGTCCGACCAGCGCGATTTTTTCGCCCGGCCGTACCCGGAACGACAGTCCTTTGAGCACCTCCACATCGGCGCGGGAAGGATAGGAAAAACGTACGTCCAGGAATTCCACTTCGCCGCGGAAACGAGAGGCGGGCGTACTGGCCACCGGGCGTTCGAGCGGGATTTCGGAGGGCACCTGCAGGAGTTCGCGCACCCGTTCGGTGGCGCCCACAGCGCTGATCATTTCCGGATAAAAACTGCCCAAACTGGCCACGGCGCCGCCGATGACCATCGTGAGGAGGACGAATTGGAAAAGTTCGCCTACCGTGATGGTGTTGCTCTGCACCATGATGGCCGCCCTCCACATCACGAAAAAGAGCGCGCCGAACAGGGCCAAGATGATAAAAGATGCCATCAGTCCGCGGTAACGGGCGGCCACCAGGGAGATCTGCACCGTTTCCTCGTTGGCCTTGGCGTAGCGACCCAACTCGTACCTTTCGTTGGTGTAGGCCTTCACGGCGTGGATGGACTGCATGGTTTCCTCCACGATCACATTCGTTTCGGCCAGTTTGTCCTGTCTTTTTTTGGATATCCCGCGCACGAAGCGGCCCAGAAACAGCGCGGCCACGATCACAACCGGAAAAGTCAGCATCGTGGTGACCGCCAGTTTGGGCGTTAACACGAAGATCAGCACGATGCCCGAGAACAACAGGACCAACTGCCGCAGCACCTCAGCGATGGTGATCGAAAAAACGCTTTGGAGCTGGTTCGTGTCGTTGGAAATCCGGCTGGTCAGTTCGCCCACCCGGTGTTTTTCGAAGTAGGGAATTTCCAGGGTGATCATCTTGCCGTACAGGTCGCGGCGCAAGTCGGCGATGCCCCGTTCGCTGACCAGCGAAAAGAGCACCACTCGAAAGTAAGACATCACGCTCTGCACGGCCAGGAGCACCATCAGGACCACGAACAGTTGGTTCAGCCCCAGTCCGAGCGTCGTCGGCTTGTCCG
>JBEIJQ010000102.1:0-11348 GCA_040380145.1 Lewinellaceae bacterium | reverse complement strand
GGCGAAACCACGTCGGCTGCCCCGAGCGACAGCCAAGTGCCGCTGGCCCCGGCCTGGAGGGTGGCCGACAGGTTGGCGGTCTGGAATTCACAGGCGTACCCGTCGGTGCCGGCCAGCGCGGCGATGTCCACCGTGGCGTTCACGAAAGCCTCCGTGACATTGGAGGGAGCCGAAACGCAGCCGGCAGGGGAGGTGGCCACCACGTAATAACCGTATTCGCCGATGGGCAGACCGCTGAGCGTCGTCAGGCCGTTGGCGGCGAGGGTGGTGTCGAAGGGAAGGTTGGTGTTGGCGTTGTACCAGGTATAGGAGGCGTTGAAGGTGCCGCCGGCGGCCACGAACAGTTCGAGGGAGCCGCCGAGGCAGATGGGGCTGTTGTTGCCCGCGATCGGTGTTGCCGGCAGCGGCTCCACATTGGCCGTGACGGTGGCGACGGAGAAACAGCCGTTTTGGTTGTCGGTGACCACGAGGAAGTAATCGCCGTTGTTGGCCACGCCCGCGTTTGGTATGAACGGGCTGCGCACCGTCGAGGAAAAGCCCGCGGGGCCGCTCCAAGCGTAGCTCCACAGTGGGTTGAAGGGCGCGTCGAACTGCAGGGCGCCGCCCGCGCAGATGGGACCGTTCACGGTGGCCGCGGCGGAGGGCGAGGTGTTCACGGCCACGTTGATGCCTGCGGAAAGCGGGGAGAGACAACCGTTGTCGTTGAGCTGCACGGTATAGACCCCGGCGTTGGCGGCCCCGACGTTGGCAACGATCCATTCCGGAGTGGCGGTCGTCTGCACGAGGTTGCCGTTCAAAAACCAGTTGTAGGTGGCGCCGCCGCCCACGGCGGAGGCTTGGCAGACCAGGTCGGTGCCCGAACAAACGGGCGAATTGGCGTTGAACGAAAGGGCTGCGGGCGCGACGGTGAAATCCACCACGGTGGAATCCAGGGCCGTGCAGCCGTTGGCATCGGTCACGACCACCACGTAGGTGCCGGCGAAATCGCCGAGGATGTTCGCCAAGACCGGGTTTTGGGCGATGGTCTGGAACACATATCCGTTTTGGCCGATCCCGTTCCATTGGTAGGTGAACGGAGCGGTACCGCCGGCAACGATCGCCGTGAGGTTGATGTTGTCGGTCGGCGACAAACACGCCGCGGCGTCGTTGTCGGCCACGAGCGTCAGGCCCGAACTGACCGACAGGGCGAACGGTGCCGAAACCACCGTGCAGCCGTTCAGCGTCAGTTCCACCGCATAATCGCCCGCATCGGCCGCGTCGGCGGGGGCGACCACCAGTTGGGGGCCGTTCGCGCCCGCGACGGGCTGGCCGTTGAGCGTCCATTGGTATTGCGCGCCGGGTTGGGCGGCGACGTCCAGCACGGCCGTGCCGCCGGCGCAGATGCCCGTGGTGCCGGTGATGGCGGGGGCGGGCGGGGCGTCGGTGACCGACACCACCAAGGTGGCCACCGAGGAGCAGCCGCTGGCGGAAGTGACCGTCACGGTGTAGGAACCGCTGTTGATCGCCGTGGCGCCGGGCACGGTCGGGTTGGCCTGGGAAGAGGAGAAGCCGTTGGGGCCGCTCCATGCGTAATCGTAGGGGGGGATGCCGCCGTTGGGGGCGGCCGAGAGCGTCAGGTCGGCGGTGCCGTCGGTGCAAGACAGCGGACCGTTCGAGGAAAGGGCCACCGAGGGCGTGACCAAGATGGCCACGGCGATCGAAGCGGTGGAGGTGCAGCCCAGATCGTTGGTGACGGTGACCGTGTAAAGACCGCCGTTGCCGGCGTTCACGTTCAGGATCTGGATGGACGGGCTGTTGTTGGTAAAACCGTTGGGGCCGCTCCATGCGTAGGTGACGCCCGGTTCGGCGGTGGTTTCGAGGTTGAGCGCGTCGCCGGCGCAGACCGGGCCGTTGCTGTACAGGGCCGGCACGGCGGGCGCGTCGGTGATCGGGGCCACGATGCCCACCGGGTTGGAGGTGCAACCGTTGGCGTCCGTCACCACCACCACATAAGTTCCGGCATCGCTGGCCTCCGCGTTGGGAATCACCGCTTGTTGGTTGGGCGAGTAGAAGCCGTTGGGGCCGGTCCAGTCGAACAGGTAGGGTGGGGTGCCGCCTTGCACGGTGGCGTCGAAGGTCAGGTCCAAGGTTCCCCGGGTGCAGAACAGCGGGGCGTTGGTGGTGATCGTGACGGTGGCCGCCGGGGAGATGTTGACCGTGAAAGAGGCCGTGGCCGAGCAACCGCCCGGCGTGGATCCCGTCACGGAATAGGTACCGGTGTTGGCCACCGAGATGCTGGGCGTGGCCTCGCCGGTCGACCACGAATAAGAGGCCGCGCCGCTGGCCGTCAGCACGCTGGTGGCACCGCCGCAGATGCTGGCGTTGCCGGAAATGCTCACGATGGGCTGGGCTTCGACCGTCAACACAAAAGTTGCCACCGATGAGCAGCCGCTCGGATCCGTGCCTGTCACGGAATACAGGCCGGAATTTGATGCGGAGATCGAGGCGGTGTTGTCGCCCGTGGACCATGTGTAACTCGTGGCGCCCGAAGCCGTGAGCGTGGAACTGAGTCCTTGGCAGATCTGGGCGGCTCCCGAGATCGTGACGGTCGGCTGGTTGCCCACCGTTACGGTGGTCGTGGCAGTGGCAGTGCAGCCCTGCGCATTCGTCACGGTGACCGTGTAATCGCCGCCGTTCGAAACTTGTGCGTTGTTGACGGTCGGGTTTTGCGCCGCACTGGCAAAAGCGCCCGGGCCCGACCAGGCAAAAGTGCCCGTTCCGCCGGCGTTGAGCTGGATGTTCTGTCCGCTGCAATATGGACCGCCGTTGCTGGCCGTTGCGCTGGCCGAACAATCCGGATCGGCGCAATCGATCAGTCCGTCGAAGTCGTCGTCGAGGCCGTTGTTGCAGATTTCCGAGCAGGGCTGGGCGGACACGTTGACCGAGGCCGTGGCGCTGCACGCCAGTCCGGGGTTGCCGATCACGGAATAAAGGCCGGCTGTGGTGACCACCAACTGATCGCCGGTGGTGCCGTCGTTCCATTGGTAGGCGCCTGCTCCAGAGACCGTCAGCGTGGTGCTCTGTCCGGTGCAGAAAGTGGTGTTGCCGGATATGGACAGCACCGGGACGGTCGAAACCGATACCTGCGTCGAAGAGGTTCCCGTGCAACCGTTGTTGGTGGTTACCGTCACGGTATAGGTGCCCGTGGCGGCTGCCACCGGGTTGGGTATGGTGGGGTTTTGCAATATGCTCGTGAAGCCGTTGGGGCCCGACCAAGAGAAGGTCGCGGTACCGGTGCCGATGGGCGCCGTAGCGTTGAGCTGGATCGTGGTGCCGGCGCAGTAGGGGCCCGTATTGGTGGCCGTGGTCACCGCGTTGGCCACGTTCACCGGCACATTGTCGGTCACGGTGGTCTGGGTGCCGTTGCAGTTGGTGTACACGGCTTGGGCGGTATAGGTGGTGGTGGCGGTTGGGCAGACCTGGATGGTGGGGGTGTTGCCCAGATTGGTGGCGCCTTGGAACCAGGTCACTACCACGTTGGAGGGGCCGGCGGGCGTGAAGCGCCACGCGTCGTTGGAGGCCACCCATTGCGTGGGGTAGTTGCGGCCCGGCACGACCGTTGCTTGGGTGCCGTCGAAATTTTGTATGCCATGGATGGCCGCGCCGCCGTTCCAACCCGTGCAAAGAGATTTGGTGCTGATGTAGGTTTCGATGATGTTGGTGGTCTCGAATATCGCCAGTTGTTGGTTGGAGGCGAGGTTGTTGCAGTTGTACATCGCCACATTGTTCCACGACACCACGAACACCCGGCAGGGCGCGGTGCCATAAGTGGCCACGAAGATATCGCCGGAAATGCTGGGGTCGATGTCGTGGAACGGACAGGCGATCACGTTCGTGGGGTTGGTGTTGGAGGGGAAGCCCGCGTTGATCGGCCATTGGCAGTACTGGTTGGCGTACTGGGCCACATCGAAAGAGATCAGGCCGTTGGCGCCGATCACGCATTGGTTGTACACGCTACCGTAAAAGCAAAACGGAAACGGTAGGTTGATGGTACCGGTCCAGACATCGTCTTGGTTGACCAACACCTGGGTGCCCGTGTTGAACGGGTAGGGCGTGTAACTGGTAGGTGTCACCGTGTAGGTAGTCGTGGAACCGGTGGCCAGGAAGTTCGCCGTCAGGTTCGTGCACTGCCCCGGGCAAACCGTCTGCCCCGCTCCGGCGTCCACCGAGGGGCATGCCAATTGGGCATACTGGATTTGGGGAAAAACAAAGGCGATCAGGGTCAGTAACGGTAGAGCAAAAAGGCGTTTCATATCTGCAGGGTTATTCCAGGTAAAGCGTGCCAAAAGTAATTTTTTTTTCCAAATCAAAACCCTTCAACCATTTTGAAAAATACCGAAAGGCCTTATTTCATTGCGGATAAGTCGGATCACGCCTTCCTTGCAAACGGTGAATTGCCCATTCTTCCCATTTTTGGGGAAAAATGAAATGATCGCAAGGCAATGCCGTTGATTTTTTTGAACAAAATGACGCGGCAAAACCC
Organism: Lewinellaceae bacterium; assembly: GCA_040380145.1. Lineage (GTDB taxonomy): Bacteria > Bacteroidota > Bacteroidia > Chitinophagales > Saprospiraceae > JBEIJQ01. The sequence continues at coordinate 6,826 of JBEIJQ010000102.1, read as the reverse complement.
GTCGTTGGATCGGCGTTCGGCATTCTGTATGTGTTTTTTTATAAAAAAATAAATATCAATTTTTTATAAAAAAAATATTTTTTAATCTTTACTCAATATCCTCCAATTTTCATTTTGGAAAAAGGATTTTCGACCGAAATGGAGTTGGTAGGCGCTTCTCCAACAGCGGCCAACTGTCATTTTGTCGCCCGCGGCCCTTCGGTACGGGGTTTGCCAAAGCCCGTCCGACATTTTTTTTGACAAAAAAATACTGCACGGCTATTATGCAAAAAGGTACTATTTCGGTCCAGACGGAGAACATTTTTCCCATCATCAAAAGGTTCTTGTATTCCGACCAAGAGATTTTCCTGCGCGAACTGGTTTCGAACGCCATAGACGCCACCACGAAGCTGCGCGCACTGTCTTCGCGCGGCGAGGTGACCGGCGAACTGGGCGACTGCACCGTGGAAATCCTGTTGGACGAGGACAAAGGCACCCTGACCATCCGCGACAAAGGCATCGGTATGACCGAGGAGGAGACCCGCAAATATCTCAGCGAAGTGGCGTTCTCTTCCGCCAAAGAGTTCTTGGAAAAATACAGTGGCGACGACGCCAACATCATCGGCCATTTCGGCCTCGGTTTCTATTCGGCCTTCATGGTCTCGGGCGAAGTGGAAGTGGTGACCAAATCGTGGAAAACCGACGCCCCCGCCGTCCGCTGGGTCTGCCGCGGCGAGCCCGAATACGAACTGCACCCCTCCGACAAGTCCGCCCGCGGAACCGATGTGGTGCTGCACATCTCGGAGGAAAGCCGCGAGTTCCTCGACAAAAAGCGCATCGAGGACCTGCTGGAAAAATACTGCAAGTTCCTGCCCGTGGAAATCCAGTTCGGCACCCGCACCGAAACGACCTACGAGGGCGAAGGGGATGACAAAACGGCAGTTTCCGTGGAGGTGCCCAACATCGTCAACAATCCCCGGCCGATCTGGAAACGCCAGCCCGGCGAACTGAACGCCGAGGATTACAAGCAGTTTTACCGCGAACTGTACCCTTACGGCCCCGAGCCGCTGTTTTGGATCCATCTGAACATCGACTATCCCTTCAACCTCACGGGCGTGCTGTATTTCCCGCAGCCAGAAAGGGGCGTCGAAATGCAGCGCAACAAGATCCAACTGTACAGCAACCAGGTGTTTGTGACCGACAATGTGCGCGAGATCGTGCCGGAGTTCCTGACCCTCTTGCACGGTATCATCGATTCGCCGGACATCCCGCTCAACGTCTCCCGCAGCTATCTGCAGGCCGACCGCAGCGTCAAGCAGATCACCGAGTACATTACCCTCAAGGTCGCCGACAAGCTCGACGAACTGTTCCGCACCGACCGCCCCGCCTTCACCGAGAAATGGGAGGCCATGAACATTTTCGTCAAGTACGGGATGCTCACCGAGGACAAGTTTTTCGACAGGGCCAAAAAATTCTTCCTGCTCGAAAACACGGAAAACCAGTTTTTTACCCTTGATGAATTCCGCGAAAAGATCAAGGAAAACCAGACCGACAAAAACGACAAGCTCGTGTACCTGTACGCCAGCAACCTCCACGACCAGGACCTGTACATCCAGGGCGCGCGCGGACTGGGCTACGATGTGCTGCTTTTCGACCAGCCGCTGATCGATCCCCACTTTTTGCAGAAACTCGAGCACACCCTCGAAAAATCCTCTTTCGTGCGCGTGGACGCCGACACGGCCAGCCACCTGATCGCCAAGGACACGCCTGCCGAATCGGTGCTCGCAGAGTCTGACGTCCAATCCCTGGAGGGCTGGTTCAAGCAGTTGATGGGCGACGGCATGGGCCGCGTGGAAACCAAGGCGCTGTCGCCCGAAGAGCAGCCAGTGGTGATCACCAAGCCCGAGTTCATGCGCCGCATGCGCGAAATGTACGCCATGCAGGGACAGGACATGGGTTTCCCCGATTCCTACAACCTCGTGGTCAACACCAACCACCCGGTCTTTGCCCAAAAAATCCTCCGGATCGAGGACGAGTCCAAGCGCACCGAGGCCCTGCAATACCTGTTTGACCTTGCCCGTCTGCACCAAAACATGCTGAAGGGCAGCGAACTGTCGGCCTTCATCAAGCGCAGCGTGGACCACATCTGACCGCTCCGACTTCGTGGACGGCCTCAGTAACCGGCGGCCGCATCGTCGCCCCGGCCATCGCCGACGGCTTCGATGCGGCCGTCTTCGCGTACTAGGATGGCGTCCACGAGGCCGATGTTTTCGCGGACGACCACCCGGTGCCCCATGGCCTCCAGTTTTTGGACCGTTTTTCTGGGGAAAGCGCCTTTTTCCACGAAAATCTGATCGGGCAGCCATTGGTGGTGGAACCGCGGGGCGTTGACCGCCCGGTCGAGGTCCATCCCAAAGGTCAGCACATTGTGCACGACCTGGAAAACGCTGGTGATGATGGTGGCCCCGCCCGGGGTGCCCACGACCATTTTGATCCGCCCGGCGCTGTCCAGCACGATGGTCGGGGTCATCGAACTGAGCATTCGCTTGCCCGGGGCGATGGCGTTGGCTTCTGCGCCCACGAGTCCGAACTGGTTGGGCAAGCCCGGCTTGATGCTGAAATCATCCATTTCGTTGTTGAGCAAAAAGCCCGTGCCTTGGACCACCACCTTGCAGCCGTAGTTGGAGTTGAGCGTGGTGGTGACCGAAACGGCGTTGCCCTCCTCGTCGAGCACCGAGAGGTGGGTGGTCTGTTCGCCCTCAAAGTCGCCGGCCGTCACACCCGTGCTGGGCGTGGCCCTTACTTGATCAACGGTTTTGGCCCGCTCGGCCCAGTATTGGGGCGACAGCAGTCCGCCCGGCACCTTCCAGTGGTCGGGGTCGCCGAGATGCGCGGCCCGGTCGGCGTAGGCCCGCCGCTCGGCTTCGACCATCAGGTGGATGGACCTCGGATCGTGGAAGCCGAATCGTTCGAGCGGGAAATGCGAGGTGATGCCCATCAATTCCGCCAAACACGTGCCCCCGCTCGAGGGCGGCCCCATGGAAAGGATCGTGTGCCCTTTGTACTCGAACTCGAGAACGGGCCGCTCGCGGGTGGTGTACGCCGCCAGATCGGCCTCGTCCATGATCCCGCCCGTTCGGCGCATTTGGGCGGCGACCAGTCGGGCCGTTTCCCCGCCGTAAAAGCCGTTGCGGCCCTCGTCGCGGATGCGGCGCAGCGTCGCGGCCAGTTCGGGCTGCACCAAACGATCGCCCTTCTTCCAGCCGCCCGGTTTGACAAAAGCCGGCAGGTGGTCGTTGGTCTGTTGAAAAACATCCTGGTAGCGGTTGAGGCTGGCCGCATCGCCCGCCGTGAGAACGAAACCATTTTCGGCCAGTTTGATGGCCGGTCCGATCAGATCGGAAAAGGGCAGTTTGGCGTGGGCGTGCATGCTGAACAGCCCCGAGACGGTTCCCGGCACTCCTGCCGCAAGCGGTCCGCGGACGCTGAGGTCGGGCACGGGGTTGCCTGCTGCGTCGAGGTACATGTCGCGGGCGGCTTTGGCCGGAGCGGTCTCGCGGTAATCGTACGACAGGCTGCGGCCGTCCGCGGTACGGGCCACCATGAAGCCGCCGCCGCCCAGGTTCCCGGCCCGGGGGTACACCACCGCGAGGGCCAACTGCACGGCGATGGCCGCGTCGAAGGCGTTGCCGCCGCGCCGCAGGATTTCGATGCCCGCCCGCGTCGCCTCGGGATGGGCAGAGGCAACGGCCGCCCGTTCCGCCAACACCCGCTTGCCGATGGTATAACCGGTTTCGGGCCGTTGTCCGAGCAGCCAAGCTGGCGTACACAACAGAAAGATCAAGGTTCGGATCGTCATATCGGTCGGTTTTTGGGCAGGAAAGGTAGGGCTTTTTTGGGGGTGGGGGAGCGGGGGGATTGTCCAAATTATGATTATCTTTGCAACCCTAGATGTGTTGGCATTTTGTGACTTCATACAGGCGCAACGTCATTGATTGTCTTATTGGTTATCGATGACAGAAATGTACCGCTTCCTTCCTGTGGTTCAATCTTTACAATTTGATTTTTGTATTTTGAACAGTAATTTCACTTTCACTTTCACGAATCCGATGTATTGATCAAAAATCAAAACAATCAATCCGATTGCACTTAAAATATCCGTAATCAAGTTTTTATGAGCAAAATAAAAATCAAGAATTTTGGCCCTATCAAAGAAGGCTTCAAGGATACAATGCCTGATGGAAGTACCGAAGAATGGATGGACATCAAAAAGGTGACTTTATTGATTGGCAATCAAGGATCGGGCAAAAGCACGGTGGCTAAATTGATATCGACTTTTGTATGGTTGGAAAAAGCCTTGGTGCGTGGCGACTACGATTCTAAATGGTTCACTCAAAAAAATAGGTTCCTCAAACTTTTGGCATACCATAGAATCGAAAATTATTATCATCCCAAAGGTGGAATGTTCGATACCACTGAAATTGATTATATCGGCGTTGCTTTTAGGATAAAATATGCAAATGGCGAGCTTGGAATTACAAAATTAGACAGTATTGAGTATCAATTGCCGCAAGTGATGTATGTTCCGGCCGAACGGAATTTTTTGGATAATGTAAAAGATGCTAAAACGCTGATTTTGACATCACAAGCAATGTTGGATTTCGTTTCCGTATATGGCAAATCATTGGCTGAGTTGAAAGGAACAATCACATTGCCGATCAATGATGTTCAAATAGATTACAATAAACAGTTTGACATTGTTTACGTCAAAGGCGAAATCAAAGGCGATCCCTATAAAATCAGATTATCAGATGCTTCGTCTGGGTTTCAATCTATTGTTCCATTGTTTCTCGTTTCTTGGTATTTGGCCAATTCAGTCAAAAATCAATCGGGGGTACCAAATGAGCCAATGAGCAGTGAGGAAATGGATAAATTTCGTAGAGAAATTTACGAAATTTTACACAATAAAAGTTTCACCGAGGAGCAAAGAAGAATCGCGCTTTCGGTATTGACTTCGAAATTCAATAAAACCGCTTTCATCAACATCGTCGAAGAGCCCGAGCAGAACCTTTTTCCCACCTCCCAGCAGCAGATCCTGCACAGCCTTTTGGCGTTCAACAACCTCGGCGATGCCAATCGGTTGATCATGACGACCCACAGCCCTTATCTGATCAATTTTCTGAGCGTGGCCATTCAAGCGGCTGATTTGAAGGACCAGATCGTGGAAAAGGGCAAAAAGGAACTTTTGCCGAAACTCTACGGCATCGTCCCCGAAAATGCCCTGGTAAAAGCCGATGACGTTCAGATCTATCAGTTGGACGAAAGGCAGGGCCGGATCACCAAACTTCCCACCGAGTACGGCATTCCTTCCGACGACAATTACCTCAACCGGCAGCTCAAACTGGGCAACGATCAGTTCGATGCCCTGCTCGATATCGAAGCGGAACTATGAGCCTGGATTTTTTGCGCAACAATTGTCGGGAGCCGGAGCGTCACGACACCCGTTTCGGCCTTTGCGATCCAGAGGGCGTGTCGCCGGCGTACAGCGATTTGGAAAATCCCCGAAATTGGGTCGCAGAGGTAATCAACAAAAGCGGCTTGGGATTGACCTTCACGCCCGTGGACAACTGCGTAATCAAGCACAACGAATTGCCCGGACAGGGGAGGTGCGACGGCATTTTGACCACCTCCCGACACCTATATTTCGTGGAATTGAAGGATCAAAGGAGATATTGGACGGCAAAGGCCATCGAGCAGCTGGAATCCACGATCGAAATTTTCAAGGCTACCCACGACATCGCCGAATTCAGGCACCGCAAAGCGTTTGCTTGCAACAAGTGCCACCCTCGCTTCCAAGTGTTGGAGGCGAGCGAAAAAACCAGGTTTTTCAGGAGGCACGGGGTGCGGCTCCATGTGGAGGCCACGATCGAGGTGCGCTGATTCTCCCCCAAAAGATCACTTCGGCCACCAAGCGCCGTACACTGCCCAAACGGACGGGCCCACGATCAACGCCCCGGCCAAGCGCATGATGGTCGTGGGCTCCACGAAACGCACCAGCCATGCGCCCAGCGGAGCGGCCAGGATGCCACCCAAAATCAGAGCCCCCATGACCGACCAGTGCTCTACTCCGTTGGTGTGGATCAAGATGCCGCTGCAGGCAAGGGCCATAAAGAACTCGGCCGTGTTCACCGATCCGATGATTTCGCGGGGCGAGTTGGACTTGTCCAAGAGATTGCTGGTCACGATCGGCCCCCAACCGCCGCCGCCGATCGCGTCGAAGGTGCCGCCGATGAAGCCCAATACGCCCTCGCCGCGCTTCACCGTTTCCACGGGCGCCGATTTTTTGTAGCTCCTGTACAGGATACGCACGCCCAAAAACAACAGGTACAGCGAGATGAACGGCTTGATCATCTTACCGTCCAGCACGTCGGTCAACAGGTAGGTGCCCAGCACCGCGCCCAAGACCCCGCCGATCGACAATTTGATCAGCAGGGTCTTGTCCACGTTTTTGAACAGCAGGTGCGACATCCCCGAAACACCCGCCGTGTACACCTTGGCGATGTGCACATTGGCCGAAGTCGCCGCCGGCGGTATGCCCAAGGCCAGCAACAGCGACGAACAGGTAACTCCATAGGCCATCCCCAAGGCACCGTCCACCAACTGGGCAAAAAAGCCCACAAGGAAAAACCAGAAAAACTGCGGGTGCCACGCGATGCCCTCCGGTGTTTGGTACTGATGGTAGGCTGCGTAGGCCAAACTGCCCGTCAAAACGATCTTGAGCAGAATGATCAATCCGAACACGTGGCGGAAATTGATGTGGCGGTCCATGGGCGAATGAAACAGAGGT
>JBEIJQ010000101.1:0-11679 GCA_040380145.1 Lewinellaceae bacterium | reverse complement strand
GTTGGTCGCCCTTGACCACGGTGCCGCGGAGGGTGTACGGATGCCCGAGCAGGTGGTTGGCCGCCGACAGGTCGCCGGTCTCGAGCGCTTGTCGGATCTTGGTGGAACTGACGGCAATGTCGTCCACCGTTTGGCGGGGGATTTCTTCCACGGCGTACCCGTACTGCGGGGCCAAAGCCTGCAGGAGCGCAATGTCGCCGCGCCGCCCTTGTCCGAATCGATGGTCGTAGCCGATCACCAGCAGTTCGGGCTGGAAGCGGCGCACCAGGAAATCGGCCACATAAGTTTCGGGCGGCTGCTTGGAAAAAGATTCGGTGAAAGGGGCCACCACGAGGTGGTCCACGCCGTACCGGGCGAGCAGGTCGGTTTTTTCCTCGATGTCGGTGAGCAGGTGCAGGTCCTGCGCGTCGGGCTGCAGCACGAGGCGCGGATGCGGCTCGAAGGTGACCACCACGCATTCGCCGCCGAGATCGTCGGCCGCCTCGCGCAAGCGGGCCAGGATGTGCTGGTGGCCGGCGTGCACCCCGTCGAAGGAGCCGATGGTGAGCACGGCGCGTCGAAAGGGCGGCAGATGGCTCAGATCGCGGTGGACTTGCATGGCAATGTGCGTACAGATCGGCTCAGGCCGTGTTTTTTTGGTAAAGAACGGGCATTTTGGCGGCATCGGCAAATTCGAACGACAGCCCGAGCCGGGCCAATTCGAAGGCACTGACAAAATTTTCGCCGGAGGCGAGCGCTTTGTAGAAAGCCACCGAAAACACAAGGGCCGCCTTGTCGGGGATCGCGCTGTCCATCCCGATCACGAAGGGCACATGCTCCACGATGGCGCGGGCCTGTTCCTCGGAGTAGCAGGCGTTGAGCAGCACGCATTGGACGGTATCGGAAAAATGCCCGAACATCTGGGCCAGCGGCTCCGTGGGCACCACCTGCGTGCGTCCCTGGTCGGTCTCGAAGGCCAATCCGGCCTCTCCGGAGCCGTGCCCCGAAAAGTGGACGATGTGCGGGCGGTAGTGGAGCATGTGGCCGATGATGTCGCGCGCCCGGACCGCCAGTTTGTCTTCGAGATCGAACCGGTCGCGCTGTTGGGCCATCAACAGGCCTTCCTCGATGTCGCGCACCTCGCGGGCCATCTGCAACTGGGTCTGGTCGCTCGGATTGGCGCCCATGAAGAGGATGCGGCACTGGGCCGCTATGTCCACTTCTTTGAGCAGCACCACTTGTTTGTGTTCTTCCGCGCCGGCCACGCGCAGCAGTGCGGTGACCTTGAGCAGCAGTTTGAACTGTCCGTTTTGCAGCGGCTTGGCGTAAAAAAGCCATTCCGTGCCCTTGCCGAAGCCATCCACGACCTGCCGCCTGTCGGTTTCGCGGCGCAGCGCGAAGGTGCCCGCCGTTTCTTCGGCCAGCTCGACTTCCATGATGCGCGACACCGAGATGGGCTCGACTTGCGTTTCGCCGTCCAAGTTTTCGGGCCGTGTTTTCGACAGGCCGATCTTGCACGGGTATTCTTGGCCGACAAACATCACCTTGGGGATGTGGTGGCGCAGGAAGCCTTCCACCAGCGCATCGGCGGGAAAATAGTCGTTGGCCGCGGGCGGGGCGTTCCGGGTCGGCGAAGCTCCGCTGCGCGGACGCGACTCCGGGGGCGGGGGCGGGGCCGGCATAGGAGGCAAAAGCGGGGGCAGGGCGCCGGCCCAGGGGACGACCGATTTGCGGAGCGACTCCGCGATGTTCTGGTAAGCGGCATCGGAGGAAGGCCATTTCGCGGTGTCCGACACCGGATAAAATCCTGCGGGAGTGGGCAAGGCCGCCAATTTGTTGAGCGGCGAAACCTGCCAGTCGCAAGGGCTCAGGATGATCGGCACCACGCGGTGTCCGGCCGTGTCGACAGACAGTTGCAGGGCCACGGTCTGGTGTTCGTAGCAATGGTCCGAAGCCATGTAGTGGTTGCTCACGAGGAGCAGCACGACCCGGGAGGAGCGCATTTTTTCTTCCCAGCCCTGCTGTGTGTCCGAACAAGCGAACACCTCGAAACCGACGCTCCCGTTCCGCTTCAGGATCGTGAGCTGTTGGGCGATCCGCTGGCAATAGGCTTCGTCGGGCGGGGCAAAAGAAACGAAAATGCTGAACACAAAAGGGTGCTTTGGGTGGGGGTGAGCGTGCCGGTGGGTCTTTCGCGCCGGCCGCACAAGAGGGCCCCCGCCGGAAAAACCTCCTGCAAATATGCGGCAAATTCATCCTTTGAAGTTGCCCCCGCCGCAAAAAGCTCCCTGAAGGATCCCACAAAAACACCGATCGGATGCAAATTTTGCCCTACCTTTGAACCACCTTTTCTTGCCGTATGCGGACCGTCGAACTGTTCACCACCCAAAACGTCAGCATTGCCTACGAACTGGCCACTTTGCGCGAGCGGGTATTTGCCGCTCTGCTCGATCTGTTGGCGTACCTGATCGTGGGCATCGTCTTTTTGTCTGTATCGGTCATGGCCGCCGTGGGCGCATCGACTTATCTGGGCTATCTGTTGTTCGTGACGTATGTGCTGTTCGCGGCTCTTTTCAGCCTGATCGGCGAGACGATGTTGGAGGGGCAGACCCTCGGAAAAAGGTTGCTGGCCATACGGGTGGTCAAACTCACGGGCGAGATTCCGGAGTTCAAGGATTATGTGGCGCGCTGGTCGGTCCGTTTTTTGGAGATTTGGCTGACCTTTGGTTCATTGGCCGCTTTGTTGGCCACCTCCTCGGCCAAGGGGCAGCGCCTCGGCGACCTGTTGGCGGGCACCACGGTAGTGCGCCTGCGTCCTTCGCAGACCTTTTCCCTGCGCGACATCCTGACCATCCGCGACAGTTCGAACTACGAGCCCCGTTTTCCGGAGGTGGTCCGTTTTTCGGAAAAAGACCTGCTGCTCATCAAAACGGTGTTGGGCCGCCACGCGCAGTTTCCCAACCCCGCGCACCGCAAAGCCCTGGAAACCCTTTCCGACCAAGTGGCCCGGCAGTTGGGGCTTCCCGCCTCGCCGGCCGACCGCATCGGCTTCCTCCGCACCGTCATCAACGACTATATCGTCTTGACCCGCTGAATTTTTTTTAGAAAAAAATACCAAAATCGTTTACCCCAACCCTAAACTTCGGATCATGATCAGGTTCAACGTGCCATATTCCACGGGCAAAGAAATGGAATACATCCGCAAAGCCATCGAAGACGGCCGTCTTTCGGGCAACAACCAATTCACCAAGCGCTGCCAGGATTTTTTCGAGAAAAAATACGGTTTCCGCAAGACCTTGTTGACGACCTCCTGCACGGACGCCCTTGAAATGTGCGCCATCTTGGCCGACATCCGCCCCGGCGACGAGGTCATCATGCCTTCGTACACCTTCGTGTCCACCTCCAACGCCTTCGTGCTGCGGGGCGCGCACATCCGCTTCGCCGACAGTTGCCCCGACAACCCGAACATCGATGCGTCCCGGATCGAAGCCCTGGTCACGCCGCGCACCAAGGCCATCGTGGTGGTGCACTATGCCGGGGTCGCCTGCGACATGGATCCCATCCTCGACATAGCAGCCCGCCACGGGCTGCGCGTGATCGAAGACGCCGCCCAAGCGGTGGATTCTTTCTACAAGGGCCGGGCACTGGGCTCCATCGGCGATCTGGCCGCCTTCTCTTTCCACGAGACCAAAAACATCATTTCGGGCGAGGGCGGCATGTTGACGGTCAACAACACCGATTTCCTGCTCCGCTCCGAGATCATCTGGGAAAAAGGCACCAACCGCGCCCAGTTTTTCCGCGGCGAAGTGGACAAATACGGTTGGGTCGATGTGGGATCCTCCTTCCTGCCCGCCGAGATCGTGGCCGCCTATCTGTACGCCCAGCTCGAAGAGCTCGACGGCATCCAGCGCCGCCGCGTCGAAATCTGGGAAAGGTACCGCTCGGCCCTCGAACCGCTGGCCCGCCGCGGCCTGTTCGAACTGCCCGTGGTGCCCGAATACGCCAGCAACAACGCGCACATGTTCTACCTCGTCTTCCCCGACCTGGACGCGCGCACCGCACTGATCGACCACCTCAAAAAACTGGACATCCACGCGGTCTTCCACTACCTGTCGCTCCACAAAAGTCCCTTTTACGCGCCGATGCACGACGGGCGCGAACTGCCCCACTGCGACCGTTTCGCGGACTGCCTCCTGCGCCTGCCGATGTTCTACGAATTGGACGAGGCGCGCCAAGCGTCCATCACCGATGCGATCGCTGATTTTTATGCCTGATTTTTTGTAAAAAAAGAGTTTTCCGCACCTTGTTTTTTTCTCCCACGCCCACCGAAAAAGAACTGTTCGAACTGCTCCGCCAAGCGGGCACACAATTGGGCGTGCCCGTGTATCTGGTGGGCGGCTATGTGCGCGACAAACTTTTGCAGCGCCCCTCCAAGGATGTGGACGTGGTCTGCGTGGGCAGCGGCGTGGCCCTGGCCGAACGGGTGGCCGAACTGATGCGGCCACGCCCCAAAGTGGCGGTCTTCCGCCAATACGGCACGGCCATGCTGCGTTGCCGCGAACTGGAAGTGGAGTTCGTGGGCGCCCGCCGCGAATCCTACCGCTCCGATTCCCGCAAGCCGATCGTCGAGGACGGCACCCTGCAGGACGACCAAAACCGCCGCGATTTCACCATCAACGCACTGGCCATCAGCTTGAACGATGCCGATTACGGACAGATCATAGATCCTTTCGGCGGCATCAAGCACCTCGACGAGGGACTGATCAAAACGCCCCTGGATCCGGTCATCACCTATTCCGACGATCCGCTGCGGATGATGCGGGCCATCCGCTTCGCCTCCCAGCTCGATTTCCGGATCGACGATGCCTCGCTGCAGAGCATCGCCGAACAGCGCGAGCGCATCCGCATCGTTTCGCAAGAGCGCGTGACGGTGGAAATGGAGAAAATCCTCGCCTCGCCCCGGCCATCCGTCGGCTTCCGACTGCTGTTCGAGACCGGCCTCCTGCACCTGATCTTTCCCGAAATGGTGGCCCTGCATGGGGTGCACACGCAGGACGGCTACCAGCACAAGGACAATTTTTTCCACACTTTGAAAGTGGTGGACAACATCGCCCGCAAGACCGACAACATCTGGCTGCGCTGGGCGGCCGTGCTGCACGACATCGGCAAACCCGCCACCAAACGCTACGAAGCGGAAGCCGGCTGGACTTTTCACGGACACGAAATGGTGGGTGCCAAAATGGTGCCCGGCCTGTTCAAAAAACTCCGCCTGCCGCTCGACCACAAGATGCGCTATGTGCAAAATCTCGTGCGCCTGCACCAGCGCCCCATCCAGCTCACCAAGGAAGAAATCACCGATTCCGCCGTGCGCCGCCTCATCGTGGAAGCCGGCGACGACATCGAAGACCTCTTTGTGCTCTGCACTGCGGACATCACCTCGCGCAACAAGGACAGGGTGGCCCGCTACCTCGAGAATTACGAATTCCTGCAGCGCCGCGTGGCCGAAGTGGAGGAAAAAGACCACCTGCGCAACTGGCAGCCACCCATCACGGGAGAGATCATCATGGACACCTTCGGGCTGGCCCCCAGCCCACGGGTCGGCGAGATCAAGACGGCCGTCCGCGAGGCCATCCTCGACGGGGCGGTGCCCAATGAGTTCGGACCGGCTTATGCCTTCATGCTCGAAACCGCGGCCGGATTCGGATTGAGTCCGGTGGCCAAAAGTTGATCTTCGGCCATTTTCGGATTCCGCCCGATCAGGCGAACAGCACCAGGATCAGCGCCGGGGGCACCGGACCGTCGAAGGTGTACAGGATCCGGCTGCTGGAGGTGCTGTAGCCCTGGTACAACTTCCGCCCATCGAAAGTGAACAGGATCCTGGACGAAGAGGTGGAGTCCCCTTGAAAAAAATGCTTGCCGTTCCAGGTGTACATGATCTTGGAAGAAGAGGTGCTGTCGCCCTGGAAAAGATATTTTCCGTCCCAAGTGTACATGATCTTGGAGGACGAGGTGCTGTCGCCAGAAAACACTTTTTTCCCGTCCCAAGTGTGCACGATCCGGGAAGAGGAAGTGCTGTCGCCTTGAAAAAGGTGCTTGCCGTTCCAAGTGTAGAGGATTTTGGAGGAGGAGGTGCTGTCCCCTTGGTAAATTTTGGTCATTTTTTGGAAAAAAGTGTGAAATTTTTTTCAAAAATACAATTTTCCACACAACGAGTACCATCTAAGCAAACGATCGGTTCCTTGAAAAGGAAAAAGTATCAACGGACCGTTGACTCGGGTCTATTTGCCATAAACGTGCGATGGGCAGTGCAGATGGGAGGTGGAAAATCCGCCGTCCGGTACGAGTTCTCGGAGTTGGGGCATTTGCCGTCGCCGTTCGTTTTGCCGAACGGCCGTCAGAGGAAGACCGGTGCTTGGCAGGCATGATCTCGGCAGACGTACAGGGCGGTCCGGCCATCCGATGGGCGATCGGCGAGCAGAGGCCAAGCGGGATCGGCGTCGGGCGAGGCCATCCACACGGCGTCGGGCGCGAAAGCGCGCTGTAGGCGGACCGCCTCAGCACGGGCGTTCGGGCCGATCACGGCGCATTCCTCGGCGGGCCGGGCCGCCCAAAAGAAGGCGGATGCATAACGGGCAAAGGCGTTGGGGTAGCGCTGGGCGCTTTCCCGCATCCGGCCGAGCAGCCGCAGGGCCGTTTCTCTTTCTCGGTGGCGGTTGCCCGTGAGGAGCGACAGGCGGAACAGATTGTGCACCATCGTGGAATTTCCCGAGGGCGTGGCGTTGTCGTACAGATCCTTTTTGCGCAGCACCAAGTCTTTCTGTCCGGGCGGAGCAAAGTGGAAAAATCCGTCCGTTTCGTCGTAAAAATGCTCGCGGACGTGGAAGCAGAGATCCCTGGCCAGTTCGAGCAGCGAAAGATCGAACTCGATGGAGTACACATCCAAAAGGGCGGCGATGAGATTGGCATAGTCGTCCAGAAAAGCTTCCGTTTTGGCACGGCCGTTTTTCCAAGTATGGAAAAAAGAAAATCCATCGGGGCTTTGCCGATAGGCGCGGCAAAGAAAGCGGATCGTGCGCACGGCCGTTTCGCGGTACTCTTCGCGGCCGAGGGCCAAAAAGGCCTTGGCATGGGCCGATACCATGAGGGCGTTCCAATCCAAGAGGCCCTTGTCGTCGAGGCCGGGCGGGATCCGCTGGGCCCGAGCTTCGAAGAGTTTTTGGCGGGCCGCCGCCATTTTTTCGCGCAGTTCGTCTGTGGAGATCCGGTTTTTTTCGGAAAATTCTTGGAAAGAAAAAAGGCGGTGGAGGATGTTCGTTTCTTCCCAGTTGCCCTCCTCCGTAACATCATAGAAACGACAGAACAGATCGGCGGCGTCGCCCAAAAGTTCTTCGATTTCTTTTTTTTCCCAAACAAAAAACTTGCCTTCCACGCCCTCCGAATCGGCGTCTTGGGCCGAATAAAACCCGCCTTCGGGGCAGGTCATTTCCCGCCGCACATATTCCAGCGTTTCTTCGACCGTTTCGCGGTACAGGGGATTGCCCGTGATCTGGTAGGCCTCCGACAGGGCGCTGACCAACAAGGCGTTGTCGTAGAGCATTTTCTCGAAATGCGGTACCAGCCAGGCCCTGTCGGTCGCGTATCGGGCGAATCCGCCGCCGAGCTGGTCGTAAATGCCGCCTTGGATCATCTTGGCGAGCGACATTTCGGCGTGCTCCAGGGCTTCCGCGTTGCCGGTGAAGTGGTGGTACCGGAGCAGGAACTCGATGCCCATCGAGCCCGGAAATTTGGGCGCGCCGCCGAAACCGCCTTCCACCCGATCGAAGCGGTCGCGCAGCCGGTAAAAAGTGCTTTCCAACAGATCGGCACCGAACGGATCGACGCTTTCGGCGACTTCGCCGAGGTCGTTTCCGGAAAAAGCCCCGTTGCTGTTGCGCAGGTAATCCATGAGCTTTTCCGCCTGTTCGTCCACGGTCGCCCGTTTGTTGCGGAAAGCGTCGTTCATGGCCGCGAGGACCTGTTTCCAAGAGGGGCGTTGGTGGGCGGGGCGGGGCGGAAAATAAGTGCCACCGTAAAAGGGCCTGCCATCGGGCAGCAGAAAACAATTGAGGGGCCAACCGCCCGACTGCGTGAGGGCCTGCACCGCATCCATGTAGATCTGGTCCACGTCGGGGCGTTCCTCGCGGTCCACTTTGATGTTGACGAAATGCTCGTTCATGAAAGCAGCCACTTCGGGATCCTCGAAGGATTCCCTTTCCATTACGTGGCACCAGTGGCAGGTCGAATAGCCGATGCTGACCAGGATCGGGCGGTCTTCGCGCCGGGCCTTTTCCAGGGCCTCTTCGCCCCACGCGTACCAATCTACGGGATTGTGGGCGTGTTGCAGCAGATAGGGCGAGGATTCTTGGGCGAGCCGGTTCATGGTTACGATTTTCGCATAAACAACCGCTTTAGCCGATTGTTTTTCTATTTTTCTGAAAATAATTATTTTATAAAAAAATAAAAGAAAAAAATTGGGTAAAAAAAGGTCTTGGCATGTGAAAAATATTAGTTTTACGCATTGAGACCAAAAGAAAATTGCTTTATCAGCCCGTGCCCTATGAACCTTTTTCGTGCCCCAAAGATCCTTTTTTTTCGAACCTTTTTGCTTTCGCTGACGCTGTTTTCATCCGCTTATGCGACCGGACTGTACGGTCAAGCGGGTGTCTGTTTGGGCGGCGGCTGCGCATTTGGCGGTACCCAGTTTCCGGCAGGTACCTTTTCCAATCCCGGGGCGGCGTTCACGACCATCACCACCTGCCAATGGGGCGGCGAGTACTGTCTGTGCAATGTGGTTAGCGGCACCTATTACGAGTGGAGCTATTGCGCCGCCGACGGAGGTGCTGATGCGGGCGTGGATGCCGAAATCACGCTGTTCAACAACGCCAACGGCGCCCTGATCTGTTACAGCGACGATGTGTGTGGACTGGCGCCCAAATTGGGATGGACGGCCACTTTTACCGGCACGGTACGCGTGTACACCACTGAGTTTCCGTGTGCGACGAACGTTGATTGCCAAACCCTTGTTTGGCGAGGAGCTCCCACAGCGCCCGGCGACCTGATCACCAATCCCATCTCCATCGGCACCATCGGCTGTGCGACGAACTATTCCAATTCCCAGAACACAACGGGCTTCACCAACAACATCGGGCAGACTTCCCCGGATGTCTTTTACAGCTTCACCCTGACCCAAACCACCACATTGAACTTTTCCACGTGCGGATCGGCGTTGGACACCTACCTGCACATCCTGAACGGCGCTGGGGGCATCCTTTTCTCGAACGATGACAACGGCCCTTTGTGCGGCGGCTTGCAATCATCCGCCCGACTGCAGCTCGCTCCGGGCAATTACTTCATCGTGGTAGAGGGTTTCGGCGGGGCGACGGGAAACTATACCTTGAACGTGACGCCCTACGTGCCTCCGGTGCCCACCACGATCAACGCGGCGCCGAACCCGGTTTGTCCGGGAAATTCCGTGACGTTGTCGGCCACGGGTTCATTGGGTACCGGGGCCGTTTTTGGTTGGTACACCGGTGGTTGCGGTACTACGTCCATCGGAACGGGGGCCAGCATCACCGTTACTCCCAATGTCGCAACGACCTACTTTGTGCGTGCGCAGAACAACTGTGGTTCGTCGGCCTGTCTGAGCACCACGGTGACCATTGGGACCGTAACGGCTTCCGTTGCCGGCACCACCACGATCTGTCAGGGGGCCAGCACGACGCTGACCGCTTCGGGCGGCACTTCCTACAGTTGGTCCACCGGGGCCAACACGGCCAGTATCAGCGTCTCTTCGGCGGGCACCTACACCGTGACCGCCACCAACAACGGTTGCACTGGATCGGCATCGGTAGTCGTGACGGTCAATCCCCTACCCTCTCCGTCCATCAGCGGCACCACCTCTTTCTGCCCGGGAAGCAGTACCACCTTGACCGCATCGGGCGGTGGGACTTATTCTTGGTCCACCGGTGCCAACACGGCAGCCATTTCGGTCAACGCCGCGGGCAACTACACGGTGACGGTGACCGGGGCCAATACCTGCACGGCATCTGCTACGGTCTCCGTGACCGCCTTGGCCGCTCCGACGGCCGGCATAACGGGAACTTTATCGTTTTGCCCGGGCAGCAGCACCTCACTGACCGCCACTGGGGGCACGGGCTATCTGTGGTCAACGGGTGCCAACACCGCGGGCATCAGCGTCAACGCAGCCGGGCTTTACTCCGTCACGGTCACCGGAGCCAATGGCTGTACGGCCACCGCTTCGGCCAACGTGACACAAAACGCCCTGCCCACGGCGACCATTTCGGGGACGCCTTCTTTTTGTCCGGGAGCCAGCACCGTGCTGACGGCCGGCGGCGGGGCCACCTACCTCTGGTCGACCGGCGCCAACACGGCCTCTCTGACGGTCAATGCCGCCGGTACCTACACCGTGACCGCTACGAACGCTCAAAATTGTACGGCCTCGGCTTCGACGACGGTGACGCAGAACAGCGTTCCGTCGCCCATCATTTCGGGCAACACCTCCATCTGCGCCGGCCAATCCACCACCTTGACCGCCAGCGGCGGAACCGCTTACAGTTGGTCCACCGGTGCGGCCACCGCTGATGTCACCGTTTCGGTGGCCGGCAGTTACACCGTGACCGTCTCGAACGCACAAAACTGCACGGCCACGGCCGGCAGCACGGTCACGGTGAACCCGAATCCCACGGCGGGGATTGTGGGCACGACGGCTTTCTGTTCCGGGCTGAGCACCTCGCTCAACGGAACCGGCGGCGGGACCTATCTCTGGTCGAACGGGGCAACCACCGCCTCGCTCACCGTGACAACGGGAGGTACCTACGGACTGACCGTCACCGGGGTGGGCAACTGTACTTCGACGGCCTCCGTTTCGGTGACCGAAAATCCCACGCCCAACATCACCAATGTGGCGGTCACCCAGCCCACCTGCCCCTTGCCCGTCAACGATGGCACCATTGCCATTGCCGCCGCTGCGGGCACTTTGGAATACAGCATAGACAACGGTGGTACTTTCTCGGGCAGCAGCACCTTCTCCAATTTGCCCAACGGTTCGTACCAAGTGATCGTAAGGGCCACTGCCACCAACTGCTCCTCCACATGGGCCGGCAATCCGATCCTGATCAACGGTCCCTTGGCTTGCGTGGAATTGTGCAACAATACCCTGGACGATGACGGAGACGGATTGATCGACTGCGCCGATCCTAATTGTTCGGCCACGGCGGGCATTGTGCCAAGCGGCCCCACTGTTTTTTGCCAAGGTCAAACCGTAAGTTTGTCCGCCACCGGAACGGCGGTTTCCTACCTATGGTCCAACGGCGCCAACACCGCATCCATCACCGTTGCCGCTTCGGGCACTTACTCGGTGACCCTCACCAATGCCGAAGGTTGCACAGCTAGCTCTTCTGCCAGCGTCACGGTAAATGCCAACCCGCTGCTCACCATCGCCGGCAATACCGCCTTCTGCGCGGGCACCAGCACTTCGCTCACCGCCAGCGGGGCTTCTTCTTATGTTTGGTCCAACGGCGCCAACACCGCCGCCATCACCGTCAACTCCGCCGGCACCTATTCCGTGACCGGCACCGACGGAAACGGCTGCACGGGCTCGGCTTCGGCCAGCGTCACACAGAACGCCAACCCCGTGCTCAC
>JBEIJQ010000100.1:0-11755 GCA_040380145.1 Lewinellaceae bacterium | reverse complement strand
GCACACGAATCGGCCTTTTTAAAAATCTGCGCCGACAACGGCATCGAAGGCGTCAAGGGCCACCGCTCCGTGGGCGGCCTGCGCGCTTCGCTGTACAACGCGCTCGAACAAGAAAGCGTGGACTTCTTGGTGGAACTGATGCGGGGCTTCAAACCGTAAGGAAGGTTACTTTTTGTCAGAATCAGGATTTGCAGGATTTTTTTCTGCTCCTTTTGGGAGCAAGACTATGGTAGAAAAAAAGCGTGACTTTTCCTTTTTTGGGAGCCGGTATCTTTCCAATTTCCTTCTCTGAATCGGTTTTTTCTGAAAAAAAATAGAAAAAAGGACCATCGCTTCATAACAAGTGTTGGTCCTTTTTCTTTTGCACAGCTTCGGAGAAGCCGAAAAAATGTCTGCCGATCCCCTGATGCGGTAATCCTGCTTCAGCCTAAAAGAGCAACAGCGACCTCGATGGGCCGGTTCTTCACTTTTTTCCTTTGCGATAATCCCGAAAAACGAACTCTCCGAGTCCTTTGAGAGAAGAGTAGAACGCCTTGCCGTTGTTGGCTCGGGTAAACTCGTCCACGAAGCGCATCAGATACGGATCCTCCGCGATCATAAAAGTGGTGATGGGAATGTCCAATTTGCGACAGCGCTGGGCCAAGGTCAGGCAGCGGCCCACGATCTTGCGGTCGAGGCCGAAACTGTTTTTGTAGTACTGCTTGCCGACCTTGATGCAGGAGGGCTTGCCGTCGGTGATCATGAAAATCTGCTTGTTGGGGTTGCGCCGCTTGCGGAGCAGTTCCAAGGCCAGCTCCAAACCGGCCACCGTGTTGGTGTGGTACGGACCGACTTCCAGATATGGCAGATCCTTGACTTGGATGGGCCAAGCGTCGTTGCCGAACACGAGCACGTCTAGGGTATCCTTGGGATATTGGGTGCGGATCAGTTCGGCCAGCGCCATGGCGACTTTTTTGGCCGGGGTGATGCGGTCCTCGCCGTACAGGATCATCGAATGGGAAATGTCGATCATCAACACCGTGCTGGACTGGCTCTGAAAATGCGTTTCGTGCACCTCCAAGTCGCTCTGGGCCAAGGTGAAATCCTCGATTCCGTGGTTGATGTAAGCGTTTTTGAGCGATTCCGAAACGGCGATTTGATCGAGCTTATCGCCGAACTCGAAGGGACGCAGCTCGGGCATCGGCTCGTCGCCGCGTCCGCCGAACTTGGTGGCGTGGTTGCCCCTGCGCGCTTTTTTCAACTGTCCGAACACATCCTCCAGCGCACTGCGCCGTAAGGCGATCTCCATTTTTTTTGTCGGGGAAAAAGGACCGTTCGCCCCGCCCGCGGGCGGGCGGATATATCCCTGATCGGTGAGGTCGCGGACAAAATCCGCGATGCCGTACGAATCGTCTGTGAGACGGTAGGTGCGGTCCAGCTCGGTCAGCCAAGAAAGCGCCTCGGGGACATCGCCGCTGGTGTGCAACAGGAGCTCTTTGAACAGTTTGAACAACCGTTCGAAAGGGCTGCCGGAGGCATCGTCGTCAGGGGCCGAAAAGCGGAAACCGATCATATATGATGCAAACCCCAAAAGCCCCGTGTTGGTTCATGGCCACAGGACGGAAGTGCCGCCCTCGGAACCGAAAAAGGGGCGAGGCAACGCCCCTTTTTCGGTTTTTTGCGCAGCAAAAAATCACTGTTTCACAAAAAGTTTGGACAAAAGTATGTCTTGTCCCTGTACTTGGAGCGAATACCCCCCGGCCGGCAGCCTGCTCACATCGAGCGTCAAGCGCTGCTCGCCCGCCGAAAGTTGCACGGCGTGCTGCAAGACCACTTCATATTTTGGGAAAGTGAGATCTCCAATAAAACAAACTTCTTTCTAAGCCACATCTTTACCGTACTTGATATTGTTGTCTTCAATAAATTGTAGTATCCGCTGAATTTCGCCCATTGCGGTCGCAACCAATGATAAATCTTGACTGAACAGTTCCATACTGTCTTTTACAGGAATATTCATGTTCAGATCAAAAGATGTACCGTCCAATTCAGTTTTGAGCAAAAGATATAGATTTTTCTGGTCACAAAAAACATATTGGAACAAAGATTGTGTTTGTATTTTGAGTTTTCCGGGTTCGATGTATTGATCAATAAAACTATTGTCGTAAGCAGCAACTTTTTCAGTTGCTCTTGTTCTGAAAACCAAGTAATTATAAAATCTTATGAGAAAATTTTGCTTGTGAATTGTTCTGTTCTTTTCTTTACCGGTAAATACGCGCTCTGTTTCAAATACTGTTGGTTTCCAGGGTTCTGTGAAAATATTTTCAACCAAAATCACAATTCCGTCAAATAGTTCCTTTTCAAAAGCAGTCTTATAACCAGATTTTCGCTTTCTTGACGCGTCAAACAAAATAACAGCTTCATAAAAATCTGCTTTCACATTATTGAACTCCCATGACATGTGATCTGTTGAAGTAATTTTAATTGAAAATATCTTATTTTCGTCTCCTCGTCTTGTTTTGTAGGCCACAAATGAATTATTGACCCATTTCATTGCTTTTCCGTTCGTAGCTGCAAGTTGGGTAAATAAGTTTTGGGATAAATTTAATTTAACCGATTGTCCACGAAAACCAATGTTTTTGGCATTCATCGATGTGGCAAGTTTCGTGAAAATCGTTTTTTTAAAATAAAAACTTAATTTACGCTGTAGGATAAAGTAAGGGGCCATCACAACGCAAAAAATGATCAAAGAAATAAATAACCAATAATATAAAGCGTTATTGCCAGAATGACGATTGTTTACATAAGAGGTTGTCGGCTCAGCAAAACGAAGACTCATATACAACGAAAAAGTCGTCCAGTAAACCAATGAATAAACAATTTCTACCAATATGAGCCATATAATATTCAAAATAAAAAGAGTTTTCAGGAAAAGTCTAAAAAATTCTATTCCCCCTATATCAACTTTTAAGTATAATCCTGTTTTCAGAAAACAAAAGCATATCAACCAATAAAGAATGAACCCAACTGTCGATATAATAAAGAGCCATGATATAATTACCAACATAATTTTTATTTTTGACAATGGCAATAAAAATAAATTTTCCACGGCTTCGCAGCCGCCAGACTCATACAGATTGCCCTTGCCGTTCGGTATGTGTGGGCGCCTTGGGCTCCCCCTTGGATGGCCGTAAATATACAACTCCCTGTGTTTTTCCAAAGAAATCCGCCGAATCCTTGTCCGCACCGCCATGCTCCTGAGCGGTATGCCGGACAGGACAAGACGCTCAGCGCCTCGGGAACATCGCCGCTGGTGTTGCATCAGCGGTTCCTAAAACAGTTTGAGCAACCGTTCGAAAGGGCTGCCGGAGGCATCGTCGTCAGGGGCCGATCATATGAACCCCCGTGTTGGTTCATCGCCATGGCTCGAAAGCACTGGCACCGGAACGAAAAAAGGGGCGATCCCTCGCCCCTTTTTCGGTTTTTTTGCGCAGCAAAAAATCACTGTTTCACAAAAAGTTTGGACAACAGTATGTCTTGCCCCTGTAATTGCAGCGAATAGACGCCGGCCGGCAGGCCGCCCACATCCAGCGTCACGCGCTGCTCGCCCGCCACAAGTTGTAAGGAGCGCCGCAGCAGTATCTGGCCCGTCACCGACACCGCGCTGAACAGGACTTCCCGGTCGCCCTCCACCGCCAGATCGAGGTTGAGCTGGCCGGTGGTCGGATTGGGGAACAAGCGCAAGGCATCCGCGGGGGCATCCGCAACCGTTGCCACCGAAGTCGGCACGGCCTGTTGGATGTTGATCGTGAACCCTTGCTGCCCGTTGCGCCAGACGTTGCCGAGGCTGTCCACCCCGATCGTATCGCAATGCACATCGTAGCAACCCGTGAGGGGATTGCTCATGGTCAGGCAAATCGTGTAGGTGCCAAAATCGGCATACGTGTGCGTCGGGTACGGATCGGGTGATATGTGCCCGTCGCCGAAGTCCCACATGAACTGCGTGCCGGGATCGAAAATGGAATTGTGGACCGCCACGAGGTTGTACGGATCAAGCGCCAAACTATCGAGGTCAAAAAAGAAAGAGGCCTGGCAGTTGAATGCCTGGGCGCCCACATACAGGGGAAAACACTCCGTGTCGGTACAACTGTCGCCCTGCACCGAAATGCACACCGGGTAAACGCCGGCGCCCGGGAACGAGTAGGTAATGGACGGCCCGTTGAAGAATATATCCTGCCCGTCCACGGTCAGAAAACAAACCGCGTTCGAATCGACGCCCGTGCTGGTATTGAAAAATGTGACCGTGAAGTTCTGCGCGGCGTCGGGATCCGGGGTCACCAACACCCCGGCTTGGCAAGAAGTCTGCGTATGTTGCACCTCGACACTTTGGCAAAAATAATCCTGGCAAGAGCCGTCGGGAGCCGCAACGGTCAGACAAACCCAGTACAGCCCCGGCGCAACGGGCGTAAAGGCCGTATTGGGTCCGCTCAGGGCGTTGCCGCCCGGCAGGATGTCCCACTGGTACAAAAAGTTGGGATCCTGCAGATCGGACATCAGATACACATTGTAACCGTCTTCGTAGAAAGTGAAGCCCGCCGTGCAGGACGCCCCGCCACCACCGTTCTGCACGTGCAGCGGCGAGCAAAAGGTGTTCGTACAGTTGCCGTCGATCACCGTCAGGCAGATGTTGTAGGCACCGGGCGCCGCGTAGGTATATACAAAACTGGGGGCATTGTTGGCCAGCACCGTTCCGTCGCCGAAGTTCCACTGGTAAATGGCGTTGGGGCCGGCCGTACTCTGGTTGGAAAACACGAGGCCAAGAGGATTCCCCCCGTCGGGCCAGGCCCAAAAGGACGCCTGGCAGTTGCCGTTGAAAATGCCGCCGTCCACATGGATGGTCGCACAGTACTGCGTCGAGCAGAATGTGGTGGTCACCTTCAGGCACACATCGTACAGCCCGGCAGACGCGAAAGTATGCGTCGGAGCCGATCCAGTGTCCACGGTGCCGTCGCCGAAATCCCATTCAAAGACCACGACAGAATCCACGACCTGCGTGTATTCCAGAAAGTCAACGGACAGTCCGTTGTGGAGAGTGGAAAACCATGCGCTGCAGATGAACGCCGGATCGCCCACTTGGAAGTGTTGGCAAAATTGCGCGGTGCAGTTGCCGTCTTCCACGGTCAGGCAAACATCGTAGTTGCCGGGGGCCGCGTATGTGTGGAAAAAGTTGGGCTGCGCATTGTTCGCCACGGTACCGTCGCCGAAATCCCAAGTGTAGGTGGCCAAGGGCGAACCTAGAGTCCAATTGGAAAAATACAGGTTGAGCGAATGGATCGAATCGGGATAGGCCCAAAACGAAGGATGGCAGTTGCCGGGATTGCTCAACCAGATATGCTGGCACTGGGTCTCGGTGCAAAAAGTCGTGGTGGTGGTGAGGCACACTTCGTACACACCGTCTTGCGCATAGCTGTGGGTGGCCTGGGCACCGGTGGCCGTGCCGCCGTCGCCAAAAGTCCAATCGTAGGCGATGACCGAGTCCTGCACCTGCGTTTGTTCGAACACCGTGAGGTCGAATCCATTGGCCTGGTAGGAAAACCAAGCATCGCAGATGAAGGCGGGGTCGCCCACCTGCCAAGTCTGGCAGAACTGGTTCGTACACAGGCCGTCCACTACGCTCAGACAAATGTCGTAGTTGCCCGGGGCGGCAAAGGTGTGCGTGAAACTGGGGTCGTTGTTGACCACCACCGTTCCATCGCCCAAATCCCATGTATAGACAGCGTTCGGGGTGACATAGCTGACGTTGAAAAACTGCAGGGTCTGCGATTGCGGCCCATCCGGCCAAGCCCAGTATCCGGCGTGGCAGGCCGCCGGGTGCTCCGAACTGATGTGCTGGCAATATTGGGTGTTGCAACCGTTCGCGTCGAGCGTCAAGCACACTTGATAGTTGCCCGGTTGGGCGTATGCATGCATCACTTGAGATCCGACCGCCGTACTGCCGTCACCGAATTCCCAAGTAAACACCGCATTGGAATCGGGATAGTTGGACTGCTCGAAGAAGGTCACCTCGTTGCCCGCTGCCACAGAATGGAGAAAATACGCGGCGCACTGCGGAGGTGCGAGGTACAGCCCTTCGCAATAGGCGTTCACACAGTTTTGAGCCGTATCGAACACCGATAGGCAAACCGTATAGGTGCCGTGCTGGGCATAGGTGTGCGCCACGAACGGATCGCTCGACTGCAAAATGGTTCCATCTCCGAAATCCCAAGTAAAGACGGAAGTCTGGGGATCCACATTATAGGTAAAGTTGAAAAACTCCACCTGCGTGCTGCCCGGAGTCTGCTGGATGCTGAAAAACGCCGAACAACCCGGCAACTGGGCCAACAGCATCTGCCCGAAACCGAGCATAAATGCCAGGGACAGGATGAATTTCTTGCTCATGATCAATTCGGAAAGAGTGACTCGGAAAAATATCCGACGGGGCTATTTTCATAGCACTCCATTAACGCCTGCTAGGACCGATTGGTTGGCCACTTGATTTCCGAGAAATAGTTTTTTGAATTTATTTTTTTTATAAAAAATTTATTTTCATAAAATTATAAAAATAAAGCAAAGCAAACTTTAACAAAAGCCAAGCAAAAAAGAAGCCCCTTCCACAACCGTTCGTTGTGAAAGGGGGGGCAAATAAATTACCAAGATCGGGCCGAAGAATCTGAAGCGCCGCTCAACGCACCCTGGACAGTTTGAGCAGGGCCGGCTCGCCCATCCGGTTGAAGTTGAGCACGAGCGTGTCGCCCTCCAACGATTTCACCGCGATGGGCAATTCCACTTCCTGTTCGTTGATGAGATACAGCGTGTTGCCCATGAAACGGAAATGCCCCTTCACGTCGCTGACCGTGCCGGTCATTTCGAACTGTTCGCCCGAAAAGCGCATGCGCACATGCTCGGCGGACAAAATGATCGGATGCTGCCCTTCAAAAGAAACGCCCTGCCATTCGCCCTGAAAGGCGTTTCTGTCAAAAGTGCTCCCGCAGGAGGACAAAAAAAGGAGGGGCAAAAAAAGAAAAAGAATGCGGACGAACATGGTGGAAAAGGGGTTGATGATCCGAACAAAAATAGTCATTCCCGCCGAAACGCTGCTGCCGGATCCGAAATAAACGCGGGAAGGCGTATCTTCGTCCCGTCATGCCGTGCGTTGATATCCATACCCATCTGATTCCCGAGCACCTGCCGCCGTATGCCCGTCTTTTCGGCTACGACGGTTTCGTGCACCTCGAGCACCACGCCCCTTGCCGGGCGAAGATGATGGTGGGCGACAAGTTTTTCCGGGAAATCGAGTCCAACTGCTGGGATCCGCGCCAACGCCTGCACGAGTGCGACGCCCACGGCGTGGACGTGCAGGTACTTTCCACGATCCCCGTCCTGTTTTGCTACTGGGCCAAGCCCGAGCACGGCTACGATGTGGCCCGTTTTCTGAACGACCACCTCGCCGCCGCCGTGGCCACCGACCCGGCGCGGTTCATCGGCCTCGGCACGGTGCCCCTGCAGGCGCCCGACCTGGCCATCCGCGAACTGGAGCGCTGCATGGGCGAACTGGGCCTTGCGGGCGTGGAGATCGGTTCGCACGTCAACGACTGGAACCTCAGCGACCCGGCGCTTTTCCCCTTCTTCGAGGCCTGCGAACGCCTGGGGGCCGCCGTGTTCGTCCACCCGTGGGACATGATGGGGGCCGACCGCATGGGCAAATACTGGCTCCCCTGGCTCGTGGGCATGCCCGCCGAAAGTTCACTTGCGATCTGTTCGTTGATCTTCGGCGGCGTCTTGGAACGCCTCCCACGGCTGCGCGTGGCCATCGCCCACGGCGGCGGATCTTTCCCGGGCACGCTGGGACGCATCGAGCACGGCTTCCATTGCCGGCCCGACCTCGTGGCGGTGGACAACCCCGTGAATCCCCGCGATTACCTCGGCCGCTTTTGGGTGGACTCGCTCGTGCACGATGCCGACACGCTCCGCTTCATCGTCGACCTCTTTGGCCGCGAGCGCGTGGCCCTCGGCTCGGATTACCCCTTCCCCTTGGGCGAGGACGTGCCGGGCACCCTCATCCGTTCGATGCCTTTTGACTCCGAGACCAAGGAATGGCTTTTGCACAAAAGCGCCCTGGCCTGGTTGGGACGCTCTTGATATTTCCCTTTTCGGGAAAAATTTTTTTTCGAAAAAAATAAAAAAAACTCAATCTGTACGGGATGAAAGACAAACTTTCCATACTCCAGCAAAAAACCGCCGAATCGCTCGAAATGGGCGGGGCCGACCGCATTTCCAAGCAGCACGCCAAGGGCAAGCTCACGGCCCGCGAGCGCATCCAACTGCTCTTGGACGACGGCTCCTTCGAAGAAATCGGCATGTTCGTGACCCACCGTTCCGCCGACTTCGGGATGGAAAACCAGATCTTCCTCGGCGACGGCGTGGTAACGGGCTATGGCACCGTCAACGGCCGCACGGTGTATGTTTTCGCGCAGGACTTCACCGTGTTCGGCGGGTCCCTGTCGGAAACCCACGCCGAAAAGATCGTCAAGATCATGGACCTCGCCATGAAAAACGGCGCGCCCGTGATCGGCCTCAACGACTCCGGCGGCGCCCGCATCCAAGAGGGCGTGGTTTCGCTGGGCGGCTATGCCGATATCTTTTACCGCAACACGCTGGCCAGCGGCGTGGTGCCCCAGATCTCCGCCATCATGGGCCCCTGCGCCGGCGGCGCCGTGTACTCCCCGGCCATCACCGACTTCATCATGATGGTCGAAAACACCTCGTACATGTTCGTCACCGGCCCCAACGTGGTCAAAACGGTGACCAACGAAGAGGTCACTTCGGAGGCCCTCGGCGGCGCGAGCACCCACGCGGCCAAATCCGGCGTGACCCACTTCACCGCCGCCAACGATGTGGACTGCATCCTGCAGATCAAGCGCCTGCTGTCGTACATCCCGCAAAACTGCGAGGACGAACCGCCCTTCGAGCCCTACACGCCCGGCGACGAGACCCGCGAAGCCCTGCGCGACCTGATACCCGAAAACCCCAACCAGCCCTACGACATGCGCGAGGCGATCGAACTGCTGGTGGACGAAGGCTCTTTCTTCGAAGTGCACAAGCAGTACGCCGAAAACATCGTCGTTGGATTCGCCCGCATCGCCGGGCGCAGCATCGGCATCGTGGCCAACCAGCCCAGTGTGCTGGCGGGCGTGCTGGACGTGAACAGTTCCAAAAAAGGCGCGCGCTTCGTGCGTTTCTGCGATTGCTTCAACATCCCCCTGCTCACCCTCGTGGACGTGCCGGGCTTCCTGCCGGGCACCGATCAGGAATGGAACGGCATCATCACCAACGGCGCCAAACTGCTCTACGCGTTCTGCGAGGCCACCGTGCCGCGCATCACCGTCATCACGCGCAAAGCCTACGGCGGCGCCTACGACGTGATGAACTCCAAGCACATCGGGGCCGACCTCAACTACGCCTTCCCCACTGCCGAGATCGCCGTGATGGGCGCCAAAGGTGCCTCGGAGATCATTTTTTCCAAAGAGATCATCTCCGCGACCGATCCCGCGGCCAAACTCGTGGAAAAGGAACGGGAATATGCCCAAAAGTTCGCGCACCCGTACGGTGCCGCTTCCCGCGGCTTCATCGACGAGGTGATCGACCCCAAGGACACCCGCGCCAAGCTCATCAAGGGCTTCGCGATGCTCGAGAACAAAGCGGCCAAGCTGCCCCGCAAAAAACACGGCAACCTGCCGCTCTGACCCCGCTCCAAGCCCGCCGATGCACTTTTACAAATACCAGGGGACCGGCAACGATTTCGTGCTGCTCGACAACCGCGAGCACCGCTTCGACGGCCTGACCGCCGAACGGATCGCCCGTTTGTGCGACCGCCGATTCGGCATCGGCGCCGATGGGCTGATGCTGCTGGAAATGGCTCCGGGGCATGATTTCAAGATGGTTTATTTCAACAGCGACGGCCGCGAGGGCTCCATGTGCGGCAACGGCGGCCGCTGCATCGCGGCCTTCGCCCAGCGCCTCGGCGTCGTGTCCGGCCATGCGCGTTTCATCGCCGTGGACGGCCCCCACGAAGCGGTCATCGGCGCCTCGGGGATTTCGTGGAACTGAACATGTCCGACGCCGCTTGGCCCGAACTGCTCGGCGACCACGCGGTGGTCAACACGGGTTCGCCCCACTTCGTGCGTTTCTGTGCGGACATCCGCGGCCTCGACCTCGACCGCGAGGGCAAGTCCGTTCGCTGGTCGCCCGCCTACGCCCGGGAAGGCATCAACGTGAATTTTTTGTTGCCGCTCGATGAAAAATCCCTCGCCCTGCGCACCTACGAGCGCGGCGTGGAGGCCGAAACGCTTTCCTGCGGGACGGGCGCCACGGCGGCGGCCCTTTCCTACTTCGCTGCCGGTAAAACGACGGCCACGGAGCTGAGCGTCCGCACCGAGGGCGGCGACCTGATGATCCGATTCGAACCGGTGCCCGGCGGATTCCGGAACATCCGTTTGTGCGGCCCGGCCACGTTCGTTTTCGAGGGGGACATATGAATGCCGCGGGCCACTCCCCCACCCCGAGAACTTTTGCTGCCTTGGGACTTGCCGGTGCGTTCCTACTGATCGCGAACGCATTTTGCGGCAGCCAATGGATCGCACCGGCGGACCTTTGGCGCGCCCTGTTGGAAGGGCCGTCCGGCACCGACGGCACCTCGTACATCCTGTGGCACATCCGCCTGCCCCGAACGGCGACGGCCATACTGGTCGGAGCGGCCCTGCCCGTCAGCGGCCTGTTGCTCCAGGCCCTTTTCCGCAATCCCGTGGCCGGCCCCGACGCGCTGGGCGTCAGTTCGGGCGCGGGTCTCGGCGTGGCCCTGCTGCTTTTCGGCCTCGGCACTTCCGGCAGTTGGGATTTTGCCGGTCCTTGGAGCGTGGCCCTCGCTGGGGGCGCCGGCGCTTTTTTGGCCACCCTGCCGATGCTGGCCCTGGCCAAGACCGTTCGGGAACCTGCCACTTTACTGATCGTCGGCCTGTTGTGGGGCGCCGTAGCGGGCGCTCTGGTGTTGGTCCTGCAGTTTTTCGGTCCCGAGGACGCGCTGCGCCGCTACGCCTCTTGGGGAGCGGGCGGACTGGGCGGACTGACCTGGGAAGATCTGGGCGTGCTGGCCCTCTTGGACCTACCGGTGGTGTTGGCCTGCCTGTGGTTGG
Organism: Lewinellaceae bacterium; assembly: GCA_040380145.1. Taxonomy (GTDB): domain Bacteria; phylum Bacteroidota; class Bacteroidia; order Chitinophagales; family Saprospiraceae; genus JBEIJQ01. The sequence goes on along the minus strand of JBEIJQ010000100.1, from coordinate 551 downwards.
CCAAACCGCTCGACGCCTTGATGGCGGGCGGCGATTACGCGAGGAGCATCGGATTGCCGCCGGGGACGGTGCAGCAGGCCGTGGCGGGCGCATCGGCCCTTTTGGCGGGCACGGTGACGGCTTTTTGCGGCCCCATCGCCTTTGTGGGCATCATCGTGCCCCATCTCGCCCGTTGGAGCCTGCGCCGCGGGAGCCACCGGGCGCTTTTGTACGGCACTCTCCTGTGGGGCATTGCGCTGATGTTGCTGGTGGACACCCTTTCCCACCTGCCCGGACAAGCCGGCGCTTTCCCCCTCAACGCCCTGACGGCCCTCGTGGGCGTGCCTATCACGGCCTGGGTGCTGCTGAGGGGATGAGCTGGAGCGACCGGTCGTTTTTTCGAAAATTATCCCAAAATTGTCATTGGGAAAAATTTCCAATGGCGGCCATTAGAAAATGCTGATTGCAAAAAATTGAAATACAGATTTGAAACATGCACAGGAGGCCCTCAAAAATCGAAGAGCGACTTGAAAGAATTTCTTACGGCCCAGCCGGCCTTCGAGCAAATCCAG
>JBEIJQ010000099.1:0-11789 GCA_040380145.1 Lewinellaceae bacterium | reverse complement strand
GCTTTCCGACACCTTTTGCACGCGCAGCAGAGTGGATTCGAGGGTAAATACGTCCACCATCATATCGGCCACGTTCATGATGATCTCCTGCTCGTGCTTGAGGTTTATCTGGCCGTCCATTTGCGTCTTGACGGCGGCGCCCGCGACCATCAGGATACATTTTTTGAGGTTTTTGAGCGCTTCTTTTTCGCGTCCGTAGGGGCCTTCCGGGCTCGACATGGAGGGAATCGAGGCCAGTTCTTTTTGCACGGCCCAAGCGGCATCGGTGATGTTGATATGACCCGCCAAGGCGCGGCGCAGGAGCATGTCGACCGACAGGAGGCGGTTGATCTCGTTGGTCCCTTCGTAGATGCGGGTAATGCGCGCATCGCGATAGGCCTTCGAGGCCATGCACTCTTCGCTGAAGCCCATTCCGCCGTGGACCTGCACGTTTTCGTCCACGCAGTAATCGAGGGTTTCGGAGCCGTACACCTTCAAGATGGCGCATTCGATGGCATATTCCTCAGCGGCGGCCAATTTGGCCTGTTCGACCGGCATGCCCGATGCCTTGAGCTCGTTGATCTTGTCCTGCAACAGATCTGACACGCGGTAAATGGCGGATTCGAGGGCGAAACAGCGGACGGTCATTTCCGACAGTTTGTGCTGGATGGCCCCGAAAGAGCCGATGGGCACGCCGAATTGTTGGCGTTCGTTGGCGTAGCGGGCGGCCATGGCCAGCACATCTTTGCTGCCGCCGAGGGTGAGCACGCCCAATTTGAAGCGGCCGATGTTGAGCACATTGAAGGCTATCAGGTGACCTTTGCCGATTTCGCCCAGCACGTTTTCCACGGGGACCTTCACATTTTCGAAAAACACTTGGCGGGTGGAGGATCCGTGGATGCCGAGTTTGTGCTCTTCAGCACCGAGCGTGAAGCCGGGCATGCCTTTTTCGACGATGAAGCTGGTGAATTTTTCACCCCCTACCTTGGCGAAAACGATGAACACATCGGAAAAACCGGCGTTCGTGATCCACATTTTCTGGCCGTTGAGTAGGTAGTGCAGGCCGTCTTCCGACAGGTCGGCGCGGGATTTGGCTGCCAGGGCGTCCGAGCCGCTGCCCGGTTCGGTCAGACAGTAAGAAGCCTTCAGATCGCCGCTGATCATGCCTGGCAGGTACTTGGCTTTTTGTTCCGGAGTGCCGTAGTACAGGATGGGCAACATGCCGATGCCGATGTGGGCGGCGAAAGTGGTGGTCCACGAACCGGCCTTGCCCATCTCTTCGGTGATCATCGTGTTGGTGTTGGTGTGCAGGTTCAGGCCGCCGTATTCCTCGGGCATGTGCACGCCCAAAAGCCCCTGCCCTCCGGCTTTTTCGAGGATCTGCGCCGAGATGTTGTCTTCCTGGCGTTCGATCTTGGCCGTGTTGGGCAGGATTTCCGTGGCAATGAAATCCGCGGCCATCTGCTGCATCATGCGTTGCTCTTCGTTGGCGTCTTCCGGTACGAAGATATCGGCGGGGCTGCTTTCGCGCACCAAAAACTCGCCTCCTTTGAGGACGGCAACCGGGTTGTTCTGCACTTCCATACAAAATGGGATTTGGGGTAAAAAAAATGGAACGGGATTTTTTCTCTGTCAAGTCATCTTTCCCTGCAAAAATATTCCCTTTCGAACAAAAATGCAATGCGCGCATAGTTTTTTTTCGAAAAAAAAGAAGGACGGACCATCGGTCCGTCCTTCCGTGGAATTTGACCGATCAGGGGCGCTGTACGACCACGGTGCGGGTCTCGACGAAATCGCCGGCGACGATGCGCACGAGGTATGCACCGGTGGGGTGGGCGCCAAGGTCCAACAGGACCTGTTGGCCGCCGTTCAGCGCGGTGGAGGATACCAGTCGGCCCTGCTGGTCGAAAAGTTGCACGAAACCATCCGAGATACGGTCGAGCGAAACCGTGACGGAGCCCGAGGTCGGGTTGGGGAAAACGGTCGCGCGGGTCACCTGCTCGGCAGAGGGGCCGGCTTCGCGTGCGACTATGCGCACGCCACCGGATTCGTAGGCGCCCATGTCGAATCCGTTGCCCTGCGGGCGGACGTTGCCGTCGAAATCCACTCCGGGAGCGCCCGTGGCCGTTCCGGCGTCAATGGCAGGCGAGGCGGGCAAGAGGTGCAGATCGCCGTTGAAATCGTCCACGAAAAGCGGATCGGCCCCGAACAGGTTGCCGTTGCCGCAGTTGACCGAGCCCGTTCCGGCGATGTTGGCCGCACAATCCGGCCCCAGTTGGAGCAGGTTGTTCGAGAGGCTCAGCGAAGCGGCTTGGCTGCTGTTCCAGAACGGTCTGGTGGTCGCCACCGTCAAGAAAGAGGTGTTGTTCCACAGGATGCAGTTGGTGAGCGAAACGGACGATGGGCCGCCCACGGTGCTGTTGAAAATAGCGGATCCTTGGCCGTTGCAGACATTGCCCGCGATGGTGGAATTCACGAGGGAAGTGGTAGCGGCCGCGCCGGAGATGCAGGTCTGCGCGATCGCTCCGCCGGGGCCGTTCACAGCGGCGTTGTCGTGGAAAAGTACATTCGTGAAGGTGTTCGTCTGTTGGGTGCCCGTCAAGTTGAGGTTGTTGCTCGAGAAAAAAGCTGCCGCGCCGCGGCCCGAGCCGAAGTTGCCCACGAAGCGTACCCGGTCGAAGGCCATGTTGCCCACAGCGCTCTTGGAGGCAAGGTTTGCCACTGCACCTCCTTCGAGGGCTGTGTTGGCATAAAAAACCGAGCGGGAGACGGTGGTCGTTGCGGCGGATCCGGGCAAATCACCGAATTGCAGCAGAGCGCCGGCCGAGCCGGTGCAGGAGTTGGCCGTGAACTGGCAGTCGGCGATGCTGCTGTTGAGCGTGCCGCCGCTGGCATAGTTCATGATGCCGCCGCCCACTTTGGAGGAGTTGTTCTCGAAAATGCAGCCGGTGGCCGTGAATTGGCAGAGGCCGCCGCTGCGGGAGAAATTCCACACGCCGCCGCCATTGTTTTGGGCCGTGTTGCTGTACAGATAACAACTGTCGAGCACTACCGTGGTGTTGCCGCCGCCGTTGACCCAGTTGCCCATGCCGCCGCCCCTCTGGGTGGTGGTGTTGTTTTCGATGTTGCAGCGGTCGAACAGGGCGTTGATGACACCGCCTTGTTGGGATATGGACATCACGCCCCCGCCGTCGTTGGCCGACAGGTTGGACAGGATGTCGGAGGTTTCGAACACCGGGTTGGCCCGGCCGTTGTTGAGGGCATAGATGAAAATTCCGCCGCCTTTTTGACCGGAGTAGTTGTTGACCACTGCACAGTTGCTGAACCGCGGGCTGGAAACGGCACCGGTACCGCTGGCTTGGATGAGGATGCCGCCCGCGTTGAGGCTGGGCGAATAGGCATCTTGCACAAAAAATCCGCACACATGGCAGTTGTTGCCCACATTGAGGGCCCTCAACACGCGGAAGGAGTTGTCGAAATTCACGCCCTGGGTGCCGATATCGCCGGAGAGCACTGTGGTGTTGATGCTCGGGTTGGCGTCGGCGCCCCGCCCGAGGGAAATCCGCCGTAAAGGTCCACGCCGGGCTTCAGGTTGAAGGAGAGGTTGCGGTCGGTACCGGTGGTCGGGTAATAAGTGCCCGCGGCCACGAGGATATTGTCGCCGTTGGCCGCAGCGGCCAACGCGCTTTGCAGATCGGTGAAAGCGTCTCCCCAAGTATTGCCGTTGTTGGATCCCGTGGCGGCTTCGTCCACATACCAGATCCGGGCAGCGGAATCGGGCACGCAGACAGTGGCGGGCGGTGCGCTTTCGAAAGTCAGCACGAACGAACAGGTGGTCGTCAACGAGGCATCGTCGGTGGCCTCCAGCACGACCGTCACGGATTGTGGGGTGTTGTACTGAGTGCCGGGCGCGGGGCTCAGTTGCACCAAGGAGGGGTTGCCGCAGTTGTCGCTCGCCACCACGAGACCCGCGTAATCAGGCATCACAAAAGCGCCGAAGGCCAAGGATACGGTGTCGTCCACCGGACAGTTGGAAAATACCGGGGGCTGTAAGTCGTCGCCGAACGGCACGACCACTTGGGCGGAGGCGGAGCAGCCGTTGGCGTCCGAAACGGTGGCAGAGTAGAATCCGGTGGACAGTTGGTCGAGCGTGGCCGTGGTGGCGCCGGTGGACCACAGGAAGAAGTAGGGGGGCGTACCGCCGGAGGGCAGCAGAGTAGAAGAGCCGTCGCTGCCGTTCGGGCAACCCGGAGATGTTTCGACCGATCCGAGAAGTGGCGGCAAGGAGGGATTGACGGTGGCAGAAGCGGAGGCAGTGCAGCCGTCGAAATTGGTGACGGTGACGCTGTAAGAGCCGATGCCGACTTGTATTTGGGCCGTGGTGGCGCCGTTCGACCAAGCATAAGAAGTGCCCGCGGATGCGTTCAAGGTGGCATCGCCGGCGCAGGGAACGGTCACCGTGTTGGGGGTAACCGATGCGGTGAAGGTACAGGGCTGCAAGACGGTGACGGGCACGACAAAAGTGCACTGGGACAAATTGCCCGTGGGATCGGCCGCCACCAGCACTACCGTGACCAAGGCGGAAGAGGTATAAATGGTTCCGGGTGCGGGAGAAAGTTGGAAAATCGTGTCCAATCCACAGTCGTCGAACGCGAGGGCCAATCCGGAATAATCCGGCAGCACCACGCTGAACGAATCGCCGAGCACTTGCACCACCGGACAAACGATGACCGGTGCGACGGTGTCGGGCAGTTCGCTCACGATCGCCTCGGCCGAAGCCGTGCAACCGAACCCATCGTCCACCGTGACCGTGTAAGTGCCGCTCGCGGCCTGGATTTCGGAGCCCGTTTCACCGTTCGACCATTGGTACGAGGCGCCCGGAGAGGCAGTGAGGGACGTTGTGCTGCCGCACTGCACCGAAATCGTGCTCGGAGAAACCGTCGCGAAAAAATTGCAGTTGTTCAGCACTTGGACATTCACTTCGAAAGAACAGGTGCTCGTGTTGCCCGATGGATCCACGGCTTCGAGCACGACGGTTTCCACCACCGAGCTCAGGTACAAGGTGCCGATGGGCGGAGAAAGTTGAGAAATGCTCGCCGAACAGTTGTCGGTGGCCGAAGCCAGCACCGCAAAGTCGGGCATGACCACCGAAAACGAATCGCTCACGCTCTGTGGGCCGGGGCAGGCGATGGACGGCGCTTCGGAGTCGGTGGCGATTACCACCGTGGCGGTGGCAGTGCCCGAACAGCCGTTGGCGTCGGTGACGCTGACCGTGAGCACGTCCTCGGCGCACAGATCCGTCAGGGTTTCCGAGCCGCTGCCGTCCGACCAGGCGTAGGTGTAGCCCGGGGCTCCGTTGGCGGCGCTGGCCGTGAGCTGGCCGTCGCAGGCGTTCAGGCACGATACGTCAACGGCGGTGATGGTCACCGAAAGGTTTTCGGTTCCGATTTCCACCAGCGTGCTGGCCGTGGCCGAACAACCCGACGCATCGGTCACGGTCACGGTATAGGTGCCCGCATCCGCAAGGGTGGCGTTCGAGATGACCGGTTCGGGATCGATGGCACTGAAGCCGTTGGGGCCGCTCCAATCGTAGTTGTCCCCGCCACCGGCATTGAGTTGTATGTCGGCTCCGGGGCAGGATGGGCCGTTGTTTTGCGCTACCGCTTGCACCAATGGGCCGTCGAGCACGCTGTCGGAGGCCGAGATGGTGCATCCCAGTTGGTCGGTCGCGGTGACCGAATAAGTGCCCGCGGGAATGCCCAGCTGGGCTGCGTCTGTGGAGCCATCGGCCCAAGAATAGGAGTAAGGGGCGCTGCCGCCGCTGGCATCGGCGGTGATGCTGCCGTTGCTGAGCCCGAAACAGGTCACATCCAGCGGAACGAGCGACAGGAACATTTCCGTATGGTTGCTCGTCACGGCACTGGCTGTGGCCGTGCAGCCTTGGGCGTTGGTGGCCGTCACGCCGATCGTTCCGGCGGTGGTGACCGTGACGGTGGAGCCGGAGGTGCCGTCAGACCAGACATAGCTTGTTCCGCCGGTGGCCGACAAAACGGTGCTTTGACCGAGGCAGAAAACAAGGCTGCCGTTGATCTGGACCGGGGCGGCCGGAAGGGAACCACCCACGGAGACCGATGCGGTGGCCGTGCAAGAGGCGTCGTCGGTGATGGTCACGGTGTAGGTGCCCGCAGCCAAGGCATTGGCGGTAGCGGCGGTTTGGCCGTTCGACCAGGCGAACGAAAAAGGCGACCCGCCGCCCACGGGTTGGGCGGTGGCCGCGCCGTTGGCCTGTCCACAGGTCGTGGATATGGCGGTGGCCGTGGCCGTCAGGTTGCACAGCGGCGCCGTGATGGCGAAGTTGTTGTTGGAAATATCGAAGAAAACATTGCCGTTGCCCTTGACCATCACGCGGGCGGTGTTGGTGGGGTTGTTGGGCGCGGTCACCGCACGGGAGCCGTTGTTGGGCACGGCGGTCGCCAAAGTGATGGGGTAGGTGAGCCCCCCGTCCAGAGAAAGCAATATGTCCACATTGGCGCAACTGACCGGTGCTGCGGAAGTGCCCGCCACGTTCCAAGTGACGGTCTGGCTCGAAAGAGCCGGCCAAGTGATGCCCGTGGCACTCGGTGCGGTCACCACGAAGGGGCCCGCTGTGCCGCTCACGGTGAGGGTGGTCTGGTCAACAGCGGTACAGCCGCTGCCTGGCGCATTGTCGCGCACGGTGCAGCGGAAAGTCATCGTGCGGCCCACATTGGGCAGAACTTCCCAGGTGGAAACCGTGTTGGCGGCCAGATCGGTCAAGTTGGGGAAATACCGCGAGGGGGAAGCCACCGGCGAAAAACACCGGAAGTTGGGCCCATCTACGCTCGTGGCCACGGGCGGCTGGGTGGAAACATCGTTGTCGTACTGCTCCCAACAATAGGTCAGCGGATTGCCGTCCGGATCGGAGGCGTTGGCGGTCAGCACAAAAGGGGTGTTCTTGGGGATCGTGAAATTCGGCGAAGAAACGTCTATGATCGGATCTTGGTTGCTGCTCGCGATGATCTGGTCACAGGTGCTGCCGGTCCCGACGATGAAGTTGGCCATTTCCTGCAGGCTGTGCACATGGAAATGGTCGATGGAATTGTTGGCCACGTTGGGGCTGCATATACCGGCGTAGCCCATGATCGTGATGGCGCTGCCAGTTTCAAAGGCAGCGGCGGCCACGCGGTTGCAGTTGTTGTTCTGGGTATGGTTGGCGCCCCATTGGTGCCCCATCTCGTGGGCCACGTAATCGATGTCGAAGGGATCGCCCACCGGAGCGGCACTGCCCGTCACGCCCCGGGCCTTGCCGGCTCCGCAAGGGCCGTTCAACTGGGCCAAGCCTCCGGAATTGGTGCCGAACACATGCCCGATGTCATAATTCGAAGAGCCGATGGCGGCGTTTACGGCCGTCGGATTTTCGTTGATCATCAGGGATGGGTTGCCGTTGGTGAACGGATCGCCCGCCGGATCGAGGAAGATGATCTGGTCGTTGTTGGCCACCAAGTTCATCCGGATGCCGCAATCTTGTTCGAAAATGCCGTTCACGCGGTTCATCGAGGTCACTTGGGCGGCCAATACCACGGCCTTGTTGTTGTTGACCGCGTTGCCGCCGTGGAAGTTGGAATATTCGCCGGTGGCCGAAATGGCGAGGCGGTAGTGGCGGCGCTGACAGTCCCCGAACTGGGTGATCGGGGGCATGTTTTTCAAAAATCCGTTGTCGGGGTGCTTGTGCCCGTCGTGTTGCTTGGGCGCAAAGGCGGGATCGCCGGTCATGCCCTGCATCTGTTCGTCGAAACGACAATCAAAGGTTTTTCCTTTGGCCACAAAATCGCTTTTGCGGTAAACGATATAGTAATCGGTGTTCCAACGGGCATAAGGATCGATGTAAACCGATCCGCCGGGTGCGTACACCATGGCATGGAAACCGTGGGGCGTGTGGTCGAAGCGCACCATCGCAGTCGGGTCGTCGATGCCCCAGCCCACATAAGTGCGGATCTGCGGATAACGGTCTGCGAGCGGCTTTTCCATGATGGGAGAATATTCCACGGCAAACCGTTGGAAACTGCCGTCGGGCATGGGGAGCGTCAGGACCGGAAGCCGGTGCACGGGTCGGGTTTCTTCCATAGGGGCCTGTTGCAAAAAGCCTGCATGGCCGACAGATCGAGTTGCATGGACCGAAAACGGAGGGGTTCGATCGTTCTTTCCATACCGTTCGGCAGGTCGGCGGCGGCAATATCTTTCCAAAAAGAAGCCGTTTTGCCGTCTTGGGCGCGCAACAAAGGCGCAAATGCCGCTAAAAAGAGCAGGGTCCAGACTTTTTGCATAAAAAACAGGATTTGCGTGGAAAATGATGGTGGTAAAGTGGGGTAAAGATACCCAAAAGCAGAAAAAAAAAGAGCCTGCGAACTAGCGTCCACAGGCTTCTTAACAAATAAAACAAAAAACTATGAAAACAACTAAAGGTCTGTCGGTCAACCGACTATATTTTCAATCAAGAAGATCGTTCAAGCATTGGATCCGCTTTCGGATGACGCAAATGTAAACTGAGGCAAAATGGTGTGCAAGTTTTTTCGAAAAAATTTTTGAATTTTTTTTCGACTATTTTTTCACCACGGTCGCCACCAAATCGGCGGCCTCTTGCAGGGCGATGGCCGAGTGTACTTTCAGCCCCGATTCGTCGATGAGTTTTTTGGCCACATCGGCGTTGGTGCCCTGTAGGCGGACGATGATGGGGACGGGGAGGTCGCCGATGTTTTTGCAGGCGTCCACCACGCCTTGGGCCACGCGGTCGCAGCGGACGATGCCGCCGAAGATATTGATGAGGATGGCTTGGACGTTGGGGTCTTTGAGGATGATGCGGAAGGCGTTTTCCACGCGCTTGGCATCGGCTGTGCCCCCTACATCCAAGAAATTGGCGGGTTCGCCGCCGGACAGTTTGATGATGTCCATCGTGGCCATGGCCAAGCCGGCGCCGTTGACCATGCAACCGACGTTGCCGTCGAGTTTCACGTAGTTGAGGTCGAACGCGCGGGCCTCCACTTCCGTGGGATCTTCCTCGTGCACATCGCGCATGGCTTCGAGGTCGGGGTGGCGGTACAGGCCGTTTTCGTCCAAGGTTACTTTGCCATCCACGGCGAGGATGCGGTCATCGCCCGTTTTCAGGCAAGGGTTGATCTCGAACATGGCGGCGTCGGCCCCCACGAATGCGTTGTACAGGCTGTTGAGGAAGGCGACCATTTCCTTGAACGCCTTGCCGCTGAGGCCGAGGTTGAAGGCGATCTTGCGGCATTGGAAGGGCTGGAGGCCCAAGGTGGGATCCACCCATTCCTTGTGTATTTTCTCGGGGTGCGATTCGGCCACCTCTTCGATGTCCATGCCGCCCTCGGTGGAATAGATGAACACGTTGCGCTTTTTCTCGCGGTCCATCAGCACCGAAACATAAAATTCTTTGCAGGCATTGAAATCAGGGGCGTACACGTCCTCGGCGATCAGGACCTTGCGCACCAATTTGCCGGGGCCGTCCAACCCGCCGGGGGTCTGGGGCGTTTTGAGCATCATGCCGATGATGTTGCCCGCGTGCAGTTTGAGGTCGTCCAGGTTTTTGGCGAGTTTCACGCCGCCGCCCTTGCCACGGCCGCCGGCGTGGATCTGGGCCTTGATGACCGCAAAATCGGTGCCCGTATCGGCGCGGAGCTTGTCCCAAGCGGCCACCGCTTGATCTACGTTTTCGGCCACGATGCCGCGTTGGATGGCCACGCCGAAGCGCGAGAGCAGTTCTTTGGCTTGATACTCGTGGAGGTTCATGGGGAAGTCGGTAACTGAAATGGAGTACAGTGAGGTGTATTGCGCCGCAAATGTAGCCAAAAGGCCCGATTTTCTTTTTTATAAAAGGGAAAAAATCTTGGGCGGGAAAAATTGCCGTCGGGGCGGTTTTTATTTTTTTCTCAAAAAAAAAGATCAATGCTTTTCGAACATCGTTCCGAAAATGGGCCGCATCGGGGTCGCCCTCGGTCAAACGGACGATGCCGGGGTGTTTTTTTTCCAGAAATTTCAGGTTCGTTTCCCGGCCGGTGAGCAGAAATTCCGGCAGGACGACCTTGTAGGTGCGGGAAGGCTCCAACACTTGGCCGTTGATCAGGATGCCCCCGTCGGCCGGGAAATGCTCGATGCGGTCGAGGGACAGGAAACCGCCCACGCCCACGTTTTTGGTGCGGCCGATCTCGACGATCTGCGCCAACAGGTCGCCCTTCATCTCGACCAGGCACAGTTTGCCGCCAAATGGCAGAATGCGCTGCACGTCGAATTCGGTGAGCTGGCCGTACAGCACGTCGTCCACGCGGATCGAACCGGTGTTCACCATCGCGCACTCGGCCTCGGGATAAGCGCTGCCGTACGCTTGGGCCACGAAGCGCGCCACCGGACAGTCCACGAAGCGCACCACCGATTCCCGAGCGTCCAGCGGCTCTGACAAGCGGCACACAATGGCCTGCGGATCGAAGCCTTGTGCCCGCAAAAGGCTGTCGGTGCGGCGGTTCCACTTGTCCACCACGGCCGCCGCGATCGGGTCGTCGGGGATTTTGTCGGTGACGGGCACCAGTTCGGAGCGGATGTCCAGGCGGCCGGTCTTGCGGTCGTACGAAAGGCGGTGCACATACACCGTTTTGGCGTTGGCATCGGCCTTGGCGACCCGCGTATGGGGGGTCGGCATGCGATACATGTGGCTGTGGTCGTGGCCGCCCATGAACAACGGCACTTCGGGCAGGGCGAGTGCCAGCAGGCTGTCTTCGGCCATTTTCAGGTGGGTGATCGCCAGCACCGCGTCGCAACTGTCCTTGACGGCCATATAGGCCCGGCGGGCGGCCGCGCGAAAATCTCGGTAGCCGACATAGTCCTGTTTGCCCATGTCCACGGTCACGGCGATGAAGCCCAGCCGCAGCTCGGTGCCGTCGCCGTCGCGAAAGGTCTTCACCGTATAATCGGGAATGGGGCGGCCGTTGGCTTGGAAGGCGACCGAGTCTTTGCGTTCCGCTCCGGTCAGGTGCACCACGTTGGAAGAAACCCAATCGTACCGGCCCTCGTCCAAGCGTTTGAGCAGATCGGGTTCCTTGAGGTCGAACTCGTGGTTGCCGAAGGTCACGAGATCGACCCCGATGGCGTTCATGGTTTCCACCATGTGTTTGCCGCGGATCGGCTCTCCGTCTATTTTGAACGCGCCGATGGCCGATGGACTGAGAAAATCCCCCGCGTGGACGGTCAGGGTGTTGGGGTTCTCCGCCGCCAGTTCGCGCTCGATCGTCGCCACGCGGGCCAGGCCGGCCACGGTCCGGTTTTCCATGGGGTTGATCTCGTACACGTCGTTGAGGTGCAACAGCGTGACCTCGATCCGGTCGTCCGGACGCCGAGGCCCTTGAGCGGCCTTATGGGCCGGTCCGCAGGCGCCGGCCAGGAAAATCAAGACAAAAAACAGGAACGGAAAAAGGCGTTGCATCGGTGGGATCTTTGGTCGAAAGATACAACAAGTTGGCGGGGGGAAAGGATGAAAAAAATTGGCTGGTTGGCGGGGGGGGGCGCTTGTGGCCACTTGGGGGATTGATTGGACTTGCTTTTCAGACTGTACGATGGGCCACAGGAAGGCCTCTGCCTCAGAACCGAAGAACAAGGGCTACTTGAAACAACGGGCCAAAATCGTGCGGCCCGGGTTCATGCAGAACATCGAGCACAGCACTGGACGAAGAAAAAATTGGTGGAGGATCGGTGAAGTGGAGGGGGGGGTAGGGGCCGTGCAGTGTTTT
>JBEIJQ010000098.1:0-11948 GCA_040380145.1 Lewinellaceae bacterium | reverse complement strand
GTTTCTTGCCTTACGGCCCCTGCGGCAACGCTTCCGCCAACCTCATCCAAGGGCGCATTTTCTTCGACATGAACGCCGATTGTGTACAGGACAGCACCGAAATGGGTCTCGGCGGCCAGTTGGTGGTGGCCAACGCCGGCGGGTTGTTCACCTACACCGACCAGCTCGGCAACTACACGCTGGCCGTTGACTCGGGCACCTTCGTGGTGGAGCACATCCCCTTGACCATGCACCAAGTGCTTTGTCCGGCCGTGGGCAGCCACACCGTCGCCTTCAACGGCATGGGCAACATATCTTCCGGAAACGATTTCGCCGACACCGCCCGTATCTGCGACGACCTTTGGACCAGTATAGGTACCTCCTTCAACCGCCGCTGCCGCACCAACAATATACACGTCCAATACGGCAACGACGGCACTTGGAACTCCCAGCCCACCACCTTGACCGTCGTTTTGCCCGACAGTACCTACTTCGTGAGCAGCACCCCCGCCCCGTTGGGCATCATCGGCAACGCCATCACCTTTTCCGTGCCCGCCCTGGCGCCCAACCAGACCGGTAGTATCACGATCCAGGATTCGGTGGACTGCAATGTAACGATGGGCAGCCTGATGCACTTCATGTCCTACATCTCCGGCGGCGAAACCGAATGTGACACCGCCAACAACACCTCCATCGACTGTGCGCCCGTGGTGGCCTCTTGGGACCCCAACGACTGCCGCGTGCTTTCGCAAGAGCCATTGGTCCGCGGATATGTTTTCGAAGAAGACATCGTGGCCGATGACACGCTCACCTACATGATCCGCTTCCAGAACACCGGCAACGACACGGCCTTCACCGTCCGCGTCGAGGATGTGCTCCCCGCTTGGCTGGACGCCTCCACCGTGCAGCCCGGCGCTTCCAGCCACCCCTACCATTTCTGGCGCTACGGCAGCGAAATCCGCTTCCTGTTCGACGACATCCTGCTCCCCTACGAGTCCATCGACAGCACGGGCAGCATCGGATTCATCAAATTCACCGTGCGCCAAACGCCGGGCAACCAACCGGGCACGGAAATCCTGAACGGGGCCTCGATCTTTTTCGACATGAACCCGCCCATCCTGACCAACCAGACGATCAACCGGATCCCCCTCCCCGCCGTTGGTCTGGAACAAGCGCCCGCCGCCCGCCTCACCGTGTATCCCAACCCCACCGACGGCATGCTGCAAGTGCGCCTCGAGGGAATGGCCGTCGGCAGCACTTCTCTGCGCGCCCGCGTGTTCAACGCCCTCGGCGCCCAAGCGCTCGAAACCGAGATGATCGGCGGACAGACCTCCTTGGATCTTTCCGGATTGCCCGCGGGATTGTATGTGGTGCGCGTGGAAGACCGCCAAGGGCCCGTGTCCTCCGTGCGCGTGATCAAGCGGTAAACCGTTGCGGGCCGTGCATTTTTCGGCCCGTTTTTTGACTTGCGGCGAAAAAGTCGATCTTTGCTATCGGCTTTTTCGCCGCTTTTTTATTTCTTTATGGACTGATTTTTTTTAGAGAAAAAAAACAAACCCAACGCCATGCGGAAAACAGTACTGTTGTTTATCCTGTGCTTTTGCGCCGCGACCGGCTTCGCACAGACCATCGAGCAGCTGGCCGAAGCGGTCCGGCAATCCACCAAACGCGACGACCTAGACACGATCTCGCATGTCGTGGTGGCCGATTTCGACAAAGACGGCATTTCGGACATCGCGGCCGTTTTCACCCGTTCGCCCCGTTACGACGAGCGGCACGAGGACACGGCGGCCTACAGCAACCGCTGGCTGGCCATCGGGCTGGGCAAGCCCGACCGAAAAGGCGTGAAGTTGTCTTTTTGCACCGATGTGATCCAATGCCCCGTCTGCGGCGGCGATATGAACGATCCCTTGGTGAAATTCGCCTGGGTGGAGGAGCAACAGGTCCGGCAGGACGCGGTCCCGGCCCATTTTATCCTTGAATACGAGAGCGGTTCGATCGATCGCTTGAACCTGACCTACACCGTCCAGTTTTATCAGGGCGACTGGGTGGTCGTGGAGATGGGCCAAAAGAACTTCAACCTGATGAACCTGTACTCGGATTTTTTCCGGGTCAACTACCTGACCCGGCGCTCGGTGCGGGGCGGCACGCCCCCGCTGATTCCCGATCAGGACGGCAAGCCCCTCACGGAAAAACCGATGTTCGACCACACGATCGAGTATTTTTCCTTTTTCCCCAAAGCGGTCGAAGAAGGTCCCCGACTGGACGGCATGGCCGACGACGCAGTCTGGCAAAAGGCCCAGCCCGTGGATGTACACGACGACCAGATGATCTTGGGCGACGGGCGCGAAAAATGGAAAAACAACGCCGACCTGTCGTTCGAGGCCCGTATGCTCTGGGAGGCAGACAGCCTGTACCTGCTCGTCCGGGTAAACGACGATGTGCTCGTCCCCGTCGGCAAGGACCCCAAGCAGATGCTGATGGCCGACCACCTCGAGCTGTGGTTCGATTTCATCAACTACGACATCGATTACTCGGGCGCCTACCCGGCGCTGCGCGACAAGCCCGGAATTTCCACCGCCCAATTGGCCGTCGGTTTCCGCGAAGGCGGAGAGATCGTGGCCTCGGTCTGGTACCCCGAGAGCGGCTATGAGGCGGAAGGGCTGAAAGGAAAAGCTTCGCGGCTCGAAGAGGGCAACGGCTACATTGTGGAACTGGCCATCCCCAAAACCCTTTGGATGAAACTCGACCGCCGGAAAGATCCCAGGGAAAAGAGTTTTCTGGACGCCAACAGCCGATTCACTTTGGTGGTTTCGGACAACGACGATCCCAACTATCGGAAAGCGGAAGTCCAAATGGCCACCTCGAAACTGGTGCCGGGTTCGCCCTGCACGATGGGCGTGCTGCTCCCCGTCGAGGAGTTCAATCTGCTGCGATTGGAGGATATGCGGGAAATACACTGATTTTTTTATTTTTTTAAAAAATTGATAATAAATTTTTTAAAAAAAATCCGAGCGATTTTCGGAAGAAATATGCACCTCTTGGTCTATCGAGGCTTTCGGAAAGGTTGATGGGAATTTAATTGACGATATCTGTTGCGAAAAAATTAGTGTAATTTTTACACGAAGTGTGAAAATTGTTTTTTTGGGGAAAAATAGGTTTATATTTGCGGCGCATTCCCGCACTATGCATCTGCCGAAAACCATCCCGACCGATATGATTTTCAACGAGCGCTCCTTCTCGAAGGGGCGTTTGTCCTTTGAAGCGAACCCATAAGCGCTTTTTTTCAAAACCTCTCTTTTTTCAATATTCATTTTTTGCCCTATGAGCGTTTCCCGTTTTCAAGCGATGGATGTCATCGAGAACCGCTTGGTTCCCGAGGTCAATGCCCCGTCCGCCAATATTTCCGAGTTTTTCGGCTGCAACGTTTTCGGCGACGAGGCCATGCAGGCCTTCATGTCGGAGGAGACTTATCTCAGCGTGAAAGCCACTGTCCAGACGGGACAAAAGCTCACCCGTGAGGTGGCCGAAAAAGTGGCCGAGGCCATGAAGGCATGGGCCACTTCCAAGGGCGCGACGCATTACACGCACTGGTTCCAGCCCCTGACGGGCCGCACCGCCGAAAAGCACGATTCGTTCTTCACCCTTCGCCCAGACGGCACGGTGCTCGAGGAGTTTTCCGCCGAAGCGCTGGTGCAACAGGAGCCGGACGGATCGAGTTTTCCCGGCGGCGGGATGCGTTCCACCTTCGAGGCGCGGGGCTACACCGTTTGGGACCCCAGTTCGCCGGCCTTTGTGCTGGAAGTGGGCGACGGGCGCACGCTCTGCATCCCCACCATTTTCACGACCTACGGCGGCGACGCGATGGACTACAAACTGCCCCTGTTGCGTAGCCAGACCGTGTTGGAGCAAGCCTCGATCGCCGTGTGCAAGATGTTCGACGAAAACGTCAACCATGTGCACGCCACGCTGGGCTGGGAGCAGGAATACTTCCTGATCGACCAGGCCCTGTTCCGGGCGCGCCCCGACCTGTTCTACGCCGGACGCACGCTGCTCGGCGCCTCCTCGGCCAAAGGCCAACAGTTTGAGGACCACTACTTCGGTTCCATTCCGGAGCGCGTGTACGCCTACATGCGCGACCTCGAAACGGAGTGCCACAAATTGGGTATACCGGTGCGCACCCGCCACAACGAAGTGGCGCCGGCCCAGTACGAACTGGCCCCGATGTTCGAAGAGATCAACATCGCCATCGACCACAACCAGTTGTTGATGGACATCATGGACCGCGTGGCGGGACGCCACAAATTGGCCGTGCTGTTGGCCGAAAAGCCGTTCAATTTCATCAACGGATCGGGCAAGCACAACAACTGGTCCATGGCCACCGACACGGGCAAGAACCTGCTTTCGCCGGGCAAGGACCCGATGAAAAACCTGCAGTTCCTGACCTTTTTCGTGAACGTGATCCGGGCCGTGTACGAGCACGCCGACCTGTTGCGGGCCAGCGTGGCCTCGGCGGGCAACGACCACCGCTTGGGCGCCAACGAGGCTCCTCCGGCCATCGTATCGGTGTTCGCCGGCGAGGGCATGACCCGCATCCTCGACGCCGTGGAAAACGGCACGGCGGCCCGCTTCGACGACATGGCCTCCGAAATGGAGCTGCTCTCCAAGCTGCCCACGATGGAGGTGCACAACACCGACCGCAACCGCACCTCGCCCTTCGCCTTCACGGGCAACAAGTTCGAGATCCGCATGGTGGGCTCTTCGGCCAGCTGTGCCGCGCCGATGACCGTGATGAACACCATCATGGCCCAGCAGCTCAAAAACTTCAAGGCGGATGTGGACGCGCTGATGGCCGGCGGCACCGCCAAGGAAGAAGCCATCATCAAAGTGCTCCGTCGCTACATCGGCGAATCCAAGGCCATCCGTTTCGAAGGCGACGGTTACAGCAACGAATGGAAAGAAGAGGCCGCCCGCCGCGGATTGCCCAATGTGCCCAACTCCGCCCAGGCCCTCGGTGCCTATGTGAGCCCCAAGGCCGTGGAACTCTTCACCTCCAACGGCGTGCTCACCGACAAGGAGCTCCAGGCGCACTTTTCGGTCAAGCTCGAAAAGTACATCAAGGATATCCAGATCGAGGCCAGCCTGTTGCGCGAAATGGTGCTCACGATGGTGCTGCCCGCCTGCGTGGAATACCAGAACTCGCTTTTGCAGAACATCGCCCTGCAAAAAGAGATCGGCTTGGACAAAGATGCCTACGAGGCCCAGCTCGACATTGTGGAAAAAATATCCAAGCACCTCAACGGCGCCAAAAAAGCCATCGACCGCCTGCACAAAGCCATCCACAAAGCCGAGTCCGCCGGAGGCCTCCACGACGAGGCCATCGCCTTCGGACTGGAGGTGAAGCCGGTGTTCGACGAGGTCCGCAAGCACGTCGATCACCTCGAGCAGTTGATGGACGACCAGCAGTGGCCGCTGCCGAAAATGCGCGAACTGTTGTTCGTGCGCTGATCTCGGCAAGCACCTGCGCTGCGAAAGCCGGGAGGACTGGTTCCTCCCGGCTTTTTTTGTCCGTAAAAGTTGCTCGAATTGGAGTCGCGGTCTGCTCATCCCTCTACCAATTCACGGCCTCGGGCCTTATCTTTGCCCTTATGTTGAATACCATCTTCTTCGAGGACGGCACCCGGACCGCCCTGTACCCATTGACCTACACCCGCCCGGTCTGTGAAATCCGGATCGGCATTTTGACCATCCGCGAAAAATGGGAACGCCTGTTGCAGGCGCGCAGTTCTTTTTTGACTTCTCCCTATCTGCAGGAAAAATTCCCGTTGGTGACCGAGCAGCAGAACCTGCTCATCAACGGTTCCATCCTGCCGACCTTTGCCCTGTGCGAAGAAATCAAGCGGCTCAAACCGCACGAGGTGCTGGTAGAGGGCGAAACGCCCATCGCCATGAAACTCGACGCGGCCGGGGTGCAGGCCATCCAGCAGGGAGGTTTTCCCGATGGGGTCACCACCGTCGCCACCGAACAGCGGTTTCTCAAGATCGATCATCTGTGGGATATTTTCCGCCTCAACGACCAGGCCCTGCGCGCCGATTTCGCGATGCTCACCCGGGGCCGCGAATCCCGACCCATTTCGCCGACCAATCAGGTGATGGGGCGGGAAAATATTTTCCTCGAAGAGGGCGCCAAAGTCGAGTGCAGCATCCTCAACGCCACCGGAGGCCCCATTTACCTCGCCCGGGAGGCCGAGATCATGGAGGGCAGCCTCGTGCGCGGAGGGTTGGCACTGTGCGAACATGCCGCCCTGAAAATGGGCGCCAAGATCTACGGCGCCACTACCCTCGGGCCCCATTGCAAAGTGGGCGGCGAGGTGGGCAACTCCGTTTTCCAAGGCTACTCCAACAAAGGCCACGACGGCTACCTCGGCAACTCCGTCATCGGCGAATGGTGCAACCTCGGCGCCGACACCAACAGTTCCAACCTCAAGAACAACTACGCCGAGGTGAAACTCTGGAACTACGCCACCGAAAGCACGGAGCCCACCGGACAACAGTTTCTCGGCCTGATCATGGGCGACCACGCCAAGTGCGGCATCAACACGATGTTCAACACCGGCACGGTGGTCGGCGTGGCCAGCAATGTGTTCGGAGGCGATTTTCCGCCCAATTTCATCCCCTCGTTCAGCTGGGGCGGCGCGGCCGGCCTCGAAACTTTCCGCCTCGACAAGGCCTTCGAAGTGGCCGAGCGCATGATGGAGCGCCGCGGACAAGAACTGACCGCGGACGACCGGGCCGTGCTGACCCATATTTTCCAAGAAGACGCCCGTTTCCGCTCCTGACACATGCGCCTGCACGCCAATCTGGTCATCGCGGCCGCACAGACCCTGCACGAAATTTTTTCCGAAGGGAGAAAAGCAGACAAGGCCATCGAAATCATCCTGCGCTCCAACCCGAAATGGGGTGCCCGGGACCGCGGCTTCGTGGCCGAAAATGTCTATGAATCGGTCCGGCACTACCGCCGCCTGTGCGCCGCTCTGGGCTCCGAGCCGAAAAGCGTCTCGGATTGGACCGCCCTGATCGGCGTGCGCTTGCTGGGCGAAGGCGTGGAACTGCCCGATTGGGACTTTTTCGCCAAAATCGACCGCGCCCGACAGCCCGAACGCGCGGCCCTTTGCGACGCTTCGTTGGCCTGTCGCGAATCCGTGCCGGACTGGTTGGACCAACTGGGCAGCGCCGAACTGGGCGACGCCTGGGCCCCCACCCTCGCGGCCCTCAACCGGCCCGCGCAACTGATCGTGCGCGCCAACACCCTGAAGATCGGGCGTTCGGAACTAATCGATCGGCTCACCGAGGCGGGCCATTCCGTGAAGCCCGTGGGCGAAAACGGCGATGCGATCGAATTTGCCGAACGCCCCAACTTGTTCGGAACCCCTTTTTTCAAAGAAGGTCTGCTGGAAATACAGGATTACACCTCCCAGCTCGTAGCACCGCTGTTGGCCCCCCGGCCCGGGGAGCGCGTGGTGGACGCCTGCGCCGGTGCAGGCGGAAAAACCCTGCACCTGGCGGCCCTGATGGCCAACAAAGGCAAGATCATCGCCCTCGACACCGGGGCCTATAAGTTGGAAGAACTGCGCCGCCGGGCCCGCCGCGCCGGTTGCGATATCGTCGAAACGCGCCCCATCGCCGACCGCAAAACCATCAAGCGCCTGTACGGCACCGCCGACCGCCTGTTGATCGATGCCCCGTGCTCCGGTCTCGGCGTGCTGCGCCGCAACCCCGACACCAAGTGGAAACTGCGGCCCGAATTTCTGGAACACATCCGCGGCGTGCAGCGAACCATCCTGACGGACTACAGCCGCATCCTCCGCCCGGGCGGCACCATGGTGTACGCCACCTGTTCGATACTGCCTTCGGAAAACGGCGAACAGGTGCGGCATTTTTTGCGGGAAAATCCGAAATTTGCCCTTCAACACGAACAGACCGTATCGCCGCTCGACGGCTATGACGGTTTTTATATGGCCAAAATCACCCTGACAGAAACCCCATGACCCCGATCAAATTTGGAACCGACGGCTGGCGAGCCATCATCGCCGACGATTATACCGTGGAGAATGTGCGCCGCGTGAGCGCTGCCACCGCCCGCTGGATGCAACAAAAAGGACAGCGCAAGGTGGTGATCGGCCACGACACCCGCTATGGCGGCGAATTGTTCGCCGAAACCGCGGCCCGCGTGATGGGCCATTTCGGCATGCATGTCCACCTCGCCAAGGGTTTTGTCTCCACGCCGATGGTCTCCCTGGGCGTGGTCAAGACCGGTTCGTACCTCGGTGTGGTGATCACGGCCAGCCACAATCCGCCGAGCTACAACGGCTTCAAACTGAAATCCCATTTCGGTGGGGCCACCGTGCCCGCCGACATCGCCGAGGTGGAGGCCCTGGTGCCCGAGCGTTTCGACGAAAAACTTCCCACCCTGGAGGAAATGTCCGCCAAGGGCCTGCTGGAATATGTGGACCTCGAGACGATCTACGCCCAAGAAGCGGCTTCCAAATTCGATTTGGACGCGATCCGCAACTCCGGTCTGCGCATCGCTTACGACGCGATGTACGGAGCCGGCCAGCGCATCGTGCAGCGGTTGCTCCCCGAAGCGCTTTTCCTGCACTGCGACGAGAATCCCGGTTTCCACGGACAAGCCCCCGAGCCCATCCACCGCAATCTGGGCCTGCTGTCCAAAACCATCGCGGAGTCGGGCGGCGGCATCGCCGTGGGCTTGGCCAACGACGGCGACGCCGACCGCATCGGCATGTACGACGATCGGGGCAACTTCGTGGATTCCCACCACCTGCTGCTGCTGCTGCTGCACTATTTGCACCGCTACAAAGGGCTTTCCGGCAAGGTGATCATCACCTTTTCGGTGACCGACAAGATGAAAAAAATGTGCGCCCATTACGGACTGCCCTTCCAAGTGACCAAGATCGGTTTCAAATACATCACCGAGATCATGGAACACGAGGATGTGCTCATCGGCGGCGAAGAATCCGGCGGACTGGCCGTGAAAGGCCATGTGCCGGAACGCGACGGCGTCTGGATGGGCCTGTTGATCTTCGAGTTCATGGCCAAAACGGGCAAATCCCTGCGCGAGCTCATCCAAGAAGTGTACGAAATCGTGGGACCTTTCGCCACCGACCGCTACGACCTGCACTTGCCCAACGAACAAAAAGAAGCGATCATCGCCCAATGCCGCGCCGGCGGTTTCCAATCTTTCGGCCCGCTAAAGGTCGTTCGCACGGAGGACATCGACGGATTCAAGTTTTATTTCTCCGACGACGAATGGGTGATGATCCGCCCCTCCGGCACCGAACCGCTGCTGCGCGTTTACTCGCAGGCGCCCGTGATGTCGAGGGTCCACGAGATCTTGGACATCACCAAAGCCGCCCTTTTGCAATAAACCGCACTTCGCCTCGTGTTCCTCGAAGTGTGCGTCACCGGTCCGGACGGGCTTATTGCGGCCCGCGACGGCGGAGCGCGCAGGGTCGAGCTGTGCAGCGCGCTCGAATTGGGCGGCCTCACGCCCGGCGACGGGGTGTTGCGCACCTGTTTGGAACTGGCCGGAAAAGCAATGTCCATCCGGGTGCTCGTACGGCCCAGGCCGGGTGATTTCTGCTACTCCGAAACGGAATTTTCGGCCATGCTCGCCGAGGTGGAAAGATGCCGCGAACTGGGAGCCGAGGGCGTGGTATCGGGCGTGCTCCTGCCCGACGGCCGGATAGACGAGGAGCGGACCCGCCGCTTGTTGGAAGCTTCCGGAGAAATGGGGTTCACTTTTCACCGGGCCTTCGATCAGGCAACGGATCCGCTCGAGGCGCTCGAGGCCGTGATCCGGTGCGGCGCCGATACCCTGCTCACCTCCGGTAGATGCGCCGCGGCCCCACAAGGCGCCGCACTGTTGGCCGAACTCGCCCGGACCGCCGGAAACCGCCTGCAGATCCTCGCGGGCGGCGGCATCCGACCCGACAAGCTGGCTCCCCTGCTCGGCATTGGCCTCGCCGGCATCCACGCTTCGGCCTCGAAAAAAATCGAATCCCCGATGCGGCACCGTTCTTCGCTGCCAATGAACTCAGTTGGGCTATCAGACTACGAATCCAAGGCCACGGATCCGGGAACGGTACAGGAATTGTTGGCGAGGATACAGGGGTAGTTTCCCACAATTGCCCGAAACGGACGCTTACCTGGCCACCAAAAAGGCTTTGGCTACCAATGCCCGTAGAAGCATTCCGTCTTTTGTCCCAAACGAAAAGTAACGCTTTTCCAACTTGCATCGGGCAACAGGCTCTGTATTCTTGTAGTTTTTTTGCATCTAAAACCATTTTTTCGAGAAAAATCGGTTTTTTGCATATCGCATTTTTATCCCAACCTACACATCCTCATTCACATGTCCCATTTTTTTCTCCCCCTTTCAGCCCAAGATCTCTCACGCCAAAGCAAAGGACTTTGGACCTTCTGTTCCATAACAGCCTTGATTCTATCCCTATCGACGGTCGGCTGCCAGCGGCGGACGGCTGCGTCTCCGACCACGTTCGAAACCTACACCGAAAGAGTGGGAAATGTTTCGTTCAAAATGGTAGCCGTTGGCGGCGGAACCTTTTCGATGGGGTGCGACTTGGGCGGCGGCGATTGCTTTGAATGGGAGATGCCCGCACATTCCGTCACCTTGTCGGACTATTTCATCGCCGAAACCGAGGTCACCCGTGGACTTTGGAAAGCCGTGATGGGAAGCGATCCCAGGATCTTCAACGGTTGCTATGAATGTCCTGTCGAACTCGTGGGCTGGGACGAGGCACAGGAATTCGTCCGAAAACTGAACGCGATGACCGGCAAGCGCTATCGGCTGCCCACGGAGGCGGAATGGGAATACGCCGCCAAAGGCGGCAAATCAGGCAAAAACTTCGTGTACAGCGGCGGAAACGACATAGATCCCGTCGCTTGGCATGTGGGCAATGTGGGCATGGGAACCCATCCCGTCAAAGAAAAACAGCCCAACGAACTGGGTCTCTACGACATGAGCGGCAATGTCTGGGAATGGTGCCAAGATTGGTACGGCGATTATGCCGCCGGAAACCAAACGGATCCGACAGGCCCGATACAGGGCGAAATGCACGTCATCCGTGGCGGCAGTTGGAACCAAGATGCCATAGATTGTCGGGTGATCGCCCGCAGCATGCCCGACAACCGGGGCTATCTGCTGGGATTCAGATTGGCAGCCTCCCGTTGATTTTTTCGACAAAATAAAACCGCTCGGTTACCGCCCGTTGAGTGCGGCGACCGAGCGGTCGTGGGAGCGAACGGAATACCGTCGCAACCGTCCTCATTCGTCCCTTTGGGAGGCCAAGAGGCGCAGGAGGAAGAAAAGGAACACGGCGATGGAGGAAAGGGCTGCGACCAGATAGGTCATAGCTGCCCATTTGAGCGCGTCTTTGGCCCCTTCGTATTCGGCGCCTTTGGCAAATCCCGTCTGGTCGAGCCACACCAACGCGCGGTGGCTGGCGTCGAATTCAACGGGCAGGGTGACCGTTGAAAACAAGGCAGTGGCGCCAAAAGCCAGCACCAAGATCAAGAGGACAATCGGACTGTTCATGAAGCCCGCAAAACCAAACGCCAAAAAAGGCAGGTATTGCTGGACGGTAGTGGCCACCTGCACCACGGGCACCATGGCCGAACGAAACTGCAGCATGGAATAGCCCACATTGTGCTGAACGGCGTGGCCGCACTCGTGCGCCGCCACGGCAGCGGCCATGACGCTGCGGCCCTGGTAGATCTCGGGGCTGAGGCTCACCGTTTTGGTCATCGGGTTGTAGTGATCGGACAGAAAGCCATGCCCGGCCACGATCTGCACATCGTAGATCCCGTAATGGCGCAACATACGCTGGGCCACTTCGGCACCGCTCAGCCCACTGGAGAGGGGCTGGGCCCCG
>JBEIJQ010000097.1:0-12043 GCA_040380145.1 Lewinellaceae bacterium | reverse complement strand
TTCGGCGGGCACTTTCGGCGGTGCGTTGGCAAACAACAGCCTCAACAACGGTGTGGCGACGATGACGTTGCGTCGCAGCCGTTTCGAGGAGAACAACGCTGCGAACGGCGGCGCGCTGTACGCGAACTCCTCAACGCGCAACGCGACGAACCCGAACACGGCCAGCACGACGACCTTGGAAAACTGCGTTTTCTTTGCGAACTCTGCTGCCACTCAGGGCGGTGCGATGTACAACGAGGGCCTGACGGGCGCTCCGAGCACCTTGAACGCGACGAACTGCACTTTTGCGTCCAACCTGTCCTCCAACGGCTCGGGACTGTACAACGCAGCGACCTCACCCGCCACGTCACCGGTGAATCTCACGAACAGCGTGTTCTGGGGCAATCAAACCGTTGCTGCGGGCAGTGCGCTGTTCAACAACACGGGCGCGGGCGCGACGATAAATGTCCGCAACAGCTCGTTGCAGAATGCGACCTTCGCGAACAACGAAGTCGGCACGGGAGCGTTCATCAACCTCGGCGGCTTCATCGCGGGCGATCCGAATTTCGTGAACCTGGCCTTGGGCGACCTGCATATCGAATCGTACTCTGCTTGTGTGGACGCCGGTACGGCGGTCGCGTTGACGGTCGATTTCGACGGCAACGCCCGTCCGCAGGGGGCGGGCTACGACATGGGTGCCTACGAGGCCGGTGTCGTTCGTCCGATGGCACGCGAGCCGCAAACGATCGAAACGGCGGCTCCGCTCACTGCCACGGTGTTCCCGAACCCGACGGCTGGTGCGTTCACGCTGACGCTCGACCGCGAGGTGACCGGTTTCGTACAACTGTTCGACGTACAAGGCCGCTTGGTGGCCTCCGAGCAGCTGAACGGTGCCAACAAAGCGCAGTTCGACCTGTCCAACGAGACCACGGGCATGTATCTCGTCCGCATCGTGGTGGGCGACGAAGTGATCACCAAGCAAGTAGTCCTGAGCAAACCCTGATCGCTGCTATAAGATGCATTGACATCTTGGCTTAAAAACGAAGGGCCATCCCGTCTGAGGACGCGGATGGCCCTTTTGTTTGGCTTAACTCCCAATTGTCATTGGAGTATTTCGATCTGCTCAACCCAAAATTGTCATTGGAAAAATCTCCAATGGCCACCATTAGAGATTGCCTATTGCAAAAAGCTGAAATACAGTTCAAAAAATACCATTGATTTCGTCAAAAATCGAAGAGCGACGAGTAAGGATTTCTTACTGCCCAGCCGGCCTTCGAGAAAATCCCGACAAGGCGGATTTTGGTAGCGGGCCCAGCGAAAAACCTGTTGGATAATTTACGTCGAACGACGATGATCCAAGGCCAAAACGCAGCTTCGCAAATAGAGTTTTTTTCGCGCCCGCGCCCAAAAGACTCGCGCTGGCGCCGGATTTGATCGGGATTTATTTTGGTTACTTTTTCTTTTTGGGAAAAGAAAAAGTAAGCCCAACAAGGAACAGAAGACCTTGCGAACCGCATCTTGGCTACCGCTGAAAATCATCGAAAGACCTTTTTTCGAGAACCCAAAAATTCAATGACAATTACGGGTTCAGAAAAAGGCCCCGACGGAATTTCAAGCAGGAAAGCCCATCTGTGGTCGGACGGGGATTTTTTTTATTTATTTTTTATAAAAAATTATATTTCAATTTTTTATAAAAAAAATCTGATCCTACACGGTTTCCACCACGGCGGTGATCCGGTCGCGGTGGACCAAAGCAGGCCAAAGGCTGAGCAGGGTGCGGCCGTCCTTGCCCCAGTTGGGGTTGGCGGTGATGCCGGGCGGGCCGTTGAGGCCGAGGCAGGTAATGGCCTGCAGGGCCAGTCGGCCGGTTTTGGCATCGGCGTGGCGGAAGGCGAGGCGCAGTCCGACCTCGTTCATTTCGGCCAAGCGCTCCGGGGGGGGCATCGGCGCGGCGGATCCGTGTATTCCATTGATACCGAGGTAATTGGCTTCTATCCGTTCGATGCCGAGGGGCAAGCGGTCCCAGATTTCGCGGGCGGCTTTTTCGAAGGCCTGGGCCTTTTCGTAGGCGTAGGGCCAAGAGAAAAAGAACATTTGTTCGCTTAGGTAGCCTTCCATCACCACGATGGCTGCCTTGAGGCGTTCGGGGCGGGGCAGTCCGCGGGCGCCGCCGACGGCCACCCGGTCGGGGCCGATCTCTTCCACGCGGATGCCCGTGAAATCCACGGTCACATCGGGCGTGAGGTAGCGGGCCGGGTCGTGGATCTCGTACACCAGCTGTTCGCGCACGGTGTTGCGGGTCACGGTTCCACCCTGGCTTTCGAGTTTGGTGATGGTGGCCGAGCCGTCGGGCGCGACATGTGCGATTGGGTAGCCGAGATCGCCCATCGTGTAACGGGGCGGCCACTCGGCGTAGGAATTGCCGCCGGAGGCCTGTCCGCCGCATTCCAAGATGTGGCCGATCATGATGCCGTTGGCCAGCCGATCGAGGTGGGCGGGATCGTCGAGGTCCCAGCCGAACTCGTGCGCGAGGATACCGAGGCACAGCGCCGGATCGGCCACGCGGCCCGCGAGCACGATGTCGGCGCCCAGGTCCAGGGCGTCCTTGATGGGTTGCGCGCCGAGATATACATTGGCGCTCACGGCGGGGTAGGGGCACTCGGCAAAGGTTTTCCCGGAATCCATGTTGAGCAGCAGCTCGCCCTCGGCTTGGAGTTGGGAGAGACGCTCCAGAATGTCGTCGCCGTACACGATGGCGATCTTGGGCGACAGGCCCTGTTGGGCCAACACGGTCCGGAGCCTTTCCGCGGCGGCGCGCGGATTGAGGCCGCCCGCGTTCGACACGATGCGCACTCCCTGCGCCAGGGCGGCCGGGTACAGCATTTTCGCGTGGAACTCGATGTCGCGGGCATAGCCCATCGAAGGATCTTTTTGCCGGTCTTTTTGGAGGATCGACAGGGTCAGTTCGGCCAAAGCGTCGTGCATCAGATAGTCCACGGCACCCTCCATCAGCATCGCGGCGGCGCCCATCGGACTGTCGCCGTAAAAACCTTGGGCCCCGCCGATGCGAACGATGTTTTTCATAAGGGGAATTTTGGGCAAAAATAGTTTTTCCGCGGCGGAGAAAGCGAAAAAAATCCGACCTTGGACCTTGCTTTTCGTCTTTCCGCCGGGGCGCTGGGGCTGTCAAAACTCTCGTTCGAACGGCTTTTTTTTGTTTTTTTCGAAAAAAAATATGTTCTTGAAAAAACACACGCTCGCATGGACCGCTTGGTGCCTGCTCTTCGCCACGGCCCTAACTGCCCAAGGGAAAAAACTCACGCTCGAAGACTGCGTGCTCCGGCAACGCGGTGCCTTGGCCCCCGAACGGATGGCCCAATTGGCCTGGATCCCTGGAACCGATCGCATCGCCTATGTCAAAAAGGTGAACGGTGTGGAGACACTCTTGTGGAGCAGCGTCAACGATACGGATTGGAAGCCCCTGTTGGATCTGGACAAGCTCAACAACTCGTTGCGCGCCAACGACCAGATGGCCCTCGAGCGGATGCCCGCACTGACTTGGCTGGACGGGGGCACGGTGCAGTTTTACCACAACAGTCGTTTCGTGCGTTTCGACATGGCCTCGGGGACGCCCGTGTTGTCGCCATCTTTTCCCGAAAATTCCGAAAACCACGACGTTGCGCCCGTTTCCCGGCACGTCGCCTATACGGCGGACAACAACCTGTACGTGCAGACCGCCGAGGGAAAAAACCTCAAAGTGGCCGTTGACGGCCATCCCGGGCTGGTGTACGGCAAATCGGTACACCGCGAAGAGTATGGGATCGAAAAGGGCACTTTCTGGTCGCCCCAAGGCGATCGGCTGGCTTTTTATCGGATGGACCAGAGCATGGTCACCGATTATCCGATCCTGGAAACGGGGCCGCGTCCGGCCACTGCCCGTATGGTCAAGTATCCGATGGCGGGTATGACCAGCCACGAGGTCACGATCGGAATCTACGACGTGAAAAAGAAAAAGATCGTTTACCTCCGCACGGAGGGCCCCAAAGACCAGTACTTGACCAACCTGTGCTGGGGCCCCGACGGCAAAACGATCTACGTGGCGGTGCTCAACCGCCGCACCGACCACCTGTGGCTGAACGCCTATGATGCCCAAACTGGCAAGTTCCAAAAAACGGTCTTCGAGGAAACCCACGACCAATACGTGGAGCCGCTGCACCCGATGGTTTTTGTACCGGGCGCCCCCGATCGGTTCGTGTGGCAGAGCCAGCGCAGCGGGCACAATCACCTGTACCTGTACGGTCTTGACGGTCAACTTGTCCGCGCCCTGACTTCCGGGGACTGGGACGTGACCGAGTTGCACGGTTTTTCGATCGACGGGTCGGCGGTATATTTCACGGCCGCCACCAACAAGGCCCTGGAGCGTCATTATGGCAAGGCCGAACTGTCCACGGGCAATTTTTCGATGCTCACCAAAGATGCGGGCGTGCACGTGCCACTGTTCAACTCCAACGGCTTTTTCATCGCCCAGTTTTCCAACCCTTCCGTGCCGCGGGAGATCAAGGTGTTCGATCCGTCAGGAAAGGCCGTCCGTTCGCTGCTCATCGCCGCCAATCCCCTCGACGGTTATGCCTTGGGCGAAATGCGGCTCGTGGAGCTGAAAAGTCCTTCCGGTATGCCGTTGAACGGGCGCATGATCCTGCCGCCGAATTTCGATGGCAACAAGCGCTATCCGTCCATCACCTATGTGTACAACGGCCCCCACGTGCAGCTCGTGAGCAACGCTTGGCTCGGTCAGGCCGATCTGTGGCTGTATTACTTGGCACAGGAGGGTTTCGTGGTGTTCACCGTGGACGGGCGAGGTTCGATGAACCGCGGCGCGGCCTTCGAGCGCGACCACATCCATCGCCGGCTCGGCACTGCCGAGATCGAGGACCAGCTGGTGGGCAACGACTATCTGCGCCGGCAGTCTTTCATCGACACCCTGCGGATGGGCGTGAACGGTTGGAGCTACGGCGGTTTCATGACCGTGGGCCTGATGACCCGCACGCCCGGACGCTACCAAGTGGGCGTGGCCGGCGGACCGGTGATCGACTGGAGCTATTACGAGGTGATGTACACCGAGCGCTACATGGATACCCCCGAGGAAAATCCCCAGGGATACGAAGAGGCCAATCTGCTCAACCATGTGCAGGACCTGCAGGGCGACCTTTTGCTGATCCACGGCACCGACGATGACGTGGTGGTCTGGCAGCACACCCTGCAGTACCTCGAGAAGTGCGTGGAAAAGGGCAAATTGGTGGATTACCTCGTTTATCCCGGGCACGCGCACAACGTGTTGGGGCCCGACCGCGTACACCTCTTGGCCAAAATGACCGATTATTTCAAGGATCGGTTAAATCCTTGACCGTTCCTTGACGGTTGTCTGCCGAACATATATTTTTGTGGCCACAAACCCTTTTGCCATGCAATTTCTTCGACTTTTCCCCTTGTTGGCCCTCCTCTTGGGCACCGGCACTGCGCTGAACGCGCAGGATCGCCCCAATTCCCCCTACCGCAACCCGCCTAACCCCACCTTGGCCCCGTTTTACCACGGTGTGGCCTCCGGCGACCCTGAATCCGACCGGGTGGTCCTGTGGACCCGCGTGACCACCGATTCGGCCTCTGTGGACGTGACCTGGCGGATCGCGCTCGACACGGCCATGACCCAAATCGTCCAGACCGGCACTGCGACCACCGATGCTTCGAGGGATTACACGGTAAAAGTGGATGTTACCGGTCTGCAGCCCTACACTTTTTACTATTATGAGTTCGAGGCTTATGGCCGCTATTCTCTGATCGGGCGCACCCGCACCCTGCCCGTGGGCTCGGTGGACAGTCTCCGTTTCGCGGTGGTTTCCTGTTCGAACTACGCGGAGGGCTACTTCAACGCCTACGACCGCATCCGTGCCCGCAACGATGTCTTTGCGGTGATCCACCTCGGCGATTATATCTACGAGTACGGAGATGGCGAGTACGGCGACAACCGCGCCTTGGAACCCGCGGTGGAAATCATCACATTGGCGGATTACCGGATGCGCCACTCGCATTACAAGCTCGACCCCGACTTGTTGCGCTTGCACCAGCAGTATCCCTTCTTCTCGGTGTGGGACGACCACGAAACGGCCAACAACGCTTGGGCCGGGGGGGCGGGCAACCATGATCCGGCCACCGAGGGCAACTGGTTCGACCGCAAATCCGCCGGCATCCGGGCCTATGCCGAATGGATGCCCCTGCGCCTGCCCGATCCCAACGATACGCTGCGCATTTACCGCCGCTTTCCCTTCGGTGACCTGATGGACCTCAACATGCTCGACACCCGCCTCATCGGCCGCGACGAGCAGGACGGCACCAACAACACGGATCCCAACCGCACCTTGCTGGGCCAGCAGCAATTCAGCTGGCTCACCGCCAACATGTCGGCATCCAACGCCAAGTGGCAGGTGCTCGGTCAGCAGGTGATGATGGCGCCCTTGGGCGCTGCCGGCATTACCTTCAACGACGACCAATGGGACGGCTACCCGGCCGAGCGCACGCGCCTGTACGACAGTGTGATGACCAACGGCGTCGAAAATCTCGTGGTGCTCACGGGCGACATCCACACTTCTTGGGCCAACGATCTGCCTTACCAGAACTACAACCAGAACACAGGAGCCGGTTCGGCGGGCGTGGAGTATGTGGTCACGAGCGTCACCTCTTCCAATTCGCCCATTCCGGTGCCGCAGTTTCTGCTCCAGTTGCTCAACCCGCATATGAAGTTCATCGACCTGTCGCAGCACGGTTACTTGATCTTCGATGTGAACCGCACACGCGTGCAGGGCGAATGGTGGTATGTGGATGCGATCGACCAACCCAATCCCGGCGAAAATTTCGAGGAGGCTTGGATTTCGCTCGACGGCAGCCGCCATTTGACCGCTTCGCCCGGACCTTCTGTGCCTTCGCCGACCATGGTGGGCACCCCGGCTCCGTTCAATACCCGCAACTTGGACACGGGCGTGGAGGGGATCCCCGTGGAAGCCTTGGTGATTGGTACCTATCCGAACCCGTTCCATCAATGGTTGGACGTGCAGTTTTTTCTGCCCGACAACCGTTCGGCGCAGATCGGCCTGTTCGATGTCGGCGGTCGTCTCGTGATGCAGCAGGCCGTCGAGCCCGGCATGGGGATGCGCCGCCAGCGCCTCAATGTCGGCGATTTGCCCAAGGGCAGTTATTTCCTCACGATCCAGGTCGGCGGTACGCTGCACAGCACCACCGTGCTGAAATTCTGATCGGGGGCCGCGGTGCGGTTCAACCGACCGTGGGCAGTTCTTTCCAATCCGTTGTATAGCGGGGAGAACGGTGTTGGGCACGCAAGGCCCAGCACCGTTCGTCTTTAGAGGAGCCTGCTGCGGCAAACCCCACTTGTCCGCGTCCCATCCGGGCGTTGAGGCGGTCGATGACGGCGGAAACGTCCTGCAGGCGCCGCTGTTTTTCGGAGACGACAAACAGGTTGCCCTGCACGCAGGTATCGGGGCACAGTTCGCCGGCAAAGAGTCCGATTTTGTGGTAGGGGATTTTTTGGGAAAAAAGTTTTTCCGTCGCTCGGCGGGCAAAAGCGATCAGGTCGGGTGTGGCGGCCGATGCCACGGGCAGCTCCTCCGTCCAATGGAAGTAAAAGCGGCCGTCGGCGGGGCGGTGCCGGAAGGAGGAAATCTGCAGGAACAGTGTCAGGGTGCCCGCGCACTGTCCGAATCGGCGCAGTTTTTCGCCGAGGCGCACGGCGTGGTTGGCGGCGGCCTCTTGAACATCGGTCAATCGGTCCAGGTCTTTTCCGAAAGAGCGGCTGACGACGATGTGCTGTCGCCGGACGGGCGGCGGTTCGAGGTCTTGGCAGGGCATGCCGCGCAGTTCGGCGGCAGTGCGCACGAGCGTGATGCCCTGGATCTTGCGCAGCAGGGCGGGGGAGGCTTCCCGGAGCTGCCACGCGTCAGAGATTCCCACGGCGCCGAGCTTGTCCGAAATGGCCCGCGCCACGCCCCACAGGTCGCCCACGGCGGTTCCAGGCAGGCACTGCCGCTGGGCATCGGGAGACGCCAGGGAAAAGACGCCCCCGTGCCCGGGCACCTTTTTGGCCAGTCGGTTGGCCAGTTTGGCGAGGGTTTTCGAAGGGCCGAGTCCCACGGAAACGGGGATGCCCGTCCACCGCTCCACCCGCGTGCGCAGGGAGCGTGCCCATTCGACGCAGTCTTTTTCCGAAAATCCCCAAAAGGAGAGCCGCAAGAAACTCTCGTCTATGGAATACACCTCGATGTCGGGACAGGCGTCGGACAGCACGTCCATCACGCGGGCCGAAAAATCCGCGTACAGCGGGTAGTTCGAGGAAAAGGCCACGAGGCCGGCTTTTCGTTCCCAATGTCGCACCTCGTGGTAGGGCACGCCCATCCCGATGCCGAGTGCCTTGGCCTCGTTGCTGCGAGACACCACGCAGCCGTCGTTGTTGGACAGCACCACCACGGGCCGCGAGGCCAGTTCGGGCCGAAAAACGCGTTCGCAGGAAACATAGAAACTGTTGCAATCGATCAGGGCGAACATCCGGAGAGAATTTTGCTTTCGTTGCGATGTTTTTTTGGAAAAAAATCTGGGCGTTGTTTTCTGTGGGTATCTGCGGCGGACCGGTTTCAGGTCAGGTGCCGCAGACAAAAGGTCACCGTTCCGAAATAGCGGAAATCCGGGTTGCCGGGTACCAACAGGGGCGGGTAATCGGGGTTTTCGGAAAACAGCCACATTTTGCCCTCGGCGACATCGAACCGTTTTATAGTGAACTCGTTGTATATCGAAACGAGCACGGTCCGGCCCGGCTCTAGGGGCAGGGATCGGTCCACGACCACGATGTCGTCGGGGAAAATTCCCGCGGGAGCCATCGAATCGCCGCGCACCCGCACGAAGAAGGTACTGGAGGGGTGTTTGACCATATAGCGGTTCAGGTCCAGCCGGTCTTCCACGTAGTCGTCAGCAGGGGAGGGGAAGCCCGCCGGCACGGCCCCGTAAAGGGGGAAATCAGCCGGGCGGGGCACGGTGGCCGGCAGAGCAAGGATATCGGCGGAGGAGGGCAGGGGAGGGGCAGTGCTCATAGGGAATCTGTTGGTTGGGATGTGGTTACAAATATACGCAAAAAAGAAACAAAATGTTTTAATCGTCGGTTTTTTAGCTGGATTTTTCTTTCCGAAATTTTTTTTTGGGAAAATGTCCAATGAGACCCGTCGGAAATTTTTTTTCTAATTTATTGATAAATAAAAAGTAAAAATAAAATGTCGGAAATTCAGTTGTCCGGGCGAGGAGAATTTGTCGGACCGGAAGTCCTGAAAATCCGGTGAATCCTTGCATCCTGTAAATCCTGATTCGGAAAAAAATCAATCCCGCTGCCACGTCCCCGGGCGTTATCTTTGCGTCTTAAACCTTAGTTTTTTTCATCCCGATCGTGCCGAAAATCGTCTGTTTGTTTTGGTGTCTGCTGAGCTGCGTCGCTTCGATGCGGGGCCAGGGCAGTTATCTGTTCCGTGTGGAGCCGGGCTCCGGTTCGGAGCGGCAGTTGCGCGCACGGTTGTCGGACGGGCAGGTTTTGCAGACCGTTTCGGTCCGTTGGGGGCTGTACGAGGTTTCCGGGTTGCGGGACGGCGACGCGGAAGTCTTGCGCCGCTTGCCGGGCGTGGCGTATTGTGCGCCGAATCGCCCCGTGCAGCTCCGTCAAACACCGGAGCCCCGCGAGCCGAACGATCCCCGTTTTCGCCAGCAATGGAACTTGGTGCGGATCGGCGCGCCCGAGGCTTGGGGCTATTCTACGGGCGGATTGTCGTCCAACGGCGATACCTTGGTGGTGGCGGTGTTGGATGCGGGCTGCGACATCGGTCATCCCGATCTGGTGCCCAACCTGTTCAGAAACTGGGCTGAGGTGCCCGGCAACGGTCTCGACGACGATCAGAACGGCTATGTGGACGATCACATCGGCTGGAACGTGCGCTTCGGCGGCGACGCCCATCCGCGCTCGGAGCACGGTACTTCCGTGGCCGGTATCGTGGGGGCCGCGGGCGACAACGGCGAGGGCATCAGCGGCGTTTGCTGGGCCGTCAAGCTGTTGCCGGTCACGCTGACCAACCTCACGGAGGCAGAAGTGTTGGCAGCCTATGATTATGTGTCGGCGATGCGCGAACTGTACCGTGTCAGCGGCGGCCGGCAAGGGGCTTACATCATCGCCACGAACGCCTCGTTCGGCGTGGATTACGGTCGTCCGGACGATTATCCCCTTTGGTGCGCCGTGTTCGATTCCCTCGGCGCGGCGGGCATCCTCAATGTGGCTGCCACGGCCAACCTCAACGTGGACGTGGATGCCGCGGGCGATATCCCGACCGCTTGTACGAGCCCCTACCTGTTGTCCGTGACCGCCACGGCGGTCAACGACGGCCGGGATCCCCAAGCTGCCTACGGTCTGCAATCGGTGGATCTGGCGGCGCCCGGCGGCCCTTTTTTGGCCGCCAAGGCCAACGGTTTTTACAACGATTTCCAGGGCACTTCGGCGGCGGCTCCGCAGGTGGCCGGTGCGGTGGCTCTCTTGGCCGGTCTGCCCGCCCGCGAACTGGGCGAACGGCTGCGGGACGATCCCGCCGCGGCAGCTCTCTTGCTCAAAGCGGCGATCATGGACGGAGCCGAGCCCAACAATTCCCTGCAGGAGCGCACGGTATCGGGCGGGCGTCTGCACTTGGCCCGCAGCGCAGACGCTCTCGGAGCCGTCCTCGGCATCGGCGGGGCGGAACTTTCGGCCACCGCGCTTTCGGCCAACCCCGCCTTCGACGGACTGGACGTGCAACTGCT
The DNA here is from genome assembly GCA_040380145.1 of Lewinellaceae bacterium. Taxonomy (GTDB): domain Bacteria; phylum Bacteroidota; class Bacteroidia; order Chitinophagales; family Saprospiraceae; genus JBEIJQ01. Next base: position 1,183 of record JBEIJQ010000097.1, on the reverse strand, counting down.
GCTGCCCGTGCCGGGACGCTACGCCTGGGGGCTGGTGGACGTTTGCGGGGCCATGGTTTCGCGCGGCGAAGGCGAGGGTTGGGGCGGTACTTTTCTGCATGTGCCCTTGGGCGGGCTGCCCATGGGCGTGTATTTTTTTTGGGTGGAAAATGGGGGCAAAAGGGCGTTTTTGAAGATGGTGAAGGGGTAGGGGGTGGCAATTGCTGTAAAGCCATGTTGTTTGTTTTCAGGGCGGCTCGATAACGTTTTTTTGAAAAAAAAGAACGCAGAGGCAATAGTCAGGGCCCGAGAACGTTTATTCCGCGGCTTTATTAGGAAGCTGCGATCGTTTTTCTGCGAACAAAATTTTTCTTTGAAAATTTTGTGGCGATGCTTGCGGAAAAACTAGATAATGCTTTATATTTGCACGCGTTTAGCATCAAACAATTGTTTAAGCACAACACAATTTGCATGAAAACAAAAACTTACACTCATTTGCTTTTTGCCTTTTGCGGCATTCTCGCGGTATTGCCGGGGACGATAGGGGCTCAGTCGGCTTCTTTTTCGCAGTATTACACCACGCGGATGCACCTCAATCCGGCCTTGGCGGGGGAGCAGCCCGGCACGGCCGTTACCATGGCATATCGAGAGCAGTGGACCAATGTTCCCGGTGGTTTGAGGACTGTTTTTGCTTCGTTTGAACAAAGATGCAAAGGAGTTCCCGATGCCATCGGATTATCGGTGCTCAACAACACCGAGGGGGAAGGCTTTTTGAACACCGCCGAGGTCAATGCCCATTATGCCCGCTTGATACCTTTCGAAGGCAGAAAGGCTCGTGCGGAGCTGCGTTTGGGCATGCGTGTCGGATGGGGCAACAAACGGATAGATTGGCCCCGATTGGTCTTCTCTGATCAGTTGCACCCTGTTTTGGGCCAGATCCTGCCCCAAAGCCCTGGAGCAGTGCCGATTCTGCAGAGCAAAAGTTATTTCAGCAATGGCATCGGCGCGACACTTCATTTGAACTTAAAAAAAGAAAAAAAATTAGCGGGCAGTTGGGATTTTCGGCTGCAAATTTGTTTCGTCCAAACGAATCGCTTCAACAACTGGGCACCCTGCTCCCCACCAGATATACAGTCCATGCCGATGTCACAATCCCGATTTCGGGCAAAGGCACTGGGCGCAACGAGATGTTATTCTCCTTGAT
>JBEIJQ010000096.1:0-12056 GCA_040380145.1 Lewinellaceae bacterium | reverse complement strand
TCCGGTAATTGGGCCACAGGCGACAGTCCTTTTCGAAATTTTTCTCCGAGATCAGTCCGAGAAAATACTCGTTGATCAACAACTGGTTGTCGGACTCGAACATTTCCATTCCGATGGCCAGTTTGTCTTGTTTGATCTCGAACAGGGCCTTGGCGGTTTCGAGCTGCAGCCAATGCACGATGGGGTTGTCGTGGTATTCGCCGAAGAGCACCACATCGGCCTCGGCGAGCGTTTTGACCATTTTGGAAAAGCGCACTTCGTTGCCCTTGGCGTCGTACAGACAATAAGCGGGCTTGTCGTCGGCAGAGAAGCCGGTCAGCAGGAGGAGCGCCCAAAACAGGGCCGTTGCGCGGAGGGGAGAAAAGCGGATCATCTTTTTTTCAGCCATTTTTCGGGATCTTCTTTGATCTTGTTGTTCCACACTTCGAAGTGCAATTGGGCCAGTCCGTCGCCGTCGGTATAGACGGTTCCGATGGGCGTGCGCGTCGAAATGTTCTGTCCTTCCTTCACGGCAACCGTGGAGAGGTTGGTATAGGTGGTGAAGAAATTGCCGTGCTGTACGATGACGGCCTGATGCGAACCGGGCAGGACGAAGACGCTGACCACAACGCCCTCGAAGACGGTATAAACCGTAGCGCCTTGGTTGGTCTTGATGTCTATGCCGACGCTGTTGAGTTTGACCGCCGGAAATTCCGGATGGGCGTATGGTCCGAATTTGGTCGCGACGACCCCGTTGTCCACCGGCCAGGGCAGCTTCCCGCGGTTTTCTCGGAAAGAGAGCGCAAGCTGGCTCTCGGCCTGGTTGAGGGGCAGTTCGTCGTTGGCCGGAGCAGGCCTGCGGGCGCCTTTTTTTACACGCTTGACGGCTTTGTCGGCCGGGGCGGCCGGCTTCTCGGCTTCGGCGGGCTTGCGGGCGCGGGCCTTGGCTTTTTCAGCTTCGGCGTGGATGACATCCTCGATCATCCGGTTGGTGGCCTGCTGGCTGGCCTCGAGGTCTTGGGCTTCCCGCGCCAGGCGTTGCTCATCGCGCTTGAGTTTTTTTACGAGGACATTTTTTTCCTCGACTTCTCCTGCGAGGACCTTGCGCTGCGACTCCATTTCCGAGAGCCGTTCGAGATATTCTTGGCGGCGCAGGTTGAGTTCGTCCACTTTTTCGGCCAGGATCTGCTTGGTGTTTTTCAGGAAGGCGAATTGTCGGTTGCGGTACGCGAAAAAGCGGGTCAGGGTACGCCAGCGGAGCCACAGGTCGCGCAGCCCGGAGGAGTCGAACAACCGCATCCAAAGGCCCATTTTGCTGCGCTGGCGCCACGCGGCGCGCACCAGGACGGCACAATCTTCCCGGGCTTTGGCCAGATCGCGCTCGAGGGCCAACACGGCGGCGGAATGGCCTTCGATGGTGCTTTCGAGCAATACCGCCTCTTGGCCGAGGATTTCGACCAGTTGCGCGCGCTGTTCCATTTGCGCTTCGAGGACGATCAGCTCGTCGAGCATGGCCGTACGGTTTTTCCGGGCCTCGCCCAGCAGCTGTTGGGTGGCCCGAACCTGGCCTTTCAGACTTTCCCGCCTTTTTTCGAGGTCCCGGCGGTTTTTTTGGGCCGTGCCCTCGGACAGAAAAAACAGGCTGCAGACCACGAGGAGCAGGATTGCCCGCACGATGAAGGGACAACCGCGGGCGGCCCCCAAGGGCCTTTCAGAGAAGAACGGGAAAACAGCGCGCACGATCCAAAGGCGTTTGTGACGGAAAGATAACCCCGGATTTTGCAATGGACTTTACAGAAAAATAGTTAAATAATTTTTTTTATATAAAAAACTGAAAAAAAGAAAGATATTTATTTTTTAAAAAAATAACCCAAGAAAATCTGCTTTCGCACGTGCCCTCGGCGCCGTGTTTTTTCCTGTTGACCCAAAAAAGTTCTGTCCGCTCAGGAATTGTCGCCGAATTCCGGTCCCAGCATTTCGTGGGCGTTGGGCTCGTTGGTTTTTTTGCCGTTTTTGAGATCCCATTCATGCAGGAAATCGGGCAGGCGCCTGAGGGAAGCGAGCTCTTTGAACCGCTGGCGGGTTTCGCTGGCCGGAGAGCCGAAATATGTGCGTCCGCCCTGCAGGGACTTGGAAACGCCCGATTGGGCCATCACCACGGCCCCTTCGCCCACCACGAGTGATTTGGACACGCCCACCTGTCCGTACAGAATCACATTGTCCTGCAAGATGGTTTTGCCGGCGATGCCCACTTGGGCGGCGATGAGGCAGTTTTTGCCGATCACCACGCCGTGGGCCACATGCACGAGATTGTCGATCTTGGTACCCTGCCCGATAATCGTGTCGCCGGAGACGCCGCGGTCAACGGTGCAGTTGGCTCCGATTTCCACGTCGTCGTGGATGACGACCCGGCCGATGGAATGCCAGCGGGTGTAGGCTTCGCCCTTTTTTTTGTAATAAAAGGCGTCGCTGCCGATGACGGTGCCCGGGTGTATGATGACGTTGTCGCCGATGACGGTATCGTCCAAAATGGTCACATTGGCACGGATCAGGCAGTTGCGGCCGATCTTCACGCGGTGGCCGAGCGTGACATTGGGTTCGAGGTGTGTTCCCTCGCCGATCTCGGCGCAGGGGCTCACGACGGTGCGCAACGCCGAAAAGGGGTTATAGTACTTGGCCAAAGTGTTGTAGGCCTCGAAAGGATCGTCGGAAAGCAACAGGGCCTTGCCGTCCGGACAATCCACGGGGCGGTGCACCAAGATGGCCGAAGCCGTGGAATACAGAGCGCGATCGAGATAATTGTCGGAATCCACGAAGGTCAGGCTGCCCATTTTCACCTTGTGTATCTCGTTGAGGCTGCTCACCAGCAACGCGTCGTTGCCGGTCACTTGGGCGCCGACCATGCGGGCCAGTTCTTTGATAGGAACGGGTGTGCTCAGATCCATTTTCTCTTTCCGATTTTGGTTTGGATGATAAAATGTGCGAATGGATGTCGGGAGCCGTTATTGCCACGGATCGCTCCATTCGGCGCGGTGGAAATAGGACGTATCGGTGAGGGTTTTCAGAAAATTCACGACGTCCTGTTTTTGAACGGGCGTCAGACTGGCCACGCCGAGACCGGGCCGGGTCGGGGTCACGAGATCGGTCGCGAGGTTGTCCACGAGCTTGACGCCGTGCACGTAATGGTCCACCACCTCTTCGAGGGTCGCAAAGCGTCCGTCGTGCATGTAAGGAGCCGTGAGCGCGATGTTGCGCAAGGTCACGGAGCGAAACTTGCCGTTGTCCACCCGCAGTCCCGTCACCCCGCCCAAGCCTTTGTCGAGGTAATCGTCCAAGGAGGGAAAACTGTCGAGGCCGTTGTTGAAGAAGGCGTTGTTGGTAAACAGAATGGTGTTGTGGCAGTGGCCGCATTCGGCGTCCGGCACGTTGGGATCGTTGACGCCGAATTGGTTGGTGTTGTTGAAGAACATGTTGAAACCGCGTTCCTCTGATTCGGTGAACTCGTTTCCGAAAACCGCTCCGGGGCCTTTCACGAGGTCGAACTTGGAGCCGGCCGACACGAGGGTGCGCAGGAATTGGGCGATGGCCTTGGCGGCCAGATCACGGGTGATCTCGAGGGAATGCTGTATCCCGAAAGCCTCGCGGAAACGGCGTTGGTACATGGTGTCGTTGCGCAGGTAGCACTCCACGTTGCGCCAGTCGGAGGCCATTTCCAATGGATTTTCGACCGGCGCGAGGTGCTGTTGCTCAAGGGTGGCGAACTTGCCGTCCCACATGAAATTGTGCGACAGGTTGGGATTGACCGAATAGGCCACGTTGATGAGCGACATCGAGCTGCGGGTCGCCCGCATGCCCGGCAGGGTGCCCGCGGGGAGGGCCGTGTTGTCGGAAAACGCGCTGCGCACCAAATGGCAGGACGAACAGGACTGGGCGGCGTTGACCGACAGGTTTTTGTCGTAAAAAAGATAGCGGCCCAGCGCCACGCCCGCTTCGGTGAGGGAGTTGTCGGGCGGTACGGGCAGTGCAGGGAAGCCCGCTGGCAACTGTACGGTGTAGGGAACCGGTTCGTAGGGGATGTCGGTGAGCCATTTCTGCCGGGCCACACAGCCGTTGGGGCTTTCGATTTCCACGGCATCGGTCGGGGTGTGCTCCTGCATGCAGCCGGGTGCGAGCAGGGCAATGACAAGGACGGCCCCCAAAAGTCGCTCAACGGTCATATATCTATTTTTCTGTTTGAAAAAGTGCATGTACTGGGGTAAAAACGCAAGATACGGGCGTCGGGTTGCGCCTGCCCCGTCAAACGTCGGTTTTCAGGAAAACGACGTTGTCGGAATCCAAACCTTCGCGCATCAGATGCGCGTCGAGATCCTCGGATGCCAACAGGTCACCGCTTGCTCCGATGGTGTGCGGACGGTAACCCCATTCGGCCAACAGCTGGACCGCGGCACGGTGGGGAGCGTTGTTCCGAGAAGGTTCCAGATATTCCATGACGATGCCGGGCGCATTTTTTTCCAAAAATAATTTTCCGCCGCTCACCACCGACCATTCGCCGCCCTCGGCATCTATCTTGATCCAATCGGGGCGAAAATCGCCGGGGGCCGTCAACGTGTCCAGCGAAGTGGCGGGGACTTCTTTTCGCTTCGGCGGGTTTTCCTTGAACCAGTCCTCGGATTCAAATTGAGCGACATCGGTGGAGTTGTATTCCGAAAAAAGCGGCGGGAATTCGTAAAACACCAGCGGACCGTCCTCGGCGGCTATGGCCAAAGGCTCCGCCCGGACTTGGCCGAGCCCGCGGATATTTTCGGTGAGCAGGGCGTAAGTAGGGCCGGAGGGCTCGAAAGAGCGCACCAGTCCGGTATCGCCCACGAGTTCTGCCGCAAGCAGGGAAAAATAGCCGAAGTGGGCCCCGATGTCGAGAAAGTGGTCGCCCGGTCGGAGGCGTTCGACCAGCAGACGGGCCAAGCGGATCTCGGAAGCGTGCGTTTTGCCGCCCGTCAAGTAGATATCGGTACCGGCGGGCAGGCCGACCAACATCTCCCGACCAAAGAATGTCCGCGTGCTCCGGCGCCATTCTTTTCCGGAAATCGGGTACAACAAATGCCGATAACCGATGGCCAGCGCGTACTTGGCAGGGGCGTGCCGGAGCCGCGCCCATTTCGTCCGCGCCGAGATACGCTCGACTTCCGCCAGTTTTTCGATCAGGTCTTTGCGCATGGGCTGTTGATGGGATGGGCCGTGGCCGTTTTCCGGGAATCGCGTTTCGCGGGACAAAAATACGGAACCGCAGCATACGCCGCGACTTTCCTTTTCCAAAGGTATTTGCCCGACAGTGCTTGTTTTTTTTTCGAAAAAAAATTTCCCATGACCGTTTTTAGCTTCTCCCATCGGTCGAAACGGGCCGCAGCCTTTTTCTATCTTTGTCGGAATTATTTCCCCAAAAAAATCAGGAGCCATGCCGTTGAAATCCACCGCTCTTTTTGCCACTTTTTGCCTGATCTGGACTGCCTGCACCCCCGTGGAAGATGTCAGGGAGCCGTTTCTCGGCAACTGGAGCGTCCGGGAAAGGTGCGATGTGGACGGAGCCTTCGACTACGAGCTCCGCATCGACAAAATCGGGGGCACCGGCAACGAGGTGCGCCTGAACAACGTGGATTTTTACAGCCTGCCCTACAGCCCGACCGCTCTGGTGAGCGGAGCGCGCATAGATCTGCCGACCCAGAAATATTTTGTCCGGACCGTGCCGGAACTGTCGTACGAGTTCATGGGCACCGGCCTGTTGCAGGGCGACAGCCTCACTATCCGTTACACCGTTTACCGTTGGGAAGAAACGCCGCTGGGGATGGACATCCGCACCCTCGACGATTGCACCCTGATCGGCCACCGTTGAAAATCCCGTTGACCTTGACACCGCTCGCCCTCCATCTCGAAGCCTTGATCTTTGCCGCCGAACATCCCGTTCGGCTGGCCGAACTGCGGGATTGCCTCGAAGAAGTTTTCGAGGCCTCCGTGGCCGAATCCGAGCTCACGGCAGCCCTTGCGGCGCTGTCGGAACGATACCGTTCGGACGATTTTGCCTTTGAATTGGTGGAAATAGACCAAGGCTGGCAATTTTTGACAAAATCCAGCCATCACCGGGTATTGTCGGTGCTGCTGAAACAGCGCACCAAGAAACGCCTTTCGCAGGCTTCGATGGAGACTCTTTCGATCGTGGCCTACAAGCAGCCGGTGAGCAAGGCCGATGTGGAGCGTGTCCGCGGAGTGAACTCGGATTACGCGCTGCAGAAATTGTTGGAAAAAGAGCTGATCGCGCCCGTGGGCCGCTCCGAGGGTCCGGGGCGGCCGTTGCTGTACGGCACCACGCCGAAATTCATGGACTACTTGGGGCTGAAAAACCTGACCGACCTGCCCAAGTTGCGGGATTTCACGGCCGTCGAGCACGAGATCGGACAGGCCCCGCCGGGCGAGGAAGAGCATTCTCTGGAGCACCTACCGTGAGCAGCGGGGTGCGATGCAGCGGGCCGCCCGCTCGTAGCCGAGGCCGTTGTAGTGCTGGTCTATGGGCCACGCAAAACGCCCCGTGTTTTCGCCGAGCATGTCGCCGAAATCCCGGAAACAATCTAAGAGATACAATACATCCACGCCGTTGTCCGTGAGGGACTTCCCTATGGCCTCCGCCAACCGGGCGGAATCTCCGTGCATTTCGTTGACCAACGGTTGGAACACCAGCGTGAAACGACACCCCCTTGCCGAGCAGAATCCGTGGGCCTCGCGCGCGGTGGCCGCCAATTCGGCCGCGGCCCTCTCATTGGCCAAACGGCGCGTGCGCGGCGTCAGATACAGTTGGTCCAAGCGGAACAGGCCGTGCAGGAGGGCCCTGAACACATAACTGCTCCGGTAAATGGGCTCGAACCAGGGCCCCTTGCGAAAGTGGGTCACCGAATCGGGTTGGAACCGCTCCTTTCCCCCGCGGGTGATCAGATCTTCCACATCGGAGTTGTTGACCATCATCACCACCACTTGGTCGGGCCGGTATTTGGCGAGGCGCTCCCGTAGCAGGGCGAACGCGTACACCGGATCGCTGCCGCTCACGCCTGCATTGATCACCTCCACTCCCTTTGGGTACGTTTCGCGCAGCATCCCGCGCAGCAGTTGCGGCCAGGCCGAATCCTGCGGCGCGCCGACGCCCTCGGTGAAGGAATCGCCCAGCGCGATGATCCGGTAGATGCTGTCGGGCTTTTCCGGCGCATAGTCCAAAGAGTCGGCCAGACCTTCCCCGTTGGTTTTTTTCACATAAGAAAACTCGCTGCGACCGGCCGGGAAACGGATATTGGGCGTCCACAAGTGGAACCACCCGCGCTCCGGTTCGGGATCCGCGTAAGGGGACTTCCAGCCCTGTCCGACCTTTTCGAGGTAAGTGGCCCCTTTGCCCGTCAGGCGGAGGCCCGCTTCCAAAACGGCCATCAGCACGAACAGCCCCAACACCGCCGAACCGGCGGCCAACCAACGCTGCCTGGGCCAGTCCCGCCACTTCGACCAAGCCTGGACGAGCACGAACAACACCCCGCAAAAAAACATGGGAAACAGCAGGTTGTACCGGTCCCAATAGGCCGAAAAAGCGTTGAGGCCGATCAAGACGGAAAACCAAAAAGGAACGGAGCGTGTCATCTTCAACAAGTGGATTCAGCGCGTGAAATGATTTTTTCCAAATCCCAAATGTAAGAGCAAGTCCGGATTTTACTCCATCGGCCGCAATCGGTCGATCTTATTTTTCATCCCCAACAATCGGGCTCCAATTTTTTTTCGAAAAAAATCCCAATCGGAACGGGCCGACCGATACCGTTCTGCATGCCGGCACTGCCTAAAACACCGCCAAAACGGCGAAATGGTCCGAATAATCGGCCTCGACCACCCTGTGCGCCTTGGCCGGCAGCGCCGGCGAAGAAAGAATGTAATCGATGCGCAAAAAGGGTAATTTACCGCTGTACGTGCAATCCATCCCGGAGCCTTGGTCCTCGAAACTGTCCCGCAGATCGCCGCGCACGGTTCGGTAGGCAAACGACTGCGGGGTGTCGTTGAAATCGCCGCAGACGATCACCGGATGGGGCGATTCGGCAATGGCCTTGGCGACCAGTCTCGCTTGGGCGGCCCTTTTCACGAAACCACGGTGCAATTTTCCGAACACCGTGCGATAAGCCCGGTCTGCTTCGGGGCTTTCGGGATTCCCGGGCAGGGAATTTTCGTCCTGATCGAAACCGATCTTGAATGACTGGAGGTGGATATTGAACACTCGGATCGTCTGCCCGCCCCGGTCTATGTCCACCCAATGGAACGAATTGAACGACCGATCAAAGCGTGTGGCCTGTTTTTCCACGATCGGAAAGCGGGAAAAGGTGTACAGGTGAGGGGTTTTGTGAAAAACATGCCGCAACCCGAGCTCTTCTTGGATAAACCGGTGCACGATGTCGTTGGTTTTGCCGTTGTCGCCCGAAAAATCCTGTCCACAAAGAATATCCGGATTCAGCGCCCGCAATTTTTCCTGAACGGCGCGCAGAGTGGCGTTTTTTTCTTTTTCCCCTTTGCCGGGCAAAAGCGTATCGAAGTGGCGGGCGTTGAAAGTGAGCACGCGCAGGCCCCGTGCGTCCGAACGGCCACCGATCGACAGGAAGTTTCCCAGACCAGGCCATCCCAGCAAAAGAGCCAACAGCGGTGCATAACCATACCTTTTTCTGCGGCACAGCCAAAACAGGCCCAAACATACATTGAGCAGCCAGCAATACGGGAATGCCAATCCGGCAAACGCCATCGACCGGAATCGGTCGGGCGGCACATACGGGGCCAAATAGGTGGTGCACAGGGCGAGGGAAGCTGCGAGGGTGGCCCAACCGAGTATTTTTTCGGTGTGCGAAACCCCGGCCGTTGCCTTCGGTCGCTTTTTCACGGTTGGTCTTTGCTGGCCCGGAAAAGATATTCTTTTTCCGAGTCGGTCAGACTGGAATACCCGCTCTGTTTGATCTTTTCCAAAATGGCGTCGATCCGCCCTTGGTCTATCCGCGTATCGGAGCGTTGTCCGCCATGCGCCGAACCGCTCCGGTAGGGCCTGACCGATGGAGGCACCTCGGCGGTTGGCCGCTGCCCCGGACGGTGGACGTTCATCTGCGGGCGGTAACGCGGTGTCTTGGACCAAGAAGGCAGCACCGAGGCTACCCGGTCCCACATCCGCTCGAAACGCCCCGTGATGTCCCATCCGCTGCGGTGGGATTGGGCAAACAGCAGCCCAAAGGCCACGCCTCCCAAGTGGGCAAAGTGCCCGCCGGTGTTGCTCAACGGCATCTGGACCAAGAAAAGCACCACAGAAAAAATGGCCAAGTAGGCGATGCGCACCGGTCCGATGAGCAACAGATACACCCGATAATAGGGCGCGGTGGCCGCAGCGGCCACCGAAATGGCGATGACCGAAGCCGAGGCTCCCCGCAGGATGAATCCGGCGGAGGGCGCCTGGCCGAGGAGCGCCGCGCCCCAAGCGTAAAGCAAAAAAAACAGGGCCCCGCTCAGTCCGCCCAAGAGGTACACGACCAGCGTGTGGCGTCCGCCCACCACATCGTTGAAGACCATTCCGAACCAGTACAGCACCAACATATTGCTCAAAATGTGCCACAGATTTTCGTGCACGAACATATAGGTGAGGGGCGTCCAAGGCCTGAAGAGCAAGGTGCCGGGCTGCGAGGGCAGCGAAATCCAATCGCGCAGATCGTTCCACGGCAACAGGAAGTCCGTGCCGAATACGATCCAGCAGAACAGATAGAGGACAACATTGACGACGAGGAACACGCCCACGTTGACGAACAGGAGTTTCGTCAAGGTATCGCCGCCGCGAAAGTCATTTTTGATGCCGGTCCAGATATGTTCCATGGTCGGTGCCCGAGGTTTTGCCGGCCGTTGTCTGCCGTATTTCCCGAATAATACCGCTTTTCGATCGAAATGCCCACAAAAGTACAACATTCGTGTCAAAAAGGGGCGACCGCAGCCGTGAAATGCCCCCCTATCTTTTCGTCAGACCATCAAGTTGCACCCCCGCACGTCCGAGGCGTCGAAGCGCCCCAACACTTCGAAGGACCCGTCGGCATATACGCGGCCCAAATCGTCGGTGGCAATGAACGAGCAGGTGTCGAGATTGGCCAAATCGATCAGATTCAGTCCGCCCGCGCGTCCGTATGGCTGCGCCTGCAACGGATCGTACGGGTCTCGAGCCAGCGCGCGCAACGTGGGCGAGGGCCAAAAAAGCCCTTCCGAAGGGGAGTAGGCCTGCGACATCAGTTCAGTCATACCGTATTCTGAGTGTACGGCCCGATTGCCGAAGGCGGCGCAAAGGACTTCGTGCAATTCGGCCCGCGTCATTTCGCGGCGGCGGCCCTTCATCCCGCCGGTTTCCATGACCGTTGCCCAAGAGAGATCGGGCGGGGAAACGCTTTCGGCCAGATCGAGCAGGGCAAAGCTCACCCCGAGCAACAGGGTGGGAGTTTCTTGGGCCCGACACTGCTCCAAGGTATCGGTCAAGCGATCGTGGTCGTACAGAAAAAAACCGCTTTCCGGCCGGCCCGTGGCCCGCACGAATTCCTCGGCCATATAGACCAACGAAGACCCGGACCTTTCCAAATAGGAAGGCAAAAGGGCCAGTACGCACCAGTCCCGAAGAGGGCCGTACCTTTTTTCGAAACCCCTCCGCGCGTGGTACAGGTACCAGCTGGGCGAGCGCACCAAATGCACGGAAGTGGCGCCACCGGTCGTGCCGCTGCTGCTGAACGCCATGGCCGGCGACCACTCGAAGGTGCGCACCAAGTGGGTCTTGAAAAAAGAAATGGGCAGAAACGGAATTTCCGACAAAAGGCCCACCCGGGAAGGCTCCACCCGCAGCAGTCCCAAAAATTCCCGATACAGGGGATTGTTCTCGGCCTGATGGCGAAAAACCGCCAGAGCCAACTCCTCGAAGTGAGCTCCCACATCGTCCGCCAGGATCCGCTGTCTGAGTTCTGCGTATTCCATGCAGCAAAGATAACCGCTTCTGAGATCAACTCCGGCCGGACCCCTTTGCCAACGGCGTTATTCTTTCTGCAAAAGCGCGCCGGTTTTCAAGCTGTCCCCATATATTCTTACAGCGGTGAATCGGGGATGTGCGCCCCCGAAGTCACCGCTGTAAAAAGCGTTCTTGTTTATCCCGAAATTATCCTCTCGGTTTCAAGCGGCAAACGAAACGCTCACCGTTTGCCTCAAAAACCGGAAAGCCTTTCTGGGAGAACCAAAAAATGACGGTTATTTCTGTCCGGGCTTGGCGGTTTTCAACGATTCTTCGCGTTCCTTGAGAGTATTTGCAGCTTCGGCATTGTTGGGATCAAGTTCGAGAATTTTTCGACATTGCTCGATGACCATTTCGTCGTTTTTTTGGAAGTTGTAATAGAAAACGAGGTATTTGTGGGCCTTCAGCAAGTCTTTGGTGTATTTTTCCCGTTCGGCGGCGGTGACCTCAATGAATTTCAGATAGTGGGGCGCTGCGAGACCAAAGTCTTTGGCGAGTGCTGGATTGTTGTAGGCGTCCGGATCCAAGCGTTCGTTGCAGCGACCACGAAAATAGTAGGCATTGGGAAAGGGATTGATTTCGATAACTTTGGCAAACATCGAATCCGCCAACTTGTATTCTTTGCCGAAGAAATAAGCGCGGCCCAGATCGTACAGGTCGGTGGCGTTTTGGCCCAATTTCTCCATTTTGACCGTATAGAACTTGGCAGCGTCGGCGTACTTTTTTTGCTTGTAATAGGTTTCGGCAATTTTTCCGTAGTACTCCGTTTTGGCCGGATTGAGTTCCAACACCTTTTGGTAGGCGAGGATGGCCAACGAGTCCTGTTTGTTGCCCTCAAGCGCCTTGGCGTAGTAGTCGAAGTCTTCCACGCCGACATCCGCTTTGGCTGCTTTGGCGAGGTATTGTTCGAGGTTGGCGATGCTCTGCGGGTAGTCGTTCATTTCGTAGTAGCAGTAGCCCAACAGGCGGAGCATCACCGTTTGCTTGGGATCTTCCTTGTAGATGG
>JBEIJQ010000095.1:0-12274 GCA_040380145.1 Lewinellaceae bacterium | reverse complement strand
GGCCGGGCCGTTATTCTCTTTTCGCTTCGAGGGTGGCCAGTTCGGCCCCATCGTCGAACAGGGTCAGTGTGCCGCCTTGTATGCGGTAGCGGTTGGTGGCGCGCAGCGCGTCGAGGAAACCGTTCTCCACTTCCATCGCACCGGGGCAGTGCATCCGCGTGGAGCCGACCTGAGCGAAGGAAAGCAATGGTCCGTCGAGAGAGAAGGCACCCATCAAGTTGTTGCACCCGCCCGAACCGTTGAGGCGCGCGGAAGCGGCCACGAGCAGCAGATAGGGATCTTGCCGGACATTCACGGGTTCGATGGCGCGGCCTTTCAAGGTGCGCAAGAGCCAGTGGGTGTCGAGGAGCGGTTTGTCGGCAGGGGGAGCCGTTTTTTGTCCGCTTTTGCAAGAAAGCCAGAGCAGGGCGAGGGCAAACAGGCCCACGAGCAGTCGTTTGGTCATGTGGAGGGGGGCGTTGCGCTCAACCGACGGCCCAGTTTGCCGACCATTTCGGCTTTCCAGTCGGAAAAATCGCCCGCCAACAGGTGGGCGCGGGCCTCGCGGGCGAGCCATAAAAAGAAAGAAAGGTTGTGGATCGAGGCGATCTGCAGGGCCAAAAATTCTTGGCTCACGAATAGGTGCCGCAGATACGCCTTGCTGTGCAGGCGGCTGGTCGCGGCCAGCGATTGCGCGTCGATGGGCGAAAAGTCGTCTTTCCAACAGCTGTTCTTGATCTGCACGATGCCCTCGGCGGTGTACAGCACCCCGTGGCGCGCGTTGCGGGTGGGCAGCACACAGTCGAACATGTCGATGCCCAGCGAGATGCCCTCCAAGATGTTGAGCGGAGTGCCCACGCCCATCAGGTAGCGGGGGCGGTCAGCGGGCAGGATGTCGGTCACTTGGTCGGTCATCGCGTACATGTCCTCGTGGGGCTCGCCCACCGACAGGCCCCCGATGGCGTTGCCGGGCGCGTCGAAAGAGGCCACATACTCGGCGGACGCCCGCCGAAGATCGGGATATACACTGCCTTGGACGATGGGGAACAGCATTTGTTCGTGCCCGTACGGACAGGCAGTCTCGTGGAAGCGTTTCCAGCAGCGCGCCAACCAGCGGTGGGTGCGCTCCATGGATTTTTGCGCATAGCCGTACTCGCAGGGGTAGGGCGTGCATTCGTCGAAGGCCATCACGATGTCGGCGCCGATGATCCGTTGAGTATCCATGACATTTTCCGGCGTGAACAGGTGCTTGGAGCCGTCTATATGAGAGGCGAAGACCGCGCCTTCTTCGGTGAGTTTACGCCGGTCGCCGAGGGAATACACTTGGTAGCCGCCGCTGTCGGTCAAAAAGGGCCGGTCCCAACCCGTGAAGCCGTGCAGGCCGCCAGCGCGCTGCAGCACCTCAAGACCCGGCCGCAGGTACAGGTGGTAGGTATTGCCCAAAACGATCTGCGCCCGGACAGGATCTTTCAGTTCGGACCAGTGGAGCGCCTTGACGGTGCCCTGGGTGCCGACGGGCATGAAAATCGGGGTTTCGATCGGGCCGTGGGCGGTTTCCAAAATGCCGGCTCGGGCCTTGGATCGGGGGTCTTGTGCGTGGATCGTGAATTGCACGGTGGGCGGTTTTGCGCAAAGATACAGTATAGGACGGGCCCGCGATTAATTTCCGCAACAGCGCAACAGATAGCTTTTTCCTTTGCCCTGCACAGTATTGTAAATCGAACTGACAGCCGCGTACAGGCTTATGTATCGGATAATTTTTTCAATAAAATAAATAAATGTTTTTCGAATCGGCCATTTCGAAATTCCCCTTCGAGGGCTCTATTTGAAAATAAATTTCAAATTAGCATAAATTTATTTTTTAATAAAATAGTAATAAATTTGCGCCGTTGTTCAAAATGAAAAAAAGGCCGATCGGGCTTGGATGAAAAGATCGGCCGGTATAACAAAATCGAATGCACGCTAAAACAGTGGTTTATGAAACAAGTGGTAAAAGTGATGGGTGCTCTGGTGGTTTTGTCATTGGCGCTGTATATCGCGGTATTGACCGTTCGGTCGTACAGCGGCGACAGCGATGGCTTGTGCGATCTGTTCGGCAGGCCCGTGTCCCCGTTGGTTTTCTTGTTCTTCGAGATCCGCTCGCTGAATTCCCCCGGATTCGGTTGGATGCTGCTCGACTTCGCACTGCTGGTCTTCGGGCTTTACTGGGGGATCCGTTGGATGTTGTCGGGCGAGGATTGAGCCGTTGGGCGGGCAGAGGGGCGACCGATCGAAATCATATTCGGCCGAGGGAAATCATCGGTGGGGCGAACATTGGTCCGCTTTGATTAGTTTTGTTGCCTGATCAAGCCCCTTTGTATGTCCAAACTGCTCTTTGCGCACTCCTACGTTTATCGCTTCGACGACAAGCAGTGGAAAAACAAGCAGCCATATCCCCCTTACGGCACCATCTACGCAGCGGCGGTGATGCGGGAAGTCGGGCACGAGGTATCGCTGTTCGATGCCAATCTGATCGCGGACACCTCCGAGTTGGCGCCCGTGCTCGATCGGGTGGCGCCCGAATACCTCGTGATTTACGACGACGGCTTCAATTACCTCACCAAGATGTGCCTCACGGCGATGCGGGATGTGGCCCATGCCTTTGTGCAGATGGGCCGTGAACGCGGCTGCACGGTCATCGTGTCAAGCTCCGATTCCACCGACCACTACGCCGATTACCTCGCGGCGGGCGCCGATTTCGTGCTCCTCGGCGAGGCCGAATTGACTTTGAAGGAATTGATCGAAAACCTCGGGGCCGGCGAGACCCGATTCGGGCATGTGCTCGGCCTGGCCTTCAAAACCCCGGAGGGCGAGATCGTGCGCACCCCGGGCCGGCCTGTGATCAAAGAACTGGATACTCTGCCCGACCCGGCCTGGGACTTGGTGGATATCGAGTCCTACCGCCGCATTTGGATCCGCCACCACGGCTATTTTTCGCTCAACATCGCCACCACGAGGGGTTGCCCCTACAAATGCAATTGGTGCGCCAAGCCCATCTACGGCAATCGATACAACTCCCGCTCTCCGGAGCGGGTGGCCGCCGAACTGGAAATGCTGACCAAATCTTATGGCGCGTCCCACCTTTGGGTATGCGACGATATTTTCGGCCTGAAGCCCGGTTGGGTCCAGTCGTTCCGAGACGAGGTCCGCACACGCGGCCTGCGTTTCGGCTACAAGATCCAATCCCGCGTGGACCTGCTTCTGCAGGAAGACAACATCGACGCCCTCGCCGCTTCCGGCCTGGAAGAGGTGTGGGTTGGCGCCGAATCAGGCTCTCAAAAAATTCTCGACGCCATGGACAAGGGCACCCAGGTCGAAGAGATCGAACAGGCCACCCGCCTTTTGCAGCGCAAGGGCATCCGTGTGGCTTTTTTCCTGCAGTTCGGTTACCTGGGCGAAACGGACGAGGACATCCGCAAGACCCTCCAAATGGTATACCGCCTGATGCCCGACGACATCGGCGTTTCGGTGTCGTACCCCTTGCCGGGGACCAAATTTTACGAAAAGGTCCGCGAGCAACTGAGCAACAAACAGAACTGGCGCGATTCGGACGATCTGGACATGATGTTCGCCGGCACCTATCCGCCCGCTTTTTACAAAAGGTTGCACCGCTTGGTACATAAAGGTTTCCGCAAACGCCAGGCCTTGGCGGAAGTGCGCAAACTGATGAAAGGATCCCGCGCACAATGGCGAAAAGCCTTGTCGCTGTGCTACTATGCGCCCGCCGAATGGCTCGAAGAAAGGAAGTTGCGCAGTTGGGCCCGCTTGTCCGAAGAAGCTCGATGATTGTTTTTTTTATTTTATAAAAAATAAAAATCATTTTTTTATAAAAAAGAATGATTTACTACAAAAACGATAAAAGAGCCATGGCGCACACGATAGAACACCTGTACGAACGCTTTTTGGAATCCTCCGGGGTGACGACCGACAGCCGCAACATCCCAGCGGGAAGCATGTTTTTTGCTCTTCGGGGCGACCGTTTCGACGGCAACGCCTATGCCTTGGAGGCGTTGTCCAAAGGAGCATCTTGGGCCGTGGTGGATGAACCGGCGCTTGCGGGCGAACCCCGCTGTCTGGTCGTCCAAGATACTTTGGCCGCCCTGCAGGACTTGGCCCGGCACCATCGGCGGCAGTTCGGGATCCCCGTCGTCGGCATCACCGGCTCGAACGGTAAAACCACCACCAAAGAACTGGTCAGGGATGTATTGGCAGCGGCCTTTCGCACCTATGCCACGCAGGGCAACCTCAACAACCACATCGGCGTGCCGCTCACGCTGCTGGCGATGCCGCTCGACACGGAGATGGCCGTGATCGAAATGGGGGCCAACCACCAGGGCGAAATTGCCCAACTGGCCGCCATTGCCGAGCCCACCCACGGACTGATCACCAACATCGGCAAGGCCCACTTGGAAGGATTCGGCGGTGTGGAGGGCATCAAAAAAGGCAAATCCGAGCTGTACCTTTTCTTGGCCCAAAACGGCGGTACCGTCTTTTTGAACGCCGACCAGCCGTTTCTTTCCGACCTGGCCGATTGTCGGGGCGCGCAAAAGCGTATCCGATACGGCCGTTCGGGCGGCAGCGGGTTGGCGACCGAACTCCGGCTGCTCTCGTCCGAGCAGTTCTTGCGTGCCGAATGGGTGCTCGACGGCAAGGTTTGGAGCATCGAGAGCCAGCTGTACGGCGAATACAACTTCGACAACATCCTGACCGCTGCTGCCGTGGGCCACCACTTCGGCGTGCCGCCCGAAGGCTTCAAGCAGGCACTGGAGGCGTACGTCCCAGAAAACAACCGCTCGCAAATCCTTTCTTGGCGCGGAGCCACCCTCGTCATGGACGCCTACAACGCCAATCCCACCAGCATGGGCCATGCACTCGCCAGTTTCGGCAAGCGCCCGGAGGAGAAAAAGGCCGTCGTGCTGGGACACATGTTGGAACTGGGCACCGAAAGCCCCATCGAACACCAAGCCTTGGCCGACCGGGTGGGCGGGTTTTCGCTGGTGTGGAAAGTGTTTGTCGGAAAAGAATTTTCGAAAGTGAAACTGCCCGACGGCGCCCGGTATTTTCCTGATGCGGAGGCCGCCAAAAGTTGGCTCGACGAACAAAACGTCGAGGGGATCTGTATCTTGGCAAAAGGTTCCAGAGGGAATAAATTGGAAAAAATTTTTTCGTGAAAAAGTAAAATAAAAACAATTTGTTTTATTTTTGGGTTGAAAAAGAAAACCATCACCTATCAAAGCTGCCACGGTATGAAAAAAGTCTATCCCTACCTGATTATGTTCGTTTTCGGAGCAGGCGCTATTTGGGCGCTCCAATCCCATTTCCCGTGGAACGCGGTCCCTCAAACCAGTATCTCCAGCAGTGTAGTGCTCGAAAGGATCGAGGCGGTTTCCAAACTGGTCACCGCCGAGGGGCACTACGCCAATGTGTACCACTACGACGATCATTACTGGATGGATGTATGGCCTTTTCGCAAACAGGCCACCGTGCGGGTGAAGCTCAAAGCGTTGGTTGGTCTCGACCTGAAAAGGATGAAGATCACGCCCGATGAGGCGACCAAGACCTTCCGCATCGACAGCATCCCCGATGTGGAGCCCATCGCCATAGATCCCGAGGTGGAATACTTCGACCTGCAGAACGGGCTTTTCAATTCTTTCGGAAAAGAAGACCTCAACCGCATCCAGCGCGCCGTCCGCGAACTCTCTCTGGACGCCATCCGCAACGGCGACGATCGGCCGCAAAACGATATCGACAGTTTGTTCCGCACGCAATACGCCACGGAGATGAACGGATTTTTCCTGCCGCTCATCCAAAAGGCCCGCGAGGAAGGGGTGCGCCACCTCGAGCTCATCGAAAGCCTCGCGGACGCCGCCGGTTGGAAAGTGCAATACGGCTCCTCGAACCGTTTGGTGCCGGAGTCATCGGCCCACGACAATATTTCTCAACCCTTGAAAGGCTGATCCGTGGTATTGCTCGATTTGGTGGACCGCTTGGGAAAAAGCGAGCGGTGGTTTCTTCGGTTCATGCTTCTGTTGAACATGTCCTTCCCGGTGGCGCAGGCGGCGGTTCTGTTTGCCGAGCCACAGCTGCAGCCTATTTTTTGGGCCAATTGGCTCCTCGGGGGATCGGGCTTTGTATTCTGGTTGTTGTCTTTCACTGGCGAATGGGCTAGGGAAAAGTTGGGCCTTTTCAATCGGATATGCTCCTACTTTTATGTGTGCACGATGCTTTATTGGTTGCATCTCAACAATTTCGAGCAGGTGCTTTCTTCCTTGTACGTACTCGGATTTTTGATTGGCTCCATCTTGCACACCAATGAACGTCAGATCGTGGCCTATTCGGTAGTGGTC
This sequence comes from Lewinellaceae bacterium, assembly GCA_040380145.1. Classification (GTDB taxonomy): domain Bacteria; phylum Bacteroidota; class Bacteroidia; order Chitinophagales; family Saprospiraceae; genus JBEIJQ01. The sequence continues at coordinate 5,909 of JBEIJQ010000095.1, read as the reverse complement.
GGCTGTACGTTCGCTTTTTCCATTTATTGGGCCGAGCATACTCCTTTGGAAAAATGGTACCTGTTGGGTACCCATTGGTTGGGTTACTCTATGACGGCGTTTTTTTTGGTCAACAACTTGCGAAACATGCGGGCCCTCAAGCAAAGCCGTGAGGTCGAAAAAGAGCGGACGGTGGAGTTGGAAAGGCTCTTGGATTCTTTCTCGGCCATGGTCTGCTACAAGGACCGCAACAATCGAGTGACGCGGGTCAACCAAGCCTTTGCGGATTACATGGGCCAGCCAAAAGAGTTTTTCGAGGGACTTCTTCTCCAAGAGATCATCCCACCGGAGTTGGCCGAAAATTATTTTTTGGAGGACAAAGCGGTGATGGACTCCGGTCGGCCCTTGCTGAACGTGGTCGAAAAAGTATTTTTGCCCACGGGTGGCCACCGTTGGGTGCGCTCGGATAAAAGGCCGCTGTTCGACAAAAACGAACGGGTACAGGGCTTGGTGATCTATGCCGTGGACATAACGCCACAGATGGATGCCGAGGAGCAGCAAAAAGAATATGCTCGACGGCTCGAGCGCAACAACCGCGATCTTGAGGAGTTCGCATACGCAGCCTCACACGATTTGCGCGAGCCGCTTCGGACGATCACCAGTTATGTACAGTTGCTCCGCAAGCGCCACCAGCAACATATCGACGCCGAGGGTCAGGAATTCATGGGCTTCATAGAAAAAGCCACCCTGCGGATGAACACCCTGATTTTGGGGCTGCTCAATTATTCCCGCACGGGCCGCGAGGAAAGTTTGAAGACCCTTGTGGACCCCAACACCGTTTTGGAAGAGTTGATGACCATCCTCCATTTTCAGATCCAAGAAGCCGAGGCGGCCATCGAAATCGGGGAGCTGCCGAAGGTGTTGGTGGTGGAAGACCACTTGCGGGCTGTTTTTCAAAATCTGATCGTCAACGCCATCAAATACCGCAGCGACCGTCCGTTGATGGTGCGCATTTGGAGTGACGAGACCGAGACGGACGTGCGTTTTTGGGTGTCGGACAACGGCATCGGCATCGCGCCCGAGTTTCGGGAGCGCATCTTCGGCCTTTTCCGTCGCCTGCACCGACAGGACGAGATCGAAGGGGCCGGCCTCGGTCTTTCCATCTGCAAGAAAATCGTGCAGATCTATGGTGGGCAGATCGGGATGGAACCCAACGGGGAAAGAGGCAGCGCCTTTTGGTTTGTTTTTCCCAAAAGCGTGTTGGAGGGTTGAGGACGGCCGGCGATTGCTGTAAGATCGCCCCTGAGCGGCCGCATCACAACGCCTGCAGTTCGACCAATTTGCGGTAAACGCCGCCCAAGGCCATCAGCGAATCGTGCCGGCCCCTTTCGACGATGCGCCCATCCTGCAGCACCACGATCTCGTCGGCCCGTTGGATCGTCGAAAGGCGGTGCGCGATGACCAGTGTCGTGCGGTTTTGCATCAACCGGAAAAGCGCTTCTTGCACGAGCCGCTCCGATTCGGAATCCAACGAGGAAGTGGCCTCATCCAAGATGAGGATGGGCGGATTGCGCAGAATGGCCCGGGCGATGGTCAGGCGCTGGCGTTGGCCGCCCGACAGTTTGGCGCCGCGGTCGCCGATGTTCGTTTGGTAACCCGAGGGGGTCTCCAGGATGAAATCGTGCGCGTTGGCGATTTTGGCCGCTTCGACCACCTGTGCCTCGGTGGCGGGAAAGCCGAAGGCGATGTTGTTGAAAATCGTATCGTTGAACAGCACCGGCTCCTGGCTTACGATACCCATCAGCCGCCGCAGATCGGCCATCTTGAATCCTCGGATGTCCGTTCCGTCGAGCAAAATCTGTCCGCTTTCCACATCGAAAAAACGCGGGAGCAGGTCGGCGAGGGTCGTCTTTCCGGAGCCCGAAGTGCCCACCAAGGCCACGACCTTGCCCTTGGGCAGGACGAGGTCGATGTTGCGTAGCACCGGATCGCCGTTCCGATAGGAGAAGGTCACATCGCGGTATTCGATGGCCTTTTCGAAGGTCGCCACCGGCTCTGCATTATCGGCATCCACGATCGAGGAGACCTCGGCCAGCACGTTTTCGATGCGGGCCACCGCCCCGAGTCCTTTTTGGATGTTGAAGGCCGCCCCCGCAAAGTTTTTCGCCGGGTTGATCACATTATAGAAAGAGATCAAGAAGGCGATAAATGTTTCTCCGGAGAGCTCTTGGCGAAAAACCAATCCGGCCCCGTACCAAAGCAGAAGCATCATGATGGAGACCCCGAGGAACTCCGATAGGGGAGAGGCCAGTTCCCGCCGCCATAGCAGACGGATGGAGATCTCCCGGTACTCGTCGTTTTCTTTTTTGAACTTGTCTGCCTGGTAGCGCTTGGCGTTGAAGCCCTTGACGATGCGCAGCCCGCCGAGACCTTCCTCGATCACCGAAAGCAGTGCCCCCAATTTGGTCTGTGCCCGCATCGAATTGCGCCGCAGCCGGCGGCTGATCCCTCCCACGACCACACCGGTGAACAGCATCAGCACCAGCACGATCAGCGTCAGTTGTGGGCTGATGGCCGTCATCAGCAACAGGGAGCCGACGATCATCAGCGGTTCGCGCACGGCTGTTTCCAGTACGTTGAGGATGCTGGACTCGACCTCTTGCACGTCGTACGAGATCCGGGCCATCAGGTCCCCCTTTTTTTCCTCCGTGAAATAACCGATGGGAAGGGCCAGCAATTTGTCGAACAGGTCCCGCCGCAGGTCGCGGATGATCCCGTTGCGCACCGGTGCCATGAAAGCCAAGGCCAGGTAGCGGAACAGGTTTTTCAGGAAAAAGACCGCCACCACTCCGAGGCACACGATCAACAGGGCGTTCGGCTTGCCGTATTCGAGAATCAGCAGCGACATCTCGTAGTCCAGGCGGTCGAGCAGCGCGCTGACGTTCCAAGCCATCTCAGGCGGAGCCACCTGCACCGGGTTTTTTACGTCGAACAGGATCTGCAAAAAAGGGATGATCGCCGGTACCGAGACCAGCGAAAACAGCACCATGAAGACGTTGGAAAGCACGTTGCCCACTACAAATGGTTTGTAGGTCTTGGCATAGCGCATCAATTTGAACAGCGAAAACATGGACGGCAAAGGTAGCAAAAACACCGTGATCCATTCCTCCGGCGTGCCAATGGGCTGGGGGGTGCTCCCATTGCCCTATCTTTGCGGCGTTAAAAACAGACTACTATTGTTCTGAAGCGCCAAAAACGGAACGCCTATGCCATTCAACGCCCCGTCCCCGTTGCCCAAGCCGTTGTTGGGCCGATTGATCAAACGCGGCATCCAGTTGCGCAACCGGATCAATCCGGGCAATGACTCTGCCGTAGAATTGCAGATCAAGACACTCCGTGCCCTTTTGCACCGGGCCCAAGACACCGCTTTTGGGCTCGAGCACCGTTTCCGCGACATCTTGAACCGCCCCGATCCAGTGCGGGCATTCCGCGAAACCGTCCCCGTCCACGATTACAACGCCTTGTTCGATCGGTGGTGGCACCGCTCCCTGGCCCAAGAGCCCGACATTTGCTGGCCCGGAAAAACCGTTTGTTTTGCCTTGAGTTCCGGTACTTCTGGCGCGCCGAGCAAATACATCCCGGTCACCCGGGAGATGCAGCGCGCCATGAAAAAAGCCAGTATGGAAATGTTTTTGGGCATTGCCGAAATTCCCGAAGTGGATCCCTCCATTTATGCGCGCCAAATGTTGATGCTCGGCAGCACGATCGAACTGCGCCGCGAGGGCGGCTGCCAGGTCGGCGACCTCAGCGGCATCAACGCCGGCCGCATACCGGTCTGGTTCAGAAAGTACTACCGCCCCGGTTTCCGCATCGCGCGCATCCGCGATTGGGACGCCCGCATCGAGGCCATCGCCGCAGAGGCCCCCCGATGGGATGTGGGCGTGATATCCGGAATCCCCGCTTGGGTGCAACTGATGATGGAGCGGGTCATCGAGCGCAACCGCTTGTCGAACATCCACGAGATCTGGCCCAACCTCAGCGTGTACGCTTCGGGCGGCGTGGCCTTCGGACCGTACATAAAGGGATTCGAAAAAATGCTCGGCCGCCCGCTGGTCTATCTCGACACTTATCTAGCCTCCGAAGGTTTCGTGGCTTTTCAGACCCGGACGGGAACCAACGCCATGCAGCTGCTCCTCGGCAACGGCATTTACTACGAATTCGTGCCCTTCGACGACCGCTGCTTCGGCCCCGACGGCGACATCCGGCCCGACGCGCCCGCCCTCGCCCTCGACGAGGTACAAACCGGCGTGGACTACGCCCTGCTGATGACCACCTGTTCGGGTGCCTGGCGCTACCTCATCGGCGATACCGTGCGTTTCACCGACCTCGGACGCCGCGAACTCGTCATCACCGGTCGGACCAAGCATTTTCTCAGCGTCACCGGCGAACACCTTTCGGTGGACAACATGAACGCGGCCGTCCGCCAACTGGGCGAACAATCGGGGCTCGACATCCGGGAATTCACCGTGGCCGGCATCCCCTACGACGGCCTTTTTGCCCACAAATGGTACCTCGGCGTGGACCTGCCGGTCGAAAACGCCGTCTTGGCCGAACCATTGGACCGCGCCCTGCGCGCCCTGAACGCCGATTACGACACCGAGCGACGCGAAAACGCCCTCCGTGCAGTGATCGTCGAAACCGTGCCCGCCGACTGGTTTTACGAATGGCAAAGGGCCCTCGGCAAATTGGGCGGCCAGAGCAAATTCCCAAGGGTCATGCGCCCCGAAAAATTCGCCGAATGGGAGGCCTTCGTTGCCGCCCAAAGGCTCGCCCGCGCGCAAGAACAAAAATCATAAGCGGGCGTTTTGTATCTTTGCCCACCGTTGACAAATCCATACCCTTTGATATGAATCTCCCTGCCAGCTATCTGCCCATCGCCCTCCAAGCCCTCGTGGCGTTCGGCTTCGTGGCGCTCGTGCTCACGCTCACCCACTTTTTGGGCCCCTTCCGAAAATCCAAGCACAAGGTCGAAAACTTCGAGTGCGGCATCGAATCCCAGGGCAATGCCCGTATCCCCGTTTCGGTGAAGTATTTCATGACGGCCATCCTCTTCGTCCTCTTCGACGTGGAGGTGATCTTTTTCTACCCCTACGCCGTGAACTTCCGCGGAATGGGCTGGGAAGGGTTCGTCGCGGTGGCCACTTTCGTGGGATTTTTCCTGGCGGGCTTTTTTTATGTGCTCAAAAAAGGCGCTCTCGAATGGGACAAATAATGGCCCGGACGAACGATTGATTTTTTCCCTTACCCAACACTCCTACCCGATATGGCAACCGTTGTCCCCCAATTAGAAGGTTTCGAAGGCCAGGGCTTCTTGGCCACGACTTTCGACAAGACCATCGGCCTCGCCCGGGCCAACTCCATTTGGCCCCTGCCCTTCGCCACCTCCTGCTGCGGCATCGAGTTCATGGCCACCATGGGCACCAACTACGATCTGGCACGCTTCGGCATGGAACGCCTGAGCTTTTCGCCCCGCCAGGCCGACCTCCTGATGGTGATGGGCACCATCGCCAAAAAAATGGGCCCCGTGCTCCGACAGGTGTACGAACAAATGGCCGAGCCCAAATGGGTCATCGCCGTGGGCGCATGCGCCTCCAGTGGCGGGATCTTCGACACCTACAGCGTGCTGCAGGGCATCGACAAGGTCATTCCCGTGGATGTGTACGTGCCCGGATGCCCTCCACGGCCCGAACAGATCATCGACGGGATCATGAAAATTCAGGAAATCATCAAAAACGAATCCGGACGCCGGCGCTACTCACCGGAGTACAAGGAATTGCTCGAATCGTACAACATCTCCTAATGGCTTCTTCCCTTACCAACGCCGATCTCCTGTCGCGTATCACCGCGCGCTTCCCGGAAGCGGTCCTCCG
>JBEIJQ010000094.1:0-12407 GCA_040380145.1 Lewinellaceae bacterium | reverse complement strand
GGTCAGCTCAATTACGGCTCGGCCGGCGTGGGTAGCTCCACCCACCTGGCCATGGCCTACTTCGTGAAGGCCGCGGGCATCGACGTGATGCATGTGCCCTACAAGGGCACGGCCGAAGCCGTGACCGATGTGGGCGCGAACCGGGCGCAGGCGGTGATCGTGCCCACCGCGGGATCGGCAGCCTTCCGCAACGACCCGCGCTATCGCATGCTGGGGATCACTGGCCGCAAGCGCAACCCGCTGCTGCCCAACGTGCCGACGATCGCCGAGTCGGGGCTGCCCGGGTTTGAGTTCGAGTCCTGGTACGGGCTGATCGGTCCGGCGGGCATGCCCCGCGCCACGGTCGAACGCCTGAACGCTGCCGTCAACAAGGTGGCCGCAACCAAGGTGGTGCAGGACCGACTCCTGGCCCTGGGGCTAGAGCCGAGCCCGATGTCGGTCGACGCCTTCAACTCCGCATTCCTCAAGGACCGCGACCTGATGTACCGCATCGTGAACGACGTCGGGCTGGCCAAGAAGGGCTGATGCCGCAGGGGCGACGCCCCAGTTTGCGCAACAGTTAATCTTGCAGAGAAATTTGGAAAGTCAAGAAAAAAAGTCCCTCCTTCTTGAAACCAAGTTCGGGCCAGTCGCTTGCATAATAAAATTATCTTCTTCGGTCCGAACCCAACACTCCGCAACGTATGAACATATCGCGGCATTGCTCCTTTCGGATGCTCGTTTTACTGTTGTTGGTGCTTTCTACCTCCCTTGTTTCGTGCAAGGGGAAAAAGAAAATTACCGACAATCCCGGAATAACAGAGATCCCGGCCAACAAAGAAATGGCCTTTCGCAAGGGCATCGTGGAGCGCGCCCGACAGTTTGTGGGCGTCAAGTACAAATATGCCGGTCGTGCACCCGAGACAGGTTTCGATTGTTCGGGCTTCACATCTTATGTGCTGGGCCTTTACAATGTAAAGGTTTCCCCAGCATCTAAAATCCAGGCCACCGAAGGGCAAGCCGTTACCCTCGAGCATGCCAAGGCCGGTGACTTGGTGTTTTTTTCCAGTGCGGGCAAAGGCGGAAAAGTGACGCATGTTGCCCTGGTCTTGGACAACACCGCCGAAGGGATTTTGGTCGTCCACAGCACCAGTTCTCGGGGCGTGATGGTCGAAAATGTGTCTGTATCCAAGTACTGGAAACCGAAATTGTTGTTTGCAAGGGATGTGATTTCGGGCCAAAGAGCCGGTCAATGACCCCTAAGTCCATAGCGCAGGCCGTAAGAGCCGGATCGTTGGTCATAACGGACATCTTGGTTCCCGTTGTATTGGGCCTCATTTTCAATTGGGGATTCGTTTTGTTTTTGGTGGCCCACGCCCTTTTTCACGGATTTCCGAAACCTTTGATCGAGTGGATCGGGTGTATCACAGTTTTTACAGTGGTATTTCCATTGGTTTATTTTTGGTTGGCCCGAGCGGCGGCCTTAAGAAAAGGATTGCTGTTCGCTTTGGCCCATGCGGAGGGTCTGATAGCGCATGTGGCCGATCTGGCGGTAGGGCAGCTTATCGGTTTGGAAAATCCCCGTGAGCTTTCGTCCATGGCCCTTTCCCAACTGGTCAATGGGATACAAAAAGCCTTTGAAAAGATGCCGTCCGGCTTGCGCCGTCTGATCGCCTTTCTGGTAGGTCTGTTGCCGTTTGCCTACTGGTACGGCGAAATCCGGACGCGTTTGTCTTTCACCGAAGAAAATCGTCCGCAGCTGAACACCGAATTCAAGGAACGGATCGAAGATTATGTGCGGGAAGAATTGGCCGGCAGCGGATTCCCATGGATATGGACGTTGGCAGCTCTGAATTTGGCCGTGATGGCGTTCTGTTGCTTTGGGGTGCTCGGAGGCTGACAAAAACCAGTTGTTCTGCGGATTAGGTTTTGTCGAGCAACATCCGAGCGGCCTCTTCCCCCACGAGCGTGCCGATGGCAACTCCCATTCCGCCGAGGCGGACCGCGACGGCCATCCTCGGCGAAACCAATTGAACGATGGGCTTTTTGCGATCGCCCAGTCCCAGTATACCGGTCCAGCGTTGGGCAATCCTTGGCCGTCTGCGTGGCGAGATGACGTTTTGCAGCAATTCTTCGAGAGCTTCTTGGATCAAAGGCGTGAAATCGTCTTCCGCGGTGCTTTCTGTATCGGGATCGAGGTGGCGGCCTCCGCCAAGGAGTATCCGGTCGCCGATGTTCCTGAAATAAAAATAGCCTCTCTCGTAGTGAAAGGAGCCTTTGAAGGGTAGATCGGGAATCTCTTCCGTTATGAGCACTTGGTTTCGGGCGGGGCGTACATCGAGTTCGGGCAACAATTTTCGGGTGTACCCATTCGTACAAAACAAAACCCGGGAGGCGTGCAATACCAGTCCCTCCGGACCATGGAGCATCACTCCGGAATCGTTTTCCTCCCAATCCCTCAGGGCAAAATCGTTCAGGATTTCCACGCCGTTTTCGCGGGCCATGCGGAGCAGTGCCATCATCGCAGAGCCCGTGTGAATCTGCCCTTCCGCTCGATTCAGGATCGCACCGCAAACGCCCGAAAAGCCAAACGAATCGAGTGAACCACTGGGTACGACGGAATAGACATTTTCCAGCCCTATGTTTTCGTACATCGCGCGGTTGAACTCTTCGATCCGATCGGCACAGGCCGCAAAAACATCTGGTTCGGTGAAAATTTCGTACCCACCGAGCGGTTCGTAGCCGAGCGCCCGATCGCCCAATTTTTCCCGCAAACGCAGAAGCCCCTTGTATCGCCTTTGCGCAAGGCCAAAAACATCCTCGGGCGAGGCTCCATTGGAAAGGTCGTCCATCAATTCGGACATGCTGCCGAAGCAGGCGAAACCCGCATTTTTGATACTGGCTCCACAGGGCATCCGACCGGCTTCCAAAACGACGACGCGAGCCGAGGGCCGAGCCAAACGCAAGGCCAAGGCAGTATTCAGTCCGACGATGCCGCTGCCGACGACAACAAAATCGGCGGGGGCATAAAAAGTGGATGTTTCCCAAAAACTCAGCGACATAGAAATTTGCTTCCCTGGTTTATTTATTGCTCGACCTCCAAAATAAACGTATAGGTTGACTTGTCAAGGCTCGGCTACAGCTGAAAATAATCGAAAGACCATCCATAGAGCAGATCAAAAAGTCCAATGACCATTTTGAGACAATGAAAAACAACCAGTTGGATAGGTGTATTGCATTTTGCCCCCCTCATCAGGATTTCCATTGGAAAATTTCGATCCAATGACAATTTGGGGTGTATTGCAATTGGTTTTTTCAGGAGATGTCTTCTCTCAAAAAACGCCCCCTTGAAACCAAGGGGGCGTTTCGCGAACAGACGTTGGGAGCCTTTTCCGTTTAACGGATCAGTGTCACGTCGCCGGTCAGGGTCACGGGTTGGGGCAGGTCGCCGTCGAGATAGACCACCACATAGATGTAGGCATCGCGTGGAGCTGGTTCACCTTTGTAGATACCGTCCCATGGCAGGTCTTTGTTGCTGTACACCTCGTTGCCCCAGCGGTTATAGATGCGGAACTCGAGGATTTCGATGTCGCCGGATACGAGCGGGTAGAAGTCGTCGTTGCGCTCATCGCTGTTGGGCGTGAAACTGTTGGGTATCACCAGCGCGGGATTGTCGAAGATCAGGGTCACTTGGTCGGTGGACACGCAGCCGTTGAAGTTGGCCGTGGCGGCCAGCGTGTAGATGCCCGTGGAGTTGGAATTGACCGTGGTCTGGAACACCGAGGGATCGGCCACCGTGAGCGGGTTGGCGAATATCCACTGGTAGGAAGTGTTGGCGGCCTGCGAGGCGGCTGCGGTGATGTTGTAGATCGCAGCTGCTGTCAGATCGAAGGTATCGGTGGCCACCCCGTTGAGGTGGATGTTCACGATCGGAAGCGCGATTTCGTTGAGGATCGCGTTCGTTTCTACGGAACAGCCGTTGCTGTCGTTGACCGTTACGGAATATGTGCCGCCGATCAGTCCGGAGGCCGTGGGATCTTGTTGGCCGTTGCTCCACGAATAGGAGTAAGCGCCCGTACCGCCGGAAACATTCGCGGAGAGGGTTCCGTCTGCGGCGCCCGCGCAGGGTTCGTCGGAAAGGACCTGGAGAGCCAACACTTGGAACTCGGCGATGGAGCCGGCAACGGAGCCGGTACAGCCGTTGGCATCGGTGACCGTGACGGAGTAGGAGCCCGTTCCGAGGCCCGTGGCAGTCGCTCCGGCCTGACCGTTGCTCCAAGTGTAGTTGTACCCGGGAGTTCCGCCGGAACCATCCGCCGTCAATTGTCCGATGCTGCCGCCGATGCAGGTATTGACCGTATCGATCATGGCCGCGACAAGGGGTGTCGGTTGTTGGATCGTACCCGTGGCGGAAGCGGTACAGCCGTTGCCATCGGTGACCGTCACGCCGATCGGGCCGGCGGGCAGGTTTTGCGCGATGACCGTGGTTTGACCGTCGGACCAGTTCCAAGTCAACGCGCCTTGGCCGTTGGCAGTATTGGCAAATGCCTGGCCGTTGTTGCCGCCGTTGCAAGAGGGGCCGTTGGAGGCAATGGTCACCGAGATGGGCTGGGCAGGGGCGTTGACCGTGACCGTGGCGGAGGCCGAGCAGCCGTTGGCATCGGTGGCCGTTACCGAGTAACTGCCGCCCACGAGCGAGGAAATGGATTGTCCGGCGCCACCGGGGTTCCAGTTGTAAGTGAAGCCTCCGTTGCCCCCGTTGGCGGTGGCGGTGGCGGTGCCGTTGTTGCCGCCGAAGCAGGAAACCGGCGTGGAGGTGGCCACCAGCGAAATCGGAGCCGCAGGGCCGCCGATGGTGAACAGGGCCGAGCCGATGCACAGAGTCGTTTGGTCGGTCACTTGGACTTCATATTGGCCTTGGGCCAAGTTGTTGAAGGTCACGATGGTCGCTGCGGTATCGGAGGCCAGCACCGATCCGTTTTGGATCAGGTCGAAAACAAAGGGGCCGGTACCGTCGCCGGTCACGAGCACGAAGCCGTTGGCTTGGCCGAAGCAGGTTTCGGCGGAGGCTTGCGCCGTGGGTTGGGCGCAAAGTGCCGTGGTGCAGGCGAACTGCGATACGGTGTTCGGGCAGAAGGCCGTTCCGCCGGCAGCGCGCACAAAAAGGGTGATCGTTTGTCCGGAAACCAGACCGTTCAGTACATGAGAAAGGCCGTTGGCGCCGTTGGCGGGCGTCCAAGTGTTCCCGTCGAGGCTGACCTCGAAAGCGGTGGCCCCGGCGACAGGCTCCCAGTTGAATGTGAGACCGTTGTAGGTGATATTGCTGCAGGGCAGTTGTACAGGGGCCGTCAGGCCACCTTCCACTACGATGGTCACGGTGCCCGTTTGCGGACAGACGCCGTCGTCGGCGGTCACGCTGTATGTAGTGGTCACCAACGGCGAAGCGATGGGGTTGGCCACGTTGGGATCGTTGAGGCCGGTGGCCGGAGACCAGGTGTAATCCACCGTTGTACAGTTGGAGAACTGCACGTTGGGGCGCACGCTCAACAGGCGATCGACGGCAAGGGTGCAACCGCTGGCGTTGTCGTTTTCTGCTTGGGCAGTGGAAACAAAGGGAGTGGCGCCGCCCGAAACCCAATCCGAGAGACTGAAGGTGTTGTTGGTGAAGCAGACTTGGACCACCAGATTGGAAACTCCGTCCCAATCATAGAGGGTGGTGAAGTTGTGCAGGTTCCAACCCGGGCTCGTGTACACCGAATCGCTGAACACGGTGGTGAAGCCCGCAGGGCCGACGAAGCCAGTGAGTTCTGTCTGGTTGGTGCAACGCAGAGAGATGGTGAAACCGTTGTAGCCCGTGGTGTTCTGTTTGTTGAGCACTTCAAAGCCCAAGCCGGTCAAAAGACCGCGTTGCAGGCCGGCGTTGAGCATTTCGGCGGCGGTGAAAAGCATCTGTACGCGGCCGCCTTCGAAGAATCCGTTGTATGGCGTCCCATCCAAGGTACCGAGCGTATCCGTTCCGGAGTTGATTTCCAATACGCTGGGCGACTGGTTGCACTGCAGACCGCTGGGGCCACAGCCGGAAGCAGTGCCCGAGCTGGTCATGATGGCCAGCAGTTGGATCGGCTCGCCCGGACAGACCGTGTCGGTCGCGGGAACGATCTGCAGATCGGGCCCGTCGAACACGACCGTAGCAGTGGCCGTGACCGTGCAGGCATTGGCATCCGTGACCGTGACCGTGTAGATTTGGGCATCGAGGCCGGTGGCCGTGGCCGTGGTCTGGCCATTGTTCCACAGATAGGTGAATCCACCGGCACCGCCCGAAGCGACCACCGTGGCGGATCCGTTGTTGTCGCAAATCTCGTCTACCGTGGAAGTCGAAGTGACAATGGCGGGGGGATTGGTGATGTTGAAGGTGATGGTGTCGAAGCAACCCTGTGCATCGGTGATCACCACGTCGTAGCGGCCCGGGGTCAGTCCGGTCAGCGTGGTACCGGTGGTTGGGGACACCACAGTGGCACCGCCCACGATTTCGAAAGAGACGGGCGCCAGGGAGTTGCCCCCGGCTTCGATGGCGGCGGTTCCGTTGGCGCCACCGTTGCAAGTGGGCGGAGTGGGTACCACGGAGGGGTTCAAGCAGTTCAGCGCGCAGCAATCGAAGAAGTTGGCGAAGGTTCCGCAAACATTGACGGGCGCAACGGCGCGCACCGTCAGGCGGAAGCACTCATTGTTGCCGAGGCCGGTAACTGTATAAGAGGTGGTGTTTCCGTTGTTGATCCAAGTGGCGCCCAGATCCAAGCTCACTTCGTAGCCGACAGCACCGGCGACCGGCAGCCAGTTGAATGTGACTTGGCCCACATTGGGGGTACAGGCGCTGAACTGTGGCGCGGACAGGTCGCCGCCCACCGAAATGGTTGCGATCTGTCCATAGGCGCAACCGTCGGGATTGATGGCCTGCACCACGATGGGGGTGGTTACCGTCAGGGGCACGCAGATCTGGTTGGTGTCCAGGATGCCGAACTGGGGCCAGTTGTAAGTCACGCCGCTGGGATTGCTGATCAAGAAGGGGCGGAAACGGAACGCATTGGATTGGGCCGTCCAGTTGGATGCCACCCGTCCCGGGGCGCCGAAACCGAGCGTGCCGTCGAAGTTTTCGATGCCCTGGGTCATGTTGCTGCCGTCGTTCTGGACGTTGATGCTGATGATGTCGATCCAGTTGGAAGTCTCGTACAGGATGATCTGTCCCGTGACAGTGGTCGCGGCCGCTCCGAAGTGGGGAACGCTCACGAAGTTGATGATGCAGCGGCGGTTGGGCGCGGTGCCGACCGTGGTGTACTGTATTTGTCCACCGTTGCCCGGGTTCAGGTCGTTCCAAGCCAAAGCGATGATGTTGTTCGGCGTCGGAGCGGCGGGAATCTGGCCGCCGGAGCAGCAGCCGTTGGCCGTGCCGGCCAAATCAAAGGTGATGAAGCCATTGGAAGAAATCCGGAACTGAGTATAATCCGTACAGAAGAACGCAAACGGGAACCCGATGCTGAGGTTGCCGGAAAGGGCGTCGTCGGTCAGGGTGACGGTTGTTCCAGTCTGAGGCAAGACGGGGTTGTAGGGGATTGAGTTGACCGTGTAAAGATCGCAGTCTTGGAAAAAGAAACTCGTGTCGCTGGAGATGTTGGCCGTCAGACAGACCAAATCACCCGCACAGATCGTGTCGGCGGGCGGCGTGATCGTCAAGATCGGCTGGTCGAACAGGACGGTCACATCGTCGGTACCCACACAGTTGCCGAGGGTATAGGTGACCGTAAAGGTCACGGGCGCATTGCCCACCACAGAGGCCGTCGGGTTTTGGCTGGTCGCGGTGTCCATCACACCGGCCGGCGTCCAGGAGAAGTTGCCACCATAATAATAAGGTGGATTGGCCGAAATATCGGCCGACAGTTCGACCGCTTGCGGCAGGTTGTTTCCGCACAAAAGGCTGTCGTTGGCAGAAGCGATGATGGCCAGGGGCTGGGTGCCGAATTCCACCGTGAGCGTGTCAAAGACCGTGCAAAACGCATCGGTGAACTGCACCACGAACTGCAATGGAGTCAGCACGGCGGCCGGTATTTGAATGGTAGCGTTGGGTGTGTTGCCGTTGAGGATGTTCACGGGAACACCTGACAACTGGGTCCAACTGTATGTGCCGGGAGTCAGGCTCTGAGCCTGTGCGGCCACTTGAAGGTTCTGATCGTATCCGCCACAAAGAGCCAATGTATCACCTGCAATGATGGTCACTTCGGGCACATACACCGTGAAGCCCACCACTTGGTTGGAAGGGATGGGGCAAGCGCCATCGTTGTAGGTGATCGTGAAAGAAGTCGTCTGCGTGACACCGGGCACCAACACGGCGATCTGGGCCGGATTGCCCGGCTGGGGCAGGGTGGCCGCTCCCGGTATCGCTTGGGAAATGTTGGAGGTCATGTTGATGATATCGGCCGCATTGGGGTCCGTGGCGTCCTGCGTAAAGGTGAAGGTGGTGTTGGGACATACCACGAAAGTTCCTCCCGGGCCGCTGGGGTCGGGGAAGAACACCGCTGAGGGCGGCTGGATGTTGGCCGGCGGAGCAACCTGGATGGCCGCGTTGTTACAGTTGATCACCACCACCTGCATGTCGCGCATGGTCGAACCGATCAGGACGCCGTCACGGTATTCGTCCACCCGAATGGCGACCACGGCCGTTTGGGTGCCCTGCGGGGTGATCGTCATTTGTCCGGTGGTGGAACTGAACGAGAAGGGCCCCGTAGTGGCCATGGGCTGGGTGGGGTTGAAAGGCGGGTTGTACGGGATCGGGGTAGCCGCATCGTCCAAAGGCTGCACGAGCGTGTACACCAAAGAGTCGCCGTCGGAGTCGATGGCACCGTGGTTGTAGTTGAACACCTGACCGGCGCAGATGTACGGCACGGGAGGCGTCGTGAACACCGGCGCAGAGTTGCATCCCCCCAGTTGGTTGGCCAGCACGCTGTTGTACGTGGCTTGTACATACAGATCCCATGTGTCGGGCAGCGAGAGCGTGGTGATGTCCGGGTTGCGGCAGCAGAGGCCATAGCTGAACACCCAATCCGGGCAATCGGTCGGCAAAACAAACGTGCCCTGGTAGACATACAGCTCCACGCCCGGGAAAGTCCCCCCGTTGCACTCGCTCTGGTTGATGAAACTCGGGCAGAGCGGAGAAACCTCGAAGAACGCCAACTGGTTGAGGTTCAGCGTTGTACTGATCCCGCAACTGGCGGAAACAATGTCGATCGTGGCCGTGGTGGGGGCTGCGATCCCGCCACAGTCCCGATAAAACGAAAGGGTGAACAGCAGCGTGTCCCCTCCGAGGCATTGATAACTCAGGTCGGCGCCCATTCCGTGCGAGGCTTTGGCTTGGCTTGGCATCAGCAGGCCGACCGCGCACAACAAAATGGCCGTCAACGGCAGACCGACAAAACGAGCAATGCTGAGGCGTAGATTACCGAACATTTATTAAAATTTTGGTTTAATAATGTTATTTTAATTGAAATTCCAAAACCCAAATATAGAAGTATTTAATTTCTAGTTGGGGCGATTGTGGTATTTTTTTATGCAAAGGGAAGTATTTTATTTTGTATAAAAAATAAAAAAAATTGATAATCATTTTTTTATAAAATAAATTCGCCGATCCCGCAATCTGGGGCGGTTCAAAAACCAATTCGTCCGCCCCGAGGGTTAATTTTGCGTTCCATCGACCGCACACGCCAAAACCATCGCACCTTGTTCAAGAAATTGCTCCTGCCCCCTTTCCTGCGTTTTCTGGCAAAGCGCTCCCTGCCCGGGACGAAGGGCACATTGAAAACGGAAGGTATCTCGCGACCCGTCGAGATCTTGCGCGACCGCTGGGGAGTGCCGCACATTTATGCGAAAAACAAGGAAGATCTTTTTTTCGGGCAGGGTTTCGCGCATGTACAGGACCGGCTGTGGCAAATGGAACTCACGCGTAGGATCGCGTTGGGAAGGCTGTCCGAAATTTTCGGTGCCGATGCGCTGCCGGCCGACCGCATTGCCCGGACGCTCGGATTTGGCCGTTGTGGCGAGGGGGATTGGGCCGCTTTGTCCGGCGATGAATTGGCACCGTTGCTCGAAGCGTATGTGCGCGGCATCAATTCGGCCATCGCCGCCAAAGGCAAAAAACTGCCCCTCGAATTCCGACTCTTGGAATTTGCCCCGGAGCCTTGGACCCCGTCCGATGTGCTCGCCTTCGGGCGGTTCGTGGGATTCCAGATGAGCTACGGCTGGCTGCACGAGATCGTTCGGATGCAAGTGGCCGCGGCCGTGGGCGCCGAACGCTTGGAGGAACTCAGCCTCGATTACCCGGGAGGCAATCCCGTGGTGCTGGACCGTCCCGGCGAGGCGCACCGCCTGTTGGCCGACGGACGGCTGGAAGCATTCGCGGGGCCTTGGCTGCGGCCCGTGGGCGGGAGCAACAACTGGACGGTGTCGGGTTTCAAAATGGAAAACGGCGCAGCCACTTTGGCCAACGATCCGCATTTGGCGCTTTCGGCACCCAATGTCTGGTACGAAAACCACCTGTGCTGCCCCGATTTCGAAGTGACGGGCGTTTCGCTGCCCGGCGCACCGCTGGTTATGATCGGCCACAACCGCCACATCGCCTGGGGGGCCACCCTTTCGTTCGCAGATGTACAGGATACCTATATCGAAAGGTTCACCGACGCGACGATGGCCCGATACGAGTTCAAAGGGGAAATTCTCCCGGCAACGGTCCTCGAGGAAAAGATCCGCATCAAAGATAGCGTCGAGCCCCATTTGGAAAAGGTCGTCCTGACCCACCACGGCCCCATCGTTTCGGATATTGCAGATTGCCCCGAAAAACACCTGGCCCTGCGCTCCAAGGCGCTGGAGCCGGGACTGATGATGAAATCCTTTTACGGATTGAACCTCGCCGCGGACTGGGACGGATTCGTCGCCGCGGCCAAATGGATGAAAGCACCCTCGCTCAACTTGGTGTATGCCGATACGGCGGGCAACATCGGCTACTACATGACCGGGGAGGTGCCCATCTGTCCCGGCAACAAGTCGCTGCTGCCTTTGCCCGGCTGGACGGGCGAGCACGAATGGACGGGCAACGTCCCTTTCGAGGAAATGCCCCACACGTTCAACCCCGCCAAAGGGTATGTGTTCACGTGCAACAACAAAGTGACGGGTGAAGATTACCCCCATTTCCTGGGCAGGAACTTCATGAACGGTTTCCGGGCCGAACGCCTGCGGCAACTGTTCGAAGGACAGGAAAAGTATTCGGCGGAAGATTTTGCCCGCTGGCAAATGGACGAGTTCTGCGTTCCCGGCCGAGAGATCGCCGCGCGGTATGCCCGCGAAGCGGAAAACGGACTGCTCGATCTCTTGACCGAAAACGCCCGCGAGGCAGTTCGCCGCCTGATCGCCTGGGATGGCCGCCTCGACAAGGAAAGCATCGGAGGCTGTCTGTACTCGGTTGTCCGCAAGGAAATTTTCGACTTGCTGGTCGGTGATGCGCTCGACGAGCGTTCCGCCTTCGGTCTCCGTGGGGAAGGGCCATTCCCGATCGGACTGAAGTTCACCGATTTCATGGACTACGAACCGCTGATCGTGCTCAACCTGTTGGAGCGGCCCGACTCTTGGTGGGTCCAAAGGGTCGGCGGGATCCAGGCCGCGCTGGCCAAGGCCGCCGAAAACGCCGTGGCCTATCTCGGCAAAACCTTGGGACCCGATCCGTCGCAATGGCGCTGGGGGCGACTGCACCAAATCACCTTCGGCCATGCGTTCGGCGTCAAACCCGATCTGGCGGGCATTTTCAACCGCGGTCCATTTCCGATCGGCGGCGATACCAATACCCTCAACCAGACCCGCCCCTCCGCCAAAGGCCCCTACGGAGGCGAGATCACCGCGGCCTCTTGGCGCCAGATCATCGATTTGGGCGATTTCTCCCGCTCCCGTTGCACCATGCCGATCGGCCAGTCCGGCAGCATCGCCTCGCCACACTACGACGACCAGCTAGGCCTTTGGCTCGAAGGCCGATACCGCCCCATGCTCTGGACCAGGGAAGATGTGGAAAAAAATACCGAGAAGCGGCTGGTCTTGGGGAACTAATCGGCGCTTTGTGCTATCCTCAATCCAAAGTAATCAAAGCGATTGACCAAAGTGTTAAAATCCCGATCCGAAACGCGGCAGTGGTGTGCTCCATTCGCCCAAGAACCGCCCCTGAACACTTTGTAGGTGCCCGTTTTAGGCCCCTCTGGATCTTGTGTGCCCTCGTACTCCCCGTACCAGTCTGAGCAAAACTCCCATACATTGCCCGACATGTCGAAGATCCCCAGCGAATTGGGCGGAAAGGACATCACCGGCGTAGTGCGGTCCCTGAAAATGCCCTTGGGGGCATAAGG
>JBEIJQ010000093.1:0-12587 GCA_040380145.1 Lewinellaceae bacterium | reverse complement strand
TTTTTGCCCCAGCGGGGCAGACAAGCATTTGCAGAATACAGCGGCTCCAAAGGAGCCGAAAATAATCCTGTAAATCCTACAATCCTGTAAATCCTGATTCTGGCAATCAACCCACGTGTCTCAATGGGAGGCGAGGCGGAAGCCGATGTAAAAATTGCAGAAAGTGGGGTGGTCGTAGGCACGAAAGGATACTTGACAACGCTCTGGATAACCACGCCAATCACCGCCGCGGCGAACTCGATAGTTTCCATCTGCAGGACCTGTCGGATTTCTTTGGCTGCCCGATATGTATGCACCAATCCAATCCGAACACCATTCCCATACATTTCCCGACATATCGTACAAGCCCAACTCGTTTCCCTTCTTTTCCTTCACCGCATGGGTTTGAGTACCAGAATTATACCTATGCCACGCAACTTCCTCTATATCATTGCTACCACTGTACTTGTATCCTCGACTATTCCTCCCTCCACGCGCTGCAAACTCCCACTCAGCCTCAGTTGGCAAGCGGTATGCCTTTTTTGTCTCGGCACTAAGCCATCCGCAAAATTCTACAGCGTCATTCCAGCTCACGTGGAGCACAGGATGATTATGCTCGCTGATTGAACGTAAATTGCCCCTAGCATCGTGACGCCAGTTCTTATTGGGATCTTTTACCCAGTCCCCTTTCCAAACCCAGCTCCAACCTTTTTTTTCAGCCATCGTCATATATCCCGTCGATTCAACAAAAACCTTGAACTGGCCTACTGTAACTACTGTTTCACCAATACTGTAATCCGACAATGTTACCTCTGGTGCAGGGATTTTGCGATGTTCACAATCTCCCTCCAGTTCCCCGGCGCAGCCAATTGTGAACGTTCCACCTTGAACGCGAATCATCTTGAAAGACACTCCGTTCACCGTTTCGGTGTAGTTTAAAAGTGTATTTACCGGCCAGACTTGAAGGGGAGGCTCCGTTAAAGTAGCCCTCCCCACGCTCGAGGAAGTCAGCCCATACACTTCGCACAATATGTTGAAGAATGCCGTAGATCGATCGTCAAAGCCGTTGCCTTCCTTGAACTCGGTCCGCAACACCGAGAGGCTTTCCCCCGATGCCCCTTGCCGCCGCATTTCTTTCAGCCGCCGGGGGATCCCGTCCTCCTGCGCCTACCGGAGCATGTTCGCAAGCGGCTTTTCCAAATTGGGCAAGGTTTGTTTCACCAACTCCGTCAATTCCGGCGCCTCAAAAACCGAAATGCCGTGTTCGAATTGGAATTCGAGAAGCACTTGTCTCAACTTTTCCATGACAAATTTATTTTAGCGAATTAAGCAAATTCCAGCCTCAAATTACTGTTTTTCCCAACAACCCCTCTCCTCCCCTCTTTCAATAGTCCGAATCGAACAATTCCACGGCTCGCCATCTTCCGATCTTTTCCAACAAAACCCAGCCGATCCGGTCGCCGAGGTTTTTTTTGTCCTGCGACAAAAAAGGCCGCAGCGCGCCCATTCTCGGCAATTCTTGGGGCACGAGCCCTTCGGCGGCCAGCGGAAAGAAGCGTTCGATGGTCTGTTGGATGTGCCGGGCGGTGGGTTCGGGCAGTCCGGCATAGGGCACCGACAGCCGGGCTTCTCCGATCATGCCCAGCGCCACGGCCTCTCCGTGGAGCAGAGGGCGGTCTTGCGCCAAGGCCCAACTTTCGAGGGCGTGGCCGAGGGTATGGCCAAAATTCAGGGCCTTTCGGGGGCCTTTTTCCGAGGGATCTTTTTCCACAAAAGCCTTTTTGATCTCCAGCGAGGGCCGGAGGTGGGCCGTCCAGTCTACCCCGCCCAAGTCGTCGGGCAGTCGGGAGAGGCTTTCCCACTGTTCGGGGTCGGCGATCAGGGCGTGTTTGAGCATTTCCGCGAAGCCCGCGCGCAGTTCGCGGCGGGGCAGTGTCCCGAAAAAATCGGGATCGGCCAGCACGGCCACGGGGGAAGCGAAGGTGCCGACGGCATTTTTGATGCCCTCGAAATCGATCCCCAGTTTGCCGCCGATCGATGCGTCCACTTGGGCCAGCGGGGTCGTGGGCACCTGCACGAACGCGATGCCCCGCTTGTAAGAGGCCGCAACCCAACCGCCGAGGTCGCCGATCACGCCGCCGCCGAGGTTGACCAGCAGCGCGTGGCGGGTGGCCCGGTGCGCGAGCAGTTCGGACCAAAGGCGTTGGCAGGTTTCAAGGGTTTTGTGCCGCTCCCCGGAAGGTATTTCCAGTACCCGCGCGCGGGAAAGCACCTCCGCCGGAAGTTTGGGCAAGCAGTGGCGACGGGTGTTCTCGTCTACCAGCACGAACACCGCATCGTGGCCGCCGGAGCGGATCAGGTCGGACAGCGCCGTCACCGCCCCGGGGCCGATGTGCACGGGATAAGGTCCGTGGGGGCTGTTGACCGATAGGCGTTCCATCGCGGGATCTATGGGGGAAAAAGCGGGCCGGGCCGTCAGAGCCGCACGGTGTAGGTGATCGTCGGGGCGGCGGGCTTTTTTTCCTCGGCCGCGGCCGGTTTGGAAGGCGCGATTTCGTAGCGGACGGCCGCAGTGGGCTCGGCCGGCGGAGGGGGCGGCGGGGGAAGTTTGAAGTGGATCTGCAGCGTCCGGTGGTGGTACACATTCAGTCCGGCGGTGCGCTTGACCGCGAACCGGAGCAGTTTCACCAAGCGGACCGCCTCTTCGTCGCAGCCGTGGCCGATGCCCTCGGTCACTTCCGCCGACACCACCCGACCGTTCCCGCCGATCGTGTAGCGCACCGACACGGTGCCTTCCACGCGATTTTTCAGGGCCTCCTCGGGGTAGCGCAGGTTGTCGGCGACGATTTTGGACATCGCCTCTTCGCCGCCTTCCAGCACCGGTGCGTGCACGAAATGCTTGTCCTTTTGCGGTTTTTTCATTTTTTCACTTGATTTCCTCGTAATCCGCGTCTTCGGTGTCCGCCGAGGGGCGATGGTGCCGGCGGCGGTGCAGGTCGGTCTCTTTCCAGTCCTCGATGCGGCGCGCACGGCCGGGGCCGTTCCCGGTTTTGGGGCCGTCGGCGCGCAGGAGCGGCTTGAGCCAAAACTCGTAGATCAGGTAAAAAGACAACAAGGCCAGTATCAGGCGCAGCATCAGAATTCGGCGTCGTATTTTTTTGAGATGACAAAAATAGAAAATCCCCGCGAACCCCCACGGCTACCGGGAAAATTCGAGCGCCGTTTTTTTCCCTTTTTTTCCGAAAAAAAAACTTGGAAAAAAATCGGGATCCTACCGAAATGCCCCGCTTCCGCGCGGTGCCGCTATCGGTCGAAGACGGTTTTTTGCAGCAGTTCTTCGGCCGCCCAAAAGGGCGAAACGGATCCTTCAGCCACCGCCGTTTCCATTTCGCCGAGGCGTTTCCGTATGTGGGGGAGCGCGAAAAACCAGTCGTGCAGACCGTTGAGCAGGCTTTCGGTAAACCACTGCCGGCGCTGTCGGGCGCGCCTTTCGTCGAAGGAGCCGTTGGAGCGCGCGAGCGCGAGATAGCGCTGCACCACCGACCAGACCTCTTCGAGGCCCGTGCGGTCGAGGGCCGAACAGGTGAGCACTTCCGGGGCCCAGTCGTTTTCTTTTTTGGGGAAAAAATGCAGGGCGCTGCGGTAGTGCTGCGCCGCGAGGCGGGCGGGCTCGGCGTTGGGGCCGTCGGCCTTGTTGACCGCCACGAGATCGGCCATTTCCACGATGCCGCGCTTGATGCCCTGGAGTTCGTCGCCCGCGCCGGGCAGCAGCAGGAGCATAAACAGGTCGCACATGTCGTGAACGGCCGTTTCGGACTGTCCGACGCCCACCGTTTCCACCACGATCCAATCGAAGCCGGCGGCCTCGCAGAGCAGCATCGCCTCACGGGTGCGGGCGGCCACCCCGCCCAGCGAAAGGCCCGCCGGAGAGGGCCGTATGAAAGCTCTCGAGTGGCGGGCCAGCGCGTCCATCCGCGTTTTGTCGCCGAGGATGCTTCCCCCGCTGATGCGGCTCGTGGGGTCGATGGTGAGCACGGCGAGGCGGCGTTCGGGGCCGCCCTGCAGCAAGTGTGCGCCGAAGGCTTCGATGAAAGTGCTCTTGCCCACCCCGGGCACGCCGGTGATGCCGATCCGCGCGGAGCGGCCGGTGTGGGGCAGCACTTGCCGCATCACCTCTTGGGCGAGGGCCCGGTGGGCCGGCAACGTACTTTCCACGAGCGTGATCGCACGGGCCAGCAAAAGGCGGTCGCCCGACAGGATGCCGCGCACATATTCGGAAGGAGTGAGCAATTTGGCCATATACGGTTTCAATTGTCCGTTCCCGGCACGGGATCCGGTTCGAGCGGCGGCGTCCCCTCGTCCTGTCCCGACAGACGCTTCGAAACATATTCGCCGAAATCTTTCACGATCGGCACCGAGTTGCGCAGGGCCGAGTAGGTCAGATCGGGCAAGCGGCGCACCGTCGAGAGGCTCACCGAGGATTGCCGCGTCTGTTCGGACAGCAAACCGGACGCATCGGCAAACTTGACCAGTCCGCTGCCGAGGAACACGGAAAAAAAGGCCATCAGCAGTGCGCTGCCGAAGCGGTTGGCCACGGGCACCTTGACGGTCTGCACCTGCTCTTCGATGGCTTTGCGGAAAAGGGCGAACATCAGGTAAAAGATCAGCAGGGCCGATCCAAAGGCCGCCATGGCGGACCAACGGAAGCGCAGTCCCAGCACTTCGCGCAGGAAATCGTCGAACACGGGCGTGTACCACATCGCCGTGAAGATCCCCAGCACGGCCACCAGTGCAGCGAACAGTCCCCGAAGGATGCCGCGGGTGTACCCGTACCAGAAACCGGCGATGACCAACAGGGCGACAAACAGATCCACGCTCATGTGCCGTACTTGCAGAGTCGGAAAGGCAAAGTATTTTTGCACAAATTTAATACAATATAATTTGGACGGGTTTTCTTTTCAGTTCCCCTGGGTATTGCCCTTGCTGCCCGCGGTCATCTATTGGGCCTGGCAGCACCGCCACTCCGCCCACCGGGCCGAAGTGGCGGTGCGCTTTCCCGATGTGGCCGACCTGTTGGGCCGCCCGTCGCTCCGGACGCGCTTGGCCCCGTGGCTGCCGAGGGCGCGCGCCCTTGTGCTGCTCCTGGCGATCATCGCCCTGGCCCGTCCGCAGCTGCACCACCGCGAGGAAAAGGTCGTGGCCGAGGTGGTGGACATCCTCTTGGCCATGGATGTGTCGGGCAGCATGATGGCCCGCGACTTCGAGCCCAACCGATTGGAAGTGACCAAGGCCATGGCAGCCAAGTTCGCCGACGCGCGGCCCAACGACCGCATGGGCCTCGTGGCCTTTGCCGGCGAGGGATACACCCTGTGCCCGCTCACCCTCGACCACCGTCAGTTGAAAACCGCCCTTTCCCGCCTCAAAAGCGGCGTGCTCGACGACGGCACGGCCATGGGGATCGGACTCGGCACGGCCGTGGCCCGTTTGAAGGACAGCCCCACCAAATCCAAAATCGCCATCCTGCTCACCGACGGGGTCAACAACGCCGGCGATGTGCAGCCGCTGACCGCCGCCGAACTGGCCCGCGAGTTTTCCATCAAGGTCTATACCATCGGAGTCGGCACCCGAGGGCTCGCCCCCACCCCGATCGCGCGACGCCAAGACGGCGAATATGTGTACGGGATCTCGGAGGTCAACATCGACGAGGCCCTTTTGCAGAAAATCGCCGAGAGCACCGGCGGACAATACTTCCGTGCCACCGACGAAAAATCGCTGTCGGCCATCTACGCCGAAATCGACCGGCTAGAGCGCTCCCAAGTGGAGATCACCCGTTCGGACAGTTCGAGCGAACTGTTCGCGTGGTTTTTGTTCCCGGCGCTGCTGCTGCTCGTCGCCGAGGTCCTGCTCCGCCTCACATGGCTCAAAACCCTCGTCTGAACATTTTTTTCCAAGACCATTTCCCATGCAACTCGCCGCCCTCCATGTCGCCAATCTGACCGATGCGCGCTATTTTTCCGCTTTCGGCGTGTCCTGGATGGGATTTTCGCTCGACGCCGCCGGTCTCGACCATGTGCCGACCGACAAATTGAAAGAGATCCGTTCGTGGCTGGAAGGTCCCGCCGTTTTCGGCGAGCTGGGCGCCCAAACGCCGGAGGAGGCCGCCCGGCTGGCCTCTGAGTGTTCGCTGGACGGGCTGCTCGCGGGCATGTTCCACGATGTGGAGGCCCTGTCGAAGATCCCGGGCGCGCGCATCTTCCAAGAACTGGTGGTGGATCCCTCGACCCGGCCCGGGGAGTTGACCGGGCTGGCCCGCGCCTCTGCCCCCTTTGTGGAGGCTTTCGTGCTCGACCTGTGCAAAAATCCCCTCGCCGCGGAGCCTCTGCTCGACGGCGATCTGCCGATTCTCGAAGATCTCCGCGCCCTGTGCCGCGAACACCGCGTCTGGCTGCACGCCGAAGTGCCCGCGCCGCTCCTGGCGGCGGTCGCCGAAAGCCTCGTCCCGCATGGGCTCTGCATACGGGGCGGCAGCGAGATCCGTCCCGGCGCCAAGGTTTTCGACGAGCTGGACGAATGGATGGAAACCGCCATCGAACTCTGATATGGGTCCGAAGCCTTTTTCTTTCGGAATTTTCGCGGCGCTGCTGTCGGCCGTTCTCGGTTGGGCCGCTTGCAGCGGGCCCGAAGCCCCGGCCGGTGCAAAACCCGCGGCCGTTTGGACGGGCGATGCCTTTTTCCCTTCCGCCGGTCCCGGCCCGTGGTCGGTCGCGGTGGGCGAAACCGTTCAGAAAAACCGTTCCGACACCTTGCCCGGCACTGTCCGGCCGTTTTTCCGCATCCCGCCCAACGAAGACGAGGAGCTCTTTTTCCCCCGTTGGAAACTTCCCCTCGATGGGCGACGGACCCTCTACCTGGTGGAAACCGAGGACGACGGCTACCGCAACGCTTGGCTGTATGTCCGCGAGAACGACGGCGACCGTTTCTGGCCCTCTCCGCTGTTGGCCGCCTATTTTTATCGGGAGGAAGACCAGATCGGCGCGCTCGAATCGTGGGCCGAACCGGATTCCGCAGAGGGACTGTCCGTCTGGCAGCGCGAGTGCATCCGGTACTCCCTCGTGGATTCCCTGCCCGACGAGCCCGCCTCGGAGCGTTTTTTCCTGTACCGTCCGGCCGACGGTTTTTGGGAAAAAATGTGGGTGGAAGATCCGCCCGTCGGGATCCCGTTCGGGGCCGGCAAATGAGGCCGGGCGGACGGGAAGGGCGGCCGCCGTTGCTTTTTTTGCTACCTTTGCAGCCTCCAAAACCCCGAACGACATGAACCGCGACCGGTCCTCCACCCTGTACGAAGAAGCCAAGCGATATTTCCCCGGCGGCGTGAGCTCGCCGGTCCGGGCCTTCAAATCGGTCATCGGACCGCCCTTGTTCATCCAAAAAGGCGACGGTTGCCGGATCTGGGACGAGGACGGCAACGAGTTCATCGATTTCTGCGGCTCCTGGGGGCCGTTGATCCTCGGGCACAACCACCCGGCGGTACGCGAGCGCATCGTGGAGGCTGTGGGGCGGGGCACTTCTTTCGGGGCGCCCACCTGTCTGGAACTGGAGCTGGGCAGCCTGTTGATCGGCCACAACCGCTTCGTGGAAAAGATCCGGTTCGTGAGCTCGGGCACGGAAGCCGTCATGTCGGCCGTCCGGTTGGCCCGCGGCGCCACGGGCCGCAACAAGATCCTCAAGTTCGAGGGCTGCTACCACGGACATCTGGACGCCCTGATGGTCAAAGCCGGTTCGGGACTGGTCACCTTCGGCGTGAGCACCTCTGCGGGCATCCCCGAGGCGTTCGCCCGCGAGACCCTCGTGCTGCCCCTCGACGACCGCGAGGCCCTCGACAAGACCCTCCGCGAGCACGGGCACGACATCGCCTGCGTCATCATCGAACCCATCCCGGCCAACAACGGACTGCTGCTGCAGGACCGCGAGTTCCTGCAATGCCTGCGCCTGAAATGCCATCAGCACGGCATCCTGTTGATCTTCGACGAGGTCATTTCCGGTTTCCGCGTCGGTTTCGAAGGCGCGGCGGGACTGTACGACATCCGCCCGGACATCGTCACCTACGGCAAGATCATCGGAGGCGGAATGCCCGTCGGCGCTTACGGAGCCAGCCGCGAACTGATGGGCCTCGTGGCACCGGACGGCCCCGTGTATCAGGCGGGCACCCTTTCGGGCAACCCCGTGGCCATGGCCGCCGGCATCGCCATGTGCAACGAATTGCTGCGGCCGGGTTTTTACGAAGACCTCGACCGTAAGACCGCCCGTTTCGTGGGCCGGCTCGAAGCCCACGCCCTTGAAAAGGGCTACGAGATCACCTTCCCCCGGATCGGCTCCATTTTCTGGATCGCCTTCACCCGGGAGCGCATCAAAAGGGCCGATCAGATCGATCCCGCCGGAATGGAACGGTTCAAAAAACTCCACTTCGAACTGCTGGAACGCGGTGTCTATCTGGGCCCGTCCGGCTATGAAGTGGGCTTCGTGTGCGCGGCCCACACCGAGGACGATCTCGATCGGGCCGCCGACATCATCAACCGTTCGATGGACCTCGTGTATGGTTGACCCCAACCGATTGTTGAAAATCCAACATTTTTGCGCCTACAAGGAACGGTACCACACCGAGGTGCGCGAGAAACTGTTTGAAATCGGTGCTTCGGGTGACGAAGTGGACGAAGCCATGGTACTGCTCATCGAAGAAGGTTTCCTCGACGAAGAGCGTTTCGCGGTTGCCTTTGCCGGCGGAAAATTCCGCATCAACCATTGGGGAAAAACCAAGATCAAAATGGAGCTCCGCCGCCGGCAGATCTCGGACCACTGCATCCGAAAGGCCCTCGGGGAAATCCCGGAGGAAGATTACCGCGAAGCATTGCTGCATTTGCTGCGCAAAAAATCCGCCGAGCTTCGGACGGTCGCGCACCCCGCCCAAAGACGGGAAAAACTGGTGGCCTACGCCCTGCAAAAGGGCTACGAAAGCGAGTTGGCGAGAACCCTCCTCGGCGAGTTGTGAACCCTCCCGGCCCCACTTTTTTCGGCGGGCCTTTTTTTTGTGTAATTTTGGCCGGATTTGATGCACCCATTCGGCGTCATCTTTTTTTTCGAAAAAAAATTTATCCCATGAAAGCTTTTTTCAAAAGCGTTTTGGTGACCCTGGTCGCCCTTTTGATCGCCAATGCGCTGATCGCCTTTATCTTCTTCGGCATCATCGGAGCGATCGTCGCCTCGGGCGACGGTGAAGTAAAGGTCAAGGCCAACTCCGTCCTCAAGCTCGATTTTTCGGGGGAACTTCCCGAGAAAACCGACAATGTGGCCTCCGACGGCTTTTCTTTCGGCGATGACCGGCAAATCGGCCTGCGCGATTTCGTGGCCGCCATCCGGCACGCCCAGACCGACGACAAGATCAAGGGCATCTACATCGAAAGCGACGGGGCCGGCATGGGCCTCGCCACCGCTTCGGTGATCCGCAAGGCGCTCAAGGAGTTCAAAGATTCCGGCAAGTTCGTGATGGCCTTCAACGAAACGGGCTACACCCAGAAATCCTACTACCTGGCCAGCGTCGGCGAAGTTTATGTGCACCCGATGGGCGCCGTGGATTTCCGCGGCTTCGGAGCCGAGATCGACTTCATCAAAGGCACCTCGACAAGCTCGGCGTGAAAGCCAACGTGTTCTATTGCGGCAAGTTCAAGAGCGCCACCGAGCCTCTCCGCCGCACCGACATGAGCGAAGAAAACCGCTTGCAGGTGCGCGAACTGCTCAACGGGGCCTATGCGCAATACCTGGCCGATGTGTCAGCCTCCCGCAATCTGTCGGTGGACGCCCTGCGCAAGGCCGCCGACGATTTCGTGGGCCGCGAGGCTTCGCTGGCCCGCAACGCCGGCCTCGTGGACGGACTGAAATACCGCGACGAGATCCTGAAACTCCTGCGCGAAAAACTCGGCATCGGCGAAAAAGAAGAGATCAACACCGTCGGGATCGCCGATTACTTTTCGACGATGGACGACGACAAATCCCGCGACAAAAACCGCGTCGCCGTGGTCAACTGCGAAGGCAGCATCGTGGACGGCAGCGAGGACGAGCCCGGACAGATCGTCGGACAGGCCTACGCCAAGATAATCCGCAAGCTGCGCGAAGACGACGACGTGAAGGTCATCGTGATGCGCATCAACTCCGGCGGCGGTTCGGCCCTCGCCTCCGAATCCATCTGGCGCGAACTCGAACTGGCCAGACAGGCCGGCAAGATCGTCGTATCGACCATGGGCGATGTGGCAGCCTCCGGCGGGTATTACATCGCTTCCAACAGCCAGCGCATCTTCGCCGAGCCAAACACCATCACAGGCTCCATCGGTGTGTTCGGCATCATCCCCAATGTGCGCGACTTCACCAACAATACCCTCGGCGTGACCGTGGATACCGTGCGCACCGGCCGTTATTCCGCCTTCAACCCGCTGTACTTCGAAATGACGCCCGATGAATCCAAAATGATCCAAGAAGGCGTGGACTCCATCTACCTGCGCTTCAAGTCGCGCGTGGTCACGGGACGCCAAGCGTGCGGCCGCTCCGAACTCACGCTCGAAAAACTCGAGGAATACGCCCAAGGACGCGTCTGGATCGGCACCAAAGCCCTCGAGATCGGCCTCGTGGACGAACTCGGCGGTCTGCCCGCCGCCATCGAATGGGCCGCCAAACAGGCCAACATCGAAAGTTACCGCGTGGATGAATACCCCCAGACGCCCGACAAGTGGGAGCGCCTGAAAAAAATGTTCGACAACAAGGCCGCCGCCGATTACGCCGCTACCGCGGTCGAAACCAAGATCAAGGACGAACTCGGACTGGTGTACCGCTACTACGAGATCCTCCGCTATGTGCGCAAGGCCAAAGGCGTCCAGATGCGCATGCCCTACGAAATCCACATCCAGTGAGTATTTTCCGAAACACTGCACCCACCTGACCAGAATTTTATGTTGACCATCCGACCGATAGACCTCACCAAAAAAGCCGAACGCGAGGCCTTCATCCGGTTCCCCTGGAAAATCTATGCCGGCGACCCTCACTGGGTCGCACCGTTGCTGATGGACATGCGCGACAAACTCAACGTCCAAAAGCACCCGTTTTTCACGTTCGGCTCCCTCCAGTGCTGGATGGCCTACCGCGGCAACGAACCGGTGGGGCGCATCGCCGCAGCCGACAACCCGCGCTACAACGAAGTCCACGGCGGCAAGACCGGCTTTTGCGGCTTTTTTGAATCCATCGACGACCAAGCGGTGGCCAACAAACTGTTCGACACCGCCAGATCTTGGCTGGTACAACGCGGACTGACCGTCATGCACGGACCGGCCAGCCCGTCGAGCAACTACGACTACGGCCTGCTCGTGGAAGGCTTCGACGATGCCCCCCGAGTGTTGATGACCTACAACCCGGCCTATTATGTCCGGCTGTGGGAAAACTACGGTTTCAAAAAAGCCATGGGCCTCCTGGCCTATCGCCTCGACCGCGACAAGGTGCTCACCAACGAGAAATTCCTGCGCGTCAAGGACATCGCCCGCGAACGATCCAGGATCACCACCCGCCCGTTCAACCTCAAGGATCTCAACAACGAGATCAAACTGGTCAAAAAGATCTACAACGGCGCTTGGGAAAAAAATTGGGGCTTTGTGCCCATGACCGACGGCGAACTGGACGCCCTGGCCAAGGAGCTGAAAATGGTCTTGGAGCCCAAACTCTTCCATTTCGTGCTCAACGAACAGGGCGAGGCCGTCGGTCTGGCCATGGCACTGCTCGACTACAATTTTGTGCTCCAGCAGGTGAACGGACGCCTGTTTCCCTTCAACTTCCTGAAATTTTTCACCCAAAAGAAAAAGATCAAGTGGATGCGCGTGGTCCTGCTGGGCCTGCTGCCGGAATACCGCAACAAAGGCATCGACGCCGTCCTGTACCACGAGCTGATCAAAAACGGCATGGAACTCGGCCTGGAAAGGGCCGAGGCCAGTTGGATCCTCGAGGACAATCCCGGCATGAACCGCGGCCTCCAAGTGGTCAACGGCGAAGTCTACAAGCGTTACAACATCTACGAAATCCCCATCGCCTGATGCCAGAAAGGCCACCCCACCCCACCACACCGCCCGAATTGGTTTATGGCCGGCACCCCGTGCTGGAAGCGCTCCGCGCCCATGCCCCCCTCGACAAGGTATTGATCCAACAGGGCACCCACGGCCCGTTCGAGGTCGAACTGCGCAACCTTTGCCGCGACGCGAACGTGCCCATGCAGCCCGTGCCGCCCGAACGGCTCAACTTCCTTTGCCGGGGCAACCACCAAGGCGTCGTCGCTGTGGTGGCCTCCGTGGCCTACCGCCTGTTGGAAGAAGTACTGCCCGCCATCTTCCAACGCGGCGAGACCCCGCTGATCGTGCTGCTCGACGGCGTCACCGACGTGCGCAACGTGGGCGCCATCGCCCGCACCGCGGAAGGCTTCGGCGCGCACGCCCTCGTGGTGCCTCACAGAGGAGCCGCCACCCTAGGCCCCGATGCCATGAAAGCATCCGCCGGCGCACTGAACTGGCTGCCCGTCTGTCGCG
>JBEIJQ010000092.1:0-12725 GCA_040380145.1 Lewinellaceae bacterium | reverse complement strand
GACTCCAATTCCTGATCGTCGGCTTCGGCGTCCTGTTGATGGCGGGCAAATTCCTCGCCTATCTGCTCACCGGCTCCACGGCCATTCTATCGGACGCGATGGAATCCATAGTCAACGTGGTCGGAGGCCTGTTCTCGGCCTATGCGCTGTGGCTCTCGAGCCGGCCAAAGGACAAGGAGCATCCCTACGGACACGGCAAGGTGGAGTTCCTCTCCTCCGGTTTCGAGGGTGGACTGATCCTGATGGCCGGCCTCGCGATCATCTACCAATCCATCCAGCGCCTGCTCGAGCCCCAAGCCTTGAAAAGCCTGGATTACGGTATCCTGCTCACCTTGGGCGCGGGCCTCGCCAACCTGCTGATGGGCCTTATCTTGGAAAAAAGGGGCAAGGCCAACAATTCCCCGGCCATGATCACCTCCGGCAAGCACCTCCAAAGCGACGCGTGGAGCTCCGCCGGCCTGCTCGTCGGCCTCGGACTGATCTGGTTCACCGAAGTTTGGTGGCTCGACAGCGTCGTGGCCATCCTGTTTGCCTTCGTGATCATCGTGACGGGCTACCGGGAAGTCCAGCGCTCCATCAACGGCATCCTCGATGCCGCCGATTTCGAGGTGATCCGCAACCT
Source organism: Lewinellaceae bacterium (assembly GCA_040380145.1). GTDB lineage: Bacteria > Bacteroidota > Bacteroidia > Chitinophagales > Saprospiraceae > JBEIJQ01. The sequence continues at coordinate 12,103 of JBEIJQ010000092.1, read as the reverse complement.
GCTCGGCATCGTGTCCAAAAACCGCCGCGAAAACTGGATAGACCTCCACAACCTCCGCGTGATCCGGTACGGTCCCAACCTGCACATTGATTGCCATGTGACCCTGCCCCGCTACCTCACCGTGGACGAGGGACACCAAGAGATCGAAGATATCCGGTTGCTCTTGACCCAACAACACGAGCAGTCCATCGAGATCTTCATCCACGCCGATCCCTGTGTGCCCACCTCCTGCAAGATCTGCGACAAACAAAACTGCCCCGTCCGCTCAGAGCCCCTCCGCGAATTGTTGACTTGGGATCTGGACAATGCGGTGTCCAACCAGAAACACGGGCTGTAAGGAGAGGAAAGTACTTCTTGCAGGGACAACAGATTTTCTGCGACAACGAACTGCTCGGGGACATACTGATTTCCCGGAAATGATTTGCCATTCTTTTCGGCACGCCGCAACTTTTTGAAGCCCGTTTTCATAGGCTGAAATCTTGGAAAACGGCAACCGCAGAAAAAAATCGACCAATTCGCCCCAAAACAATTTCAGGCCATTATCTTTGAGAATTGTTTCAATTTCAACCAACAAAATAAGTTTTTCATGAATTTCACTCTAATTCTCATCGGTTTGGTCGCACTGGCCATTCTCTCGTCTTTTGTCACCGTTCAACAAGGCACCGTGGCCGTCATGACCGTATTCGGCAAATACAGCCGCATGCTTCGTCCGGGTCTCAACTTCAAGATACCTTTCATCGAAACCATTTTCCGTCGGATTTCCATCCAGAACCGCTCCGTCGAATTGGGCTTCCAGGCCGTGACCATCGACCAAGCGAACGTGCATTTCACCGCGATGGTGCTGTACGCCGTGGTCAACCAAGACGAGGAGACCATCAAGAACGTGGCTTTCAAATTCATCGACGAAAAGAATTTCATGCAGGCCCTCATCCGCTCGGTGGAAGGATCGGTGCGGGCGTTCGTGGCCACCAAGCGCCAAGCGGAAGTGCTTTCCCTGCGCCGTGAGATCGTGGAAGAGGTCAAAAGCCACCTCGACCACACCCTCGAGGAGTGGGGCTACCACCTGATCGACCTGCAAGTCAACGACATCGCCTTCGACAAGGCCGTGATGGATTCCATGGCACAGGTCGTGGCCTCCAACAACCTCAAGGCTGCGGCGGAGAACGAAGGCCAAGCGCTGTTGATCACCAAGACCAAGGCGGCGGAAGCCGAGGGCAACGCGATCAAGATCTCCGCCGAGGCCGAGCGCGAAGCGGCACGCATGCGCGGCCAAGCCGTGGCCCTTTTCCGCGAGGAAGTGGCCCGGGGCATGTCCCAAGCTGCCCGCGAAATGAAGGACGCCAACCTCGACACCTCGGTCATCCTTTTCTCGATGTGGACGGAAGCCGTCAAGAATTTTTCCGAGCACGGCAAGGGCAACATCATTTTCTTGGACGGTTCCGTTGACGGCATGCAGAAAACCCTCAAAGAAATGATGGCGCTCAACCAAGCAGATTTCAGCAGCCGGAACAAGTAAGGACTGTTCTGATTCCGCCACTGTTTTACGAAGACGGCCCATTTGATCGGCCGCGAACAACCTTTATGAACCGATCCACCGTTTTGGCGGCCTGCATCTGTCTGCTGTTTTTCTGGGTCATACCTTTTTCCGCACCGGCACAATCTGAAAAAGAGGCCCGCGTGCGCACCGTGGTCATAGATGCGGGGCACGGGGGGCGCGATCCTGGTTGCGTGGGTCTTGATTTCAAAGAAAAGGACATTGCCCTGTCCATTGCACTCAAAGTGGGACAAGGCATACAGCGACTGTTTCCGAATGTCAAGGTGATCTACACGCGGAGCGAAGATGTGTTCGTAGAGTTGGACAGAAGAGCGGAGATCGCCAACGAAAATGGAGCCGATCTGTTTTTGTCCATTCATTGCAACGCGATTGCCCACCACAAAAACTCGGTCAGCGGGACCGAGACTTTCGTGATGGGCAACCACGTGTTGGAAGAAAACTTGGAGGTTGCCAAACGGGAAAACGAAGCCGTATTGTTCGAAGACGGCTATGTCAAAAAATACGACGGTTACAATCCGGAATCACCGGCAGGGCACATCCTGCTCTCGATGTTCCAGAACGCCAATATAGAAAAGAGCTTGATATTTGCCACATTGGTGGACGAGTGCCTGAAAAAAAGGGCCGGGCGGCCCTCTCGGGGCGTAATGCAGGCAGGCTTTGTGGTGCTGCGCAAAACAACCATGCCGAGTGCCCTGATCGAAGTGGGTTACCTGAGCAATCCGACCGAAGAAAAATACCTCGGCTCCGAAGCCGGGCAGATCCAACTGGCCGCATCCATCGTGGAAGCCTTTCGTCAATACAAAACCGCCATCGAGGGCCGATCGGCCCCCAACATCGACAGACCTGCCCCCTCGCCAACGACTCAACAAACGACCGCGCCCTCCAATCTACCGGTGGCCGCCCAGTCAACAGACCCAATCGTTTGGTACGTCCAGTTGGCCAGTTCGGAAATTCCGCTTTCGATTCGGGAGGGCGTATGGTTGAACGTTCCCAAACTGATTTCAGAGAAGGTCGAAAAGCACCACGTGTACCTGACTGGACCGCACGAAAAGTACGAATCGGCACTGGACGGGCAAGAGTATTGGCAGCGCAACGGCTTTCCCGATGCGCTGTTGGTCCCTTATAGCAACGGCCGGCGCATTTCTTGGGAGGAGGCCAACAGGAAACCATGAACCTCTGGTTGGGAAGGTTGAAAAAAGTCTAATGACAATTTTGGGATGAATTATACCCCGTGACTTGGGACCAGTTCACTTGCGCAGCAACTTGAAGGCGTGGGTCCAGCTGTTGTTGCGGTAACCATATTGGATCCAAATGTGGGCCAGTGCCTCTTGAAAAAAGGCCTCTTCGATGCCGCCCAAATCTATCACGCTGTGCCATTTCCATTCTCGGGCAAAAATGGACACGAGTTGTTTGGCCCTGTCGTCGTTGCCGCACACGAACAGATCGGGCACCCCTTCGTCGAGCACCGGGTTGCACATCGTGTAGGCCGAAACGGTATTGAAAGCCTTGACGACTTGGGCCGTGGGGAGGAGCCTTTGCACTGTTTCACCAGCAGAATGGCCTTGTGTTGCGATGAACCGCGGCGGTTGGGCGGTAGAATCCAAAGGATTGGTGGTATCGATGACGACCTTTCCCGAAAAGTGGCCGGGGCCGGCCATTTCAAGAGCCTGCTGCAGTCCCGACCACTTGATGGCCACGACGAGCAATTCGCCGAACTTGGCGGTAGCCTCAAAAGTACCCAAGAGTGCCTTTTCTCCGGCGATTTCCAGCCAAGTATCCAATTTATGGGGATGCCGAGTGCCGATCATCACCTCGTGGCCGAGGCGAAGAAATCCCTGGCCCAATTGTTGGCCCACGACGCCGGAGCCCAGAATACCGATTTTCATGGGATTATATTGTTTTTTGTTTGATGAAAAAAAGCAAGCAGGAAACCGCTCTACCGATGGCTTTTCATTTCCACAAAAATAAACAATCGAGGAGCTGGGCACACTGACCAAACGCAGTCAAAAAAATGATGTTTGTAAGATCCTCCCAAAAAAAAGCGGGCCGTCCAGATGGACGGCCCGCTCGATAAATTGGACCTTATGTTTATTGTTTGCCGGCAGGCTGTTTTTCCGGAATGGCCTTTTTGGCGGGCTTTTCCGGAGCCGGCTGCTTGGCCGGTTTGTCCTTGCCGCCTTCGGGCTGCTTGTCGGTGGCTGGCTTTTGCTTTTCCGTTTTGGGAGCTGGGGCCGGTTTGGCATCGCACTTGGGCGATTCCATATTTACATCGGCGGGAGTCGCCACGGCGAATTCCACGCGGCGGTTGAGGTAGTGGCCGGATTCGTTGTTGGCGTTTTTGACGAGATTAACTTTCTCGCCGCCGAACTTGAGGATCAGGCGGTCGCGGGAGATCCCATAGGTGTTGACCAGAAAATCGATGGCCGTTTGGGCGCGATTGAACGACAGCCTTTCATTGTAGCAATCGGTGTTGCGCACGTCCGTATGGCCATGGACCACGATTTTGATGTCGGTGTATTTCTGCATCACGGTGGCGACGTACCTCAGTTCGGGAACAAAATCCTGTTTGATGGCATATTTGTCCAAATCGAAGTGGATCATCGGCAGGAACCAGTCGGTGAGAGTGCCTTTGCCTCCGCCGCAGCGTTCGCAGTCTTCATTTTTGAGATAGCGTTCGTCTGCCAGTTTGATCACGTCAGGAGCCGTGGTGTAAGTAGGCTGTTGGGCTACGCCGGTCGCCGGATCTATGGGGAAACCAGGAGGAGAGAATTTCTCTTTGTCGAGGTGGTTGGGCACGCCGTCCTCATCGCTGTCGAGGGTTTCGCCACGGACATTCACCTCTGCGTCCGGGGGCGTATTGGCTTCTTTGTCGAGACCGTTGGGCACTCCGTCTTTGTCGTCGTCGGCCAAGAACTGGTTGACCTCGTCGAGGCGGTTGGAATTCTCCGCCAGTTTTTGGGCGGGTTCGTTGTAGGGGTTGACGAACCATTTGGGTTCGACATTTTTCCTAGCATTGCCGAGGGCGTAATTCAAACCGACGGAAGTGAAGTGGGGAACATCCATCTGGCGGGTCATGTCGCCCTGTTCGGACCACTGCAGTCCGTCCACCAAGTCGTCGCCGATGGTCAGCAGGGCTTGGTGCATGATGGTGAGAGAGAGGCGTTTGCTGAGGCGGAAGTCCACGCCGGCCACCAAGTTGACCGTGGGATTGATCACATTGTTGCCGATCTGGATGTTGAAACCTTCGTTTTGTTCGGCGAGGGTTTCGTAATCGCCGTCCAAGATGCCTCGCAGGGCATCGCGCACGGTCGAGCGATCGCCATAGCCGGGGTCGCCTGGCAGGGGGATGGCTTCGAATTGGGACTCGTAGATATTTCCGTTGGCGTCGAGGGCATCGTAATAAGTGGTGTACATGTTGAGGCCCAGACCGGCCCCCAGGAAGGGAGCTACGATATTGCGGCGCTGGTGGAACAGGATATTGTTCAAGTTCAGCAGAATATCGAACGATGCTTGGTGGTAGTTGGTCTTGTAATTGTAGAACATGGTGCTCTTGTATCCGAGCCCCGTTGCAGAATTCAGCACATCGTTGCGGCTGATAGACACCGGGTTGGTCTGCGGCTTGTAGTTGAGACCGGTTGCGCTGCCATAAAAATAACTGGCCCGGAGCGAAGCGGCATACCCGATGGATTTGCGGACTTGCAGACCGGCGCCCCATCCGAAGTCGCCCGCAACATCGCCCGAAACAAAGAAAGTGCCCGCGTTGAGGCCGATCGACCACATGTCTTTGGGTTTGCCCGGGAAGGGATAGTCGCCGGATTTCCACTCTTCGTGGGTCTTTTTGTACCTTTTGGAGACGACTTCGTCGGCTGCCGGAAGCGGATCATATACTTGATCGATAACACGGCCTTTGATCGGCTGGGCCCACACAAATGTGGAACAGGCCACCATTATGAAGAGCGTAAGGATGGAATTTCTGGACATAAAAATAAAAGTTTGTATAAAACTGGGACACTTCAAAGGGAACATTTCAAGCCCCAAAAATAGGCAAAATTTCAGAACCGCCTTTAATAGTGCGATTTTTTTTTAAAAAAAATAACATCGAGGAAGCACTCTACGGAAAAAACCGGAGAGTGGCCTTGTCAAAGCGGCCCGTCCCAAAAAAATCAGCGAGAGAGTTTTTCGAGGGCGATGCGCAGAGCTGTGGTGGATAGGCCGGTGTCGGCGGAATTTACGGAATGTACGGTGGCCAGGGCGTCGTCGATCGTGCGGGACACATCTGCGAAAATGGCCTCGTCGTCCATGGATACGTGGGGCTGCATGAGGTATGCGAAGACACGGGCCATGCCGCAATTGGCTACAAAATCGGGGACTATGGCGATTTTTTGGTCGGCATATCGGGCCGTGGGGCCGAAAAAGACCTCGTCGTCCACGAAAGGCACGTTGGCGCCGCAGGAAACACATTGCAATCCGGCTGCCATGAGGCGGTCTATCTGTTCGCGCGAGATCAGTTTGGAGGCAGCTCCGGGGACAAAAATATCCGCCGGGACATCCCAGAATTTTGCGTCGGCTTCAGCGAAGGGGATCACGTTCTCTGCACGCAGGAGGTTGCCGTCCTTGCCCAAGAAAAGGGCTTCCACCTCCTCGAGGCCGAGGCCGTCGCCGCCGGGCAGGAGACCTCCGGCGATATCGAGGATACCGACGATCCGGGCCCCCTGTTTGGCCAAGTACCAAGCGGCGGCAGAGGCCACATTGCCCCAGCCCTGAACGAGTACCCTTTTACCCTGCAGATCTTGGGATTTCCAGCGGCGGTAGTAGTGGGCAACGGCCTCGGACACCCCGTATCCCGTGATCAGATCTGCCACGGCAAGGTGTTGCCCTTCAACGGTATAGCGCGGATCGGCGACGATTTTGGAAACACCGGAGCGCAATTGGCCCAAAGCGGCGATGCGTTGCCCTTCGGAGGCCTTGAGATGTCCGTTGACGATCCCTTCCTGGGGATGCCACAGGCCGAGCGGCTCGGTGACGGGGATCACATCGCGGATCTCGTCGATGTTGAGGTCGCCCCCCGTTCCGTAATAATTTTTCAGGAGAGGAAAAACTGCCTTGTACCAGCGCTGGAGCACCTCGCCCCTACGGGGATCCCGAGGGTCGAAATCGATGCCCGATTTCGCTCCTCCGATGGGTGGGCCCGCCACGGAAAATTTGATTTCCATTACCTTGGCGAGAGAAACGACCTCTTCTTTGTTGAGCCCTTTGCGCATGCGCGTGCCACCGCCGGCAGCGCCGCCGCGAAGGGAATTGATCACGGCCCAACCACGGGCGCCGGTCGGCGCGTCGTTCCATTCGAAAACGATTTCCGGGGCTTTTTGGATGTAATTTTTGAGCAGATCTTCCATGATGAAGGTAGGGTTTTTGGATTGCGGGCACAAAGGTCAAAAACTTATTTGGATTTTTTCCGTCAAAAATTTTGCGCCCGCTGGAACATGCTGCTTAACAAAAGGCAAATTGTTAATAATTCTCGATATTTTGGAAAAATCTTTGGCATAAACGGACGGCGAAATATCTTTATCGCTGATTTCCGTTTCAGACAGAACGGATTGTAAAGCACCTTTCCCAAAAAATCCTTACCCGATGAAGTTTTTGACGAGATTCTTGATCACCCTTGCCGCCGTTGCGTTTTTTTCGACCGAAGCCTCCGCGACACACGCGATGGGTCTCGATTTGACCTACGATTATTTGGGCAACGGGCAGTACCGCATCGTGCTGCGCTTTTATCGCGACTGTGCCGGCATCCAAGCGCCCACGACACCGGTCGTCCAGATCCAGTCGACGTCCTGCGGCTTTTTCCAATCGCTTCCGCTGACCTTGCAGAGTTTTCAAGAGGTTTCTCCGATTTGCCAAGCACAGGCCGGGCAGACCACCTGTAGCGGCGGGGCACTGCCCGGCGTGCAACAGTATGTGTACACCGGTCTGGTCACCCTGCCGCAATGTACCGACTGGATATTCAGTTTCGAGGAATGCTGCCGCAACAATGCCATCACCAACTCGATCAACCCGGGCAACAACAGCATCTATGTGCAGGCGACCCTCAACAACGTGTTGGCGCCGACCAACAGTTCGCCGGACTTCACTACCCCGCCCGTGCCGTTTATCTGCGTGGGACAGCCTTTCACCTACAACCACGGGGTGGTGGACCCCAACGGGAACACCATTTTGTACTCTTTGGTCAATCCGTTGGACAACGCCAACAACTTAGTCCCATACGTGCCGGGCTTTTCTGCGACCTATCCCATTTCGACCGTGACTGGGGTGGTTGGCTTCAACCCCAACACCGGTCAGATGACCCTGACCCCGAACGCGCCGCAGAACGGCATCGTGGCGGTGTTGGTGCAAGAATTCAACCCTCAGGGCCAGCTGATCGGCACCGTGCGCCGCGACATGCAGGTGGTGGTGATCAACTGCGCCAACAACGCCCCGCCCCTTTTGAACGGCCCGACTGCGATCACCGGAGGCACCTACAATCCGGCCACGGGAACCTTCACTGTTTGTTCGGGCAACACGCTCACCTTTAATGTGAACGCCATAGAAACGGATCTCAACCAGACGCTGACCATCGTCAACAACGCCGCCCAGGCTACGCCGGGGGCAGTTGTCACTCTGAGCGGTCCCGTCAACAACCGCGTCATCACTTACACCTGGACCCCGCCGCCGGGACTGACCGGAACTTACAACGTGACCTTTGACGTGGAGGACAGTTTTTGTCCTATCGCGGGAAGCGGATCCATTGGATACAACATTTCCATCATCGGGATCGACATCACCGCGGCCAACTTTTCTATCTGTCCCAACCAGACCACAACGCAGACCCTTACCACGACGACCAATTCTCCCGGGGGCACCTATACTTGGACACCGGCTGCCGGGCTGAGCTGTACCAACTGCCCGAGCCCGACGGCCACGCTGAACGGCCCGGTCACCTATACCGTCAATTACACGGTTGGGGCCTGTACGGTGACCGACCAAGTGGTGGTGACGGCGGTCAACAACTCCCTCAACGTCAGTCCCGCCAATCCCCAACTATGTGCGGTGGGCGGTACCCCGGTGACATTGAACGCCACCTATCTTGTGAACGGGACACCGGGCGGCAACTGCATTTCGGACTACACGGTGGCATCCATACCTTTCTCGCCGGTTTCGGGAGCGGGCACCACGGTTACTTTGGCGAACGATGCTGTGAGCACGGCCCAGCCGATAGGTTTTCCGTTCCGTTTCTACTGCACCAGCTACAACGATTTTTACATCAGCTCCAACGGCTTCATCACCTTTACGGGCGGTGGACCCAACGGCTGCTGTTCGGGACAGTTCATGCCCAACGCCACGACTCCGAACAACCTGATCGCGTTTGCTTGGGAGGATCTCAACCCGGCCGCGGGCGGCACGGTCCAGTATTTTGTCACGGGCACTGCGCCCAACCGTCGACTCGTGGTGAATTTTTCCGGTGTGCCGCACAACCCGTCGGGAAATGCCGTCACGGCGCAGGTCATCCTGTACGAGACCACCAATGTGGTGGAAGTCCATCTGACCAGTATGCCCTCCGACGGCGGGTTGCACACTCTTGGTGTCGAGAATGCGGCGGGCACCTTGGCCCGCACGGTGACGGGGCGCAACGCCAGCAACTGGAGCGCCACCAACGAGGGCTGGCGTTTCACGCCGCAGGGCAATATCACCTATCAGTGGGCGCCGGCAACCGGCCTGAGCTGCACCTCCTGCCCCAACCCGGTCGCCAACCCGGCCGCCACCACCAACTACACCGTGACCGTTACCGATCCTTCCACCGGCTGCTCGGTGACCGCCGCGATGGCAGTGAACGTGATCGTGACCGCGAACGCCAACTTCACCTCTCCCCCGCCCTTGTGCGTGACGAACGCACCGATCAATCTGAACACCCTGTTGGATCCTGCTGCTACCACCGGTGGTACTTGGTCGGGCACTGGGGTGACGGGCATCAATTTCAGCCCGAATTTGACCGGAGCGGGCACTTTCAACGTGACCTACAATGTCGGTGTACCTCCCTGCCAAGCCTCGGTCACGCGGCAAATCATTGTCAACACCTGCTGTCTGCAGACCTTATCGGTGACCCCTCAGACGATCGGGTACTGTCCGGGCGGAGCGCCGATCCAGCTCACGGCCCAGTTGTCGAGCGATACGCCCACCGTGCAGACCACCTGCAACGCGTACGCGGTCTCGTCCATTCCCTTTGCTCCCGTGGCGGGTTCCGGTACGACGGTCACCTTGGGCAACGACGCTACCACGGTTGCATTGCCGATCGGTTTCACCTTTAGATACTATTGTACCAACTTCAGCAATTTCTACATCTCCTCCAACGGGTATATCACCTTCCTTCCCCCGGCCAACTCCGGTTGCTGCCTCGGACAGAACATCCCGAGCGCCACGGCACCCAACGGAGTCATCGCTTTTGCTTGGAACGACCTCAACCCTTCGCTTCCAGGGGCAAACATCAATTACTATACCACCGGTGTGGCGCCCAACCGACAATTGATCGTCAACTTTGTGAGCGTTCCGCACAACGGCGGTATCAACCCGGTGACCGCACAGGTGATCCTGTACGAGACCACCAACAACATCGAGATCCACACCACATCGATGCCATCCGATGGGGATGCTCACACACTGGGCATCGAGAACAATACGGGTACCGTGGCCACTGCGCCGCCCGGTCGCAACGCGGCCAACTGGAGCGCCACCAACGAATCGTGGCGTTTTTCCTGGGCCACTACGATCGTGCCATCCGGGGTTACCTATGCCTGGTCGCCCGCTGCCGGGCTCAGCAATGCAAATATCCGCAACCCGCTGGCATCACCGGCCGCCAACACCCTGTACACAGTGACGGCCACCGCCGGCTCCTGCTCGGTCACTGGCCAAGCCAACGTGGTGATCGGCTTGGTGCCCACAGCGGGCAACACCGGGCCCTATTGCCCGGGCGAAACGGTCGAATTGAGTGCCTCGGCCGGCCTCACACACGCTTGGAGCGGCCCCAACGCCTTCTCGAGCACTTCGCAGAACCCCACCGTTGGTTTGGCGAACGGCCTCGTGGCCGGCGTGTACACCGTGACGGTCACGGATGCCGGTGGTTGCACCGGAACGGCTTCTACGACCGTTTCGATCAATCCTGACCTCAATGTGACCATCGGCGGCGCCACGAGCATTTGCCCGGGGGCGACCACCACCTTGACGGGCTCGGGCTCGTTCAACAATTACAGTTGGACCACTCCATCGGGAGCGGTTTCCGGACCGACCATTTTCAACGCCGGTACAGGTACTTACACCCTGACCGTGAGCGACGCATCGGGCTGTACGGGATCCGCGTCCGTGGTCGTGGCCATCGATACGCTTTCGGTCACCATATCCGGCAACGCAGCGTTGTGCCCCAATGATTTCGCCAACTTGCAAGCCGTGGCCAACCAGCCCGGTGCCACGTTTGTTTGGACAACCCCCTCCGGGCCCATTCCGGGAGCAGTCGTTTCGGACAACACGCTCGGAACTTACACCGTGACCGCCACCAATTTGTTGGGTTGCACCGCAACAGCCACTGTACAGGTCACGGCCCTGACCGCCAACCCATTGACCATAAACGGCAACTTGCTGATATGTACGGGCGACACAACGGTGTTGACGGCCCAAGGGATCGGTTTCACCACCTTTGACTGGAGCACTCCCTCCGGAATTGCGTCGGGAACCACCGTGAACGCCACTTTGAACGGTACTTACGCGGTCACCGCCACCCAGGCCAATGGATGTACGGCCACGGCTGCTGCAAACGTGGCCGTCAATCCCGGATTCGCCGACATCAGCGGTACAGACACGATTTGTGCCGGAGAAACCACCGTCTTCACCGCGACACCTGCCGGTGCGGCCTCTTATGCCTGGACGACTCCGAGCGGCCCTGCCTCGGGCTCCACTGTAACAGCCTCCGTTGCCGGCGATTACATCGTGACGGTCACGGATGCGGCCGGCTGCATAGGGACGGACACGGCGACTCTCGTCTTTATTCCGCTGTCTGCGATTCTTTCGGGAGATACTGCCATCTGTCCGGGCGGAAGCACTGTACTCAGTGTGGTCAGCAATCCCACGGGAGCCACTTTTGCATGGACGACCCCGTCGGGAGCTGCCAGCGGCAACTCCGTGACGGCCACCCAAGCCGGCCAATATTCCGTTACCGCGACAAACGCCGACGGCTGTACGGCTACGGCTTCAACCACTGTCACTATCAGCACTCCGCCCACCCTGTCCATTTCGGGCAGTGCAACGATCTGCGCGGGCTCGACTACTACGCTTACCGCAACCGTCGGGTTCACGACCTACAACTGGTCAACGCCCGGCGGCCTGAACACGGGCAATCCCATCACGACCAACCAGGCCGGCACGTACAACCTGACGGCCACCGACGCAGCGGGCTGCTCGGCAACCGCCACATTCAGCATCAGCATCGCTCCGGGCTTGACCGTCGGCATCACCGGCAACCTTGTG
>JBEIJQ010000091.1:0-12889 GCA_040380145.1 Lewinellaceae bacterium | reverse complement strand
GCGGCGGAGTTGCGCCACCGTGTCGTACCGCGTATCGATCGAATGGGACAGCATCGCGAAGCGGGGTTCGTCCAAAAAGGTTTCGTACACCCGCATCATCTGTTTTTTCACTTTGGGACAGATCGTGGGACAATGGGTGAAAAAGAAATCGGCGATGTAGATCTTGCCCGCCACCGTCTGCAGGGTGACCGATTGGCTGTCCTGGTCCACGAACCGAAATTCGGGGATCTCGAAAAAAAGCGTGTCGCTGACGGTTTTTCCGTCCACGATGCGTTCCGACACCTCGCCCAGACGGGGCAGGTCGCGCCGGTTTTCCCCGCAGGCAGCGAGCAAGGCCATGATCGCCAAAAAGAGCGCCGGAACAACGATTCGGAGAGTCATATTTTATTTTTTTATATAAATTTTTTTTAAAAAAATTATTTCCAGACCGCCAAAAGGGAATCGGCCAGGCCGATGCTGTGGTCGATATCGTGGGCCACCCGGGAAATCTTCTGCAACTCGGCCTGCAGGTAGGCCGTCCGTTCTTGGTCGGAGGCCGCCGCCACCTCCGAGGGATCCGAATGGAAGGCGTGCATCCAGTCCATCATCCCGTCGTCGGCCTTTCGGAGCAGGAAGATCGCGTCCGATGCCGTTTTTTGGCGATCGGCAACCGCCTCGTGCGCTTTGAGGGCCTGGCGGCGGCGGGCCACCTCGCCCATCTTGGCCATGGCGTCGTCGTGTACCCTCATGACCTGGCGGTAAAGAGCGGAATCGGGTCCCCAGACCGCCGATCGGTCCTCGTTTTCAGTGCCTTGGGCAGCATGTTTGCAGCAACTGCCGCCGCCGCAGGAAGACCAAATGAACAGGTGTGCGAGTCCGATCAGGAAAACAAAGACAACTTTTTTCATCGGAAAAGAAAAACTTTGCCCATACAACCATCGTCCGAGCCAAGTTGTTTGTAGTTGGGCATGTTTAACGGGTACACTTTATGAAAAAACCGATCTATCCATCTTGCTCAACCGATCGATTGCCCAAAAAATACAATTCCCGCCGGCGAGCATCCTTTGGGCCCGACAAAAAACCCGTGCTGAATTCAGATCCCTTTTTCTAGTTAAGATTTTTTTAACCAAAAAAATTGCACGAGAGCTGTAATTTAGCGTTTTGAACGTACATCAACCTACCAAACGGGTTTCCCAATGCAACTTCGATATATCAACTTTTTGGTTTTCATCCTTTTGACCCAACTTGCCTACGGGCAGGACAAGGGCATACAATTTTTCCACGGCACCTGGGAAGAGGTGTTGGCCAAGGCCAAAGAGCAGAAAAAGATCGTGTTCGTGGACGCTTTCACCACTTGGTGCGGGCCTTGCAAGCGGATGGCCTCCGAGGTGTTCACACAGGAAAGCGTGGGCAACTATTACAACACGAACTTCATCAACTACAAATACGACATGGAAAAGGATGGCGGGCCCACCTTTGCACGCCAGTACAAGATCACGGCCTACCCCACCCTGCTGTTCATCGACGGCGACGGCAAGGAAGTGCACCGCGAGCTGGGTTTCCGCGCCCCGGAGGCCTTGGTGACGGCCGGCAGGGCAGCGCTCAAACAGACCGACCGCAGCGGCGAGTTCAAGAGTCGCTACGACAAGGGCGAGCGCAGCCCGGAACTGTTGCGCGACTACGCCTATGCCCTGTTGCAAAGCGGGCAGGAAAACCTGAAGATCGCCAACGAGTACCTAAAGACGCAAACCGATCTGGGCACCGAACAAAACCTGTTGTTCCTGTTCGATTTTGCCAACGAGGCCGATTCCAGGATATTCGAGCTGATGTGCCAGCACCGCGAGGCCCTTTCGAAGCACAAGGACGCCGCCACGATCGCCGCCAAAGTGCGCTCGGCCTGCGACCAGACGGTGAAAAAAGCCGTATCGTTCCGCAATCCCGAACTGTTGGCCGAGGCCAAAAAGAAATTCGCCGCCTTCGACAAAGCCGGCGCCAAGCGCTTTGCCGCCGAGGCCGATGTGGTGTATTTCCGCGAAACCGACCAAAAGCCCGAACTGGTAAAAGCCTTGGACAATCTCGTCAAAAAATTCGCTTCCAAAGACGCCCCGAAACTGTACGAATCGGCGCGCGAACTGATCTTCACGGTCGGCAGCCCCGATGCGCTGGCCAAGGCCGAAAAGTGGGCCCAAAAGTCTTACGCCTTAGAAGCGAAATACGAGCACGCCCTTTGTTATGCAACGGCCCTGATGAAAACCGGTCGCAAAAAAGAGGCGCTCGCCGTGGCCAACGAGGCCGTGAAACTGGCCGTGGCCGAGGGCAAAAGCCCGGGGCACGCGGAGGAGGTCATCCGCCAATGCCAAGAATAAAAACGCGAACGAAATTTCACGATCCGATTTCAAAAAAACGCCTCTCCAAGATATGTCCGGACAAAACAACTACGAGCTCCTGATCGCCAAATTGGACGAGTTCATCCGCAAGTACTATGTCAACCAGATAGTCCGCGGCGTACTGCTCAGCGTGGGCGTCGTGCTGGCCGCCTTCACCCTCACGGCCCTCATCGAGCACTTCGTGTTCAACAACCTGCAGCCCTCCGCGGCGGTGGCGCCCCGGAAACTGCTGTTTTACAGCTTTCTCGGCCTGAGCCTGAGCGCCATCGGGGTTTGGGTGGCGATCCCGCTCGTGCACTACTTCCGGCTCGGCAAGATCATATCCCACGAAAGGGCAGCCCAGATCGTCGGCGAGCACTTCCAGCAGGTGAAAGACAAGCTGCTCAACGTGCTGCAGCTCAAGCGCCAATCCCTCTCGATGGCCGACGCTTCGCTGATCTTTGCCGGCATCAACCAAAAGACCGAGGAACTCAAGCCCGTTCCCTTCACCCAAGCGATCGACCTCACCAAAAACAAAAAGCACCTGCGCCTCGTGCTGCCGCCCATTTTCCTGCTCCTCGGCCTGATCGTGTTCGTGCCCGGACTGATCCCCGGCAGCGCCTACCGCCTGGTCAACAACGGACAGGAGTACGAGCCACAGGCCCCCTTTGCTTTCGTGCCCGCCAACCTCGCGCCCGAGGTGCCCCAGTTCGAAGACTATGTGCTGGAAGTAAAGATCGAAGGCTCGCAGATGCCGGCCGAAGCCTTCGTGGTGGTGGACAACTATGCCTACAAACTGACCCGCAAGGAAGGAAACATTTTCACCTACACCTTCAGCAAAGTGGCCAAAGACACCGAGTTCCGCTTCCGGGGCGGCGGCGTGGAATCCAAAGCCTACACCCTCGATGTGATCGAAAAGCCCCACATCGCCCACTTCTCCGTGCGGCTCGATTACCCGGCCTACACGGGCAGACAAGACGAGGCCCTCGACAACATCGGCGACCTGATCTTGCCCGCCGGCACACAAGTTTCGTGGGCCTTCAACGCCGAACACACCGATCTGCTCGGCCTGCGCTTTTCGGACGGCATCGCCCAAGCCGAACGCACCGACGACGCCGAATTCTCCTATCGCAGAACGGTCAAGGTGGACGAACTGTACAAAATCCTCGTCTCCAACAAACGCCTGCCCAATCCCGATTCGGTGGCCTACACGATCACCGCCATCCCCGACAATTACCCCACCATCTCGCTCAATGTTTTCGAAGACAGCACCGACAAACGAACCAAGTTCTTCGCGGGCGAAGTGGCCGACGACTACGGACTGCGCAGCCTCGCCTTCCACTACAGCATCGAACGCAAGGGCAAAGCCGGAGAACCGACCGTCGTGCCCCTGAAAGTCGGCGGAAAAGCAGCCGCCTACGACCACATTTTCAATACCCGCGAACTGGACCTGCAGCCCGGCGACAAGGTCGTGTACTTCTTCGAAGTGTGGGACAACGACGGCGTCAACGGCAGCAAATCCGCCCGCTCGCAACAGTTTGTGCTCGACATTCCCAGCACCGAACAACTGGCGATGAACGAACAAAAAAACAACGCCGAGATCAAGGAAAAACTGGAAAAACTGTCGCAGGAATCCAACGCCCTCAAACAGGAGGCCCGCAAACTGCAGGAACAGCTCTACCAGAAAAAAGAACCCGATTGGCAGGACCGCAAAAAGATTGAAAAACTGATCGAAAAACAGAAAAACATCGAGCAACAGTACCAGGAAACCATCCAGAATTTCCAAGAAAACCTCGAAAACCAAAAGGAATTCGAAAAGCCCAACGAACAGCTCGCCGAAAAGCAGAAGCAGCTCGAAAAACTGTTCAACGAAGTGATGGACGAGGAAACCAAGAAACTCCTCGAAGAAATGGAGAAACTCCTCCAAGAGCTCAACAAGGACGAGATGCTCGAAAACCTCAAGAACATGCAGCTCACCGAGGAAGAGCTCAACAACGAGTTCGACCGCATGCTGGAACTGTTCAAGCAGCTGGAATTCGAAAAAGACATGCAGGACGCCATCCAACAACTCGATTCGCTGGCCAAGCAGGAAGAGCAACTGGCCAAAGACACCGAGGAAGGCAAGCAGCCCAAAGAGGAGCTCGAAAAACGCCAAGAGGAAATCAACAAGAAATTCGAGGATGTCCGCAAAAAACTCGACGATGCGGCCAAGAAAAACGAGGAATTGGAACAGCCCAACGACCTCGAAAACACCGACAAAGAGGAAGAGGGCATCCAAGATGACATGGAGAAGAGCCAACAAGAACTCCAGAAAAACCAAAAGAACAATGCCGCCAAAAAACAAAAGAGCGCATCGCAGAAGATGAAGGAACTGTCGAACAAGCTCAACGCGCAGATGCAATCCATGCAGCAGCAGCAGATGCAGGAGGACATGAAGGCCCTTCGCCAACTGTTGGAAAACCTCGTGGTGCTGTCGTTCGACCAAGAGGACCTGATGGAGCGATTCGAGCAGATCGCGCCCACCACTCCAGGATATGTGGCGATGGTCCAAGAGCAGAAAAAGATCAAGGACGATTTCCGGGTCGTCGAGGACAGCCTCAACGCCCTCGGAAAACGGGTCATGCAGCTGCAATCCTTCGTGACGGAAAAGATCACCGACATCAAAAAGAACCTCGAACAGGGCCTTTCCCACTTCGAAGAGCGCGATCTCGCACAGGCCACGGTCAACCAGCAGTACATCATGACCGGCTTCAATGATCTGGCCCTGATGCTGGCCGAAGCCCTTCAACAGATGCAAAACTCCGCCGCCCAGCAAATGGAGGGAACCCAGATGTGCCAAAACCCCGGCAACGGAAAACCCAAAAAAGGACAAAAGGGCAAAAAAGGCATGGGCGACATGCAAAAAGAGCTCAACGAGGGAATGCAGAAAATGCAGGAGGGGATGAAAAACGGCAAAACCCCCAACGGCATGGGCAAGGAATTTGCCCAAATGGCCGCCAAACAGGCCGCCATCCGCCGCGCACTGCAGGAATTGCAAAAAGAAAAACAGGCCCGAGGCAAAGGAGACAAAGGCCTGCAAGACCTGATCGACCAGATGGACAAAACGGAAACCGAACTGGTCAACAAACAGCTCAACACCGAAACCATGCGCCGCCAACAGGACATCCTCACGCGGCTGTTGGAATCGGAAAAAGCCGAGCGCGAACGCGAACAAGACGAGCAGCGCCAAGCCGAAACCGCCAAGGACAAAGACCGCAAGATGCCCCCTGCCATGGAGGAATACATCCGCAAACGGCAGCAGCAGGTCGAGATGTACAAAACCGTTTCGCCCAACCTCCGACAATACTACAAGGACTTGGTGGAGGAGTACTACAACTCCCTCAAGTAAAACCTCGTCGCCTCCGAGACAGGCCCCGCTCCATGTCCTTTTACCAACAACTCGTCGCCGCCAAGGCCGCCGGCCAAAAACAGGTCGCCGTCCTCATCGATCCGGACGGCATGAAAGCAGGCCATTTGGGACGGCTGTTGGACCTCGCCGAGGAAACCGGCATAGACGCGTTTTTTTTGGGCGGCAGCCTGATCATGAACAATGTTTTGGATGCCTGCATCTCGGAAATCAAGTCGCGCTGCCGCGTGCCGGCCGTCCTGTTTCCGGGCAACTCCCTGCAGATCAGTTACCGTGCGGACGCGCTGTTGTTGCTTTCCCTCATATCGGGCAGAAACCCGGACCTGCTGATCGGCAAACATGTGGAAACGGCCGCTTTTCTGAAAGCCAGTCCCTTGGAAATCGTTTCCACCGGCTACATGCTCATCGACGGGGGCGTACCCACCTCGGTTTCCTACATGAGCAACACCACCCCGATCCCGGCGGGCAAAATCGACATCGCCGTCTGCACGGCCATGGCCGGTGAACTGCTCGGGCTCAAGACCATTTACATGGACGCGGGCAGCGGCGCCCTCCAACCGATTTCGGACGAAACCGTACGGGCCGTCGGCCAAGCCATTGCAGTCCCCCTCATCGTGGGCGGCGGCATCCGAACCCCCGAAAAGGCGCGCGCCAACGCCGAGGCCGGCGCCGACCTGCAGGTGGTGGGCACCGCCCTGGAAAAAAACTCCGGCGCGCTGCGCGAGATCGTGGCGGCGGTAAAGGGGGCATAGAACAAGAGGTCTCAAGCGCTCCCCACCGCCCTCAACCAATTGCCCAACAGACCGAGCCCATGCTCGGTGAGCACCGATTCGGGATGATATTGGACGCCCCAGATCGGCAGATCGCAGTGCCGCAGAGCCATCAGTTCGCCGGTTTCGTCGCCCGCGAAAGCCAATGGCAGCAGCGGGGAACTCTCCCACCCTTCCAGCACGAGCGAATGGTAGCGCATCACGGAAAAGCGCTCGGGAAGGCCCTCAAAAAGCGGATCGGGCCGGCATTCGACCACGGAGGTCTTGCCGTGCATGGGCCGTCGGGCATGCACCAGCTTGGCCCCGTAATGCTCGCCAATGGCTTGGTGGCCCAAACAAACGCCCAACAAGGGGATTTTTTCAGAAAAAAAAGCGATCACGGACATCAACGCCCCCGCATCCACCGGGCGGCCCGGCCCCGGTGAAAGCACCAATCCATCCGGATAAAACGCAACGAGCCGGTCCAAAAGACCTGGCTCGTCGTTGCGAAAAACAGTGCAATGCGCCCCCAACCGGCACAAATAGTCGTGGAGGTTGTAGGTGAACGAGTCGTAATTGTCGAGCAACGCGATCCTGTGCGAAAAACCGGAACCGGGTGCCGACATACGACTGTTTTTTTTAAAAATAAAGGATCATGCCGACAGTTCGGGGCCTTCCTCCCAGATCCGGCAAAGATGGACGATGACCTCCACGGCTTTTTCCATGTCCTGCACCGAAACCCATTCCACCTTGGAGTGATAGGCGTGCTCGCCCGTGAAAATGTTCGGACAGGGCAGCCCCATGAACGAGAGGCGCGAACCGTCCGTACCGCCGCGGACACTGCTCAATTTGGGCTCCATACCGGCGCGGCGAATGGCCTCCATGGCATATTCGGTCACTTGGGGGTGCTTGTCGAGGATTTCCTTCATGTTGCGGTACTGCTCGACGGATGTCACCTCGGCACGAGAGCGGGGATAGCCTTTCAGCGTTTCGTTCAGCACATGGCGCAGCAGCGCTTCGTGGTTTTCCAAACGGATCATGTTGAAGTCCCGAAGGATGAACGTGGCTTCGCAGCGCTCCAAAGTACCCTCGATATGGGTGGGGTGAATGAAACCCTGTTTGCCCTCGGTGGTTTCGGGGCTCATGTAGGTCTGCGGCAGGCGGTCCATGAACTTGGCCATGATGCGCATGGCGTGTTCCATTTTCCCCTTGGCATAGCCCGGGTGAGCAGAAACACCGTGCACGACGACCTTCACCATTCGGGCGGAAAAGGTTTCGTTTTCGAGCGAGCCGCGCGACTCCCCGTCCATGGTGTACCCGAATTGGGCGCCCAATTTGATCAGGTCCACATGGTCGGTGCCGCGTCCGATCTCTTCGTCGGGGGTGAACAGGATCTTGATGGCCCCGTGCTTGATTTCCGGATGACGGAGCAAATACTCGGCCGCGGCCATGATCTCGGCCACACCGGCTTTGTCGTCGGCCCCGAGCAGCGTGGTGCCGCTGGCCGTCACGATGTCGTTGCCCATCTGTTCGCCCAGATCCGGATGCTCCGAAAGGCGCAGGACCTGTGCGGGATCGTCGGGCAACACGATGTCTTGGCCCTGGTAGTTGCGGTGCACGATGGGCTTCACCCCGGTACCCGAACAGTCGGGCGAGGTGTCCATATGCGAACAAAAGCAGATCACCGGCACATCCTTTTTGTCGGTATTGGCCGGGATGGTTGCGTACACATATCCCCAATCGTCCATATGGGCGTCTTGCACGCCCATTTCCTGCAACTCTTTCACCAACAAGCGGGCAAGATCTTTTTGCTTGACCGTGGAGGGAAAGGTGCTGGAATGTGGATCTGCTTGGGTATCAATCTGTACGTAACGAATAAAACGATCTAATACTGGTGTCATAAAAAAACGTGTGTTGTTGGAAGTTCAAAAAACCTAAAACTTAAAACTGTCCTATCGGCAAAGAGCGGCACTTTAGACGCTGCTGCACCGATCCGCCCACGTCCGGAACCAGTGCTTTTTTTCTAAATTTTTGGTAAAAATCAACAGACTACATTTCCGGGGCTTGGGCATCGACCTCCTTACGGGGCCTTATTCCGTTCTTGCGGAGCAATTCTACTGCAAAGTTAAGAAAATTAACCGCACCTTTCGATGTGGCGTCGTACAAAACGACGGGCTTGCCTTCGCTGGGCGCTTCGCTCAGTCGGGCATTTCGGTGGATAATGGTGTCGAAAACCTTGTCGCCGAAGTGCTTGCGGACCTGATCGACGACTTCTCTGGCGAGGCGCAGGCGGCTGTCGTACATCGACAGCAGGATGCCTTCGATGTTGAGATTGGTGTTGAGCTGTTTGCGCACCAAGCGGATGGTGTTCATCAATTTGCCGAGGCCTTCGAGGGCGAAATACTCGCACTGGACGGGCACCAGCACGGTATCGGAGGCGGTCAGGGCGTTCACCGTGACGAGGCCGAGGGAGGGCAGGCAGTCCACGATGATGAAATCGTAATCGTCGCGGATCTTGTCCACCGCACCCTTCATCACATACTCCCGCTGCCAGCGGTTGATCAGTTCGACCTCCGCGCCGACGAGGTTGATGTGGGCGGGAAGGATCCAGAGGTTGGGGGTATCGGTGGCCAACACCGCTTCTTTGGGATCGAGGTCGTTGATCAGGCAGTCGTAAGTGCTGCCCTTGACCTCCTCGGGCTTGACGCCCACCCCTGAACTGGCGTTGGCCTGGGGGTCGGCATCAATGAGCAGGACCTTGTAATCCAAGATGGCCAAGCTGGCGCTTAGATTGATGGCGGTGGTGGTTTTGCCCACGCCCCCTTTTTGGTTGGCTATGGCGATGACTTTTCCCATGTACAGATTTTGCCCTGCAAAGTTAAACAAAAAAAATCGTCTTCGAGCCGACTTATACCCTTCGGCCGCGCCACAACCAGACGGCGGCCAACCCGACCACCGCGCCGCCGAGGTGCGCAAAATGCGCGACATTGCTCTGTCCGCCCGAGGCGATGCCCAAAAACAGTTCGCCCACGATCAGGATCGGCACCAAGTACTTGGCCCGGATGGGAATGGGCGGAAAAAGCAGCACGAACTCGGTCTCGGGAAACAGCAGGGCAAAGGCGGCCAACAGGCCGAAAATGGCCCCCGATGCCCCCACCATCGGCTGGTTGCGGATCATGTACAATTCCAAATCGGAAGAAACGCCCGACTCGACCAGCTGCAGGTACTCCCACCAGGATACGCCCACGTGCAGGGCACAGGCCCCGAAGCCGGCCGCG
Source organism: Lewinellaceae bacterium (assembly GCA_040380145.1). Lineage (GTDB taxonomy): Bacteria > Bacteroidota > Bacteroidia > Chitinophagales > Saprospiraceae > JBEIJQ01. Next base: position 3,111 of record JBEIJQ010000091.1, on the reverse strand, counting down.
AAATACAGCTGCAAAAAGCGCTTGGCACCCAACGCCATTTCCATCGGGCGACCGATCATCCACAGCATCAGCATATTGAACAAGATGTGAAAAATAGTCTCGTCGGAGTGCATGAACATGTGGGTGACGATCTGCACGGGCAGGAAATCCTCCGCAAAGGGCAGGTGCATGCCCAGCATAGGCACCAGTTCGAAGCCCAACAGGTAATGTCCGGCGAAGGTGACCACTGAAAGAAAAATGTTCAGGATCAAGAGGTTTTTGACAACGGGGGTCACGGGCGGGAGGCGGTGGGGAGGCCCAGGGGTAATTTCCCGGCAGGGCCGTTGAAATAATGATTAGTTTTGTGGCGTATTTGTACAGGACACAAAGAAAGCAAAATTAGTTCATTTCCCTCCTTTTTTCCCCTGCCCGCACACATGCTCCTCGCCGTCATAGATTGTGGCACCAACGCCTTCCACCTGCTGCTGGCGGCCCCGCTGCCAGAGGGAGGCTTCCGCACCTTGGCCCGCGAACAGGTGTACGTGTATCTCGCCGAAGAAGGCATCCGCACCCTGGGCGATGCGCCTTTCCGGCGGGGCATCGAAACGCTGCGCCGTTTCCGCGAAACGATCGACCGCCACGGCCCCGCCCGCGTGAAGGCCGTGGGCACGGCGGCCCTGCGCACGGCTTCCAACGGCCAAGAATTTCTCGAAACGGCCCAACAAGAAGCCGGCATCGAGATCGAAGCCATCTCCGGCGACGAGGAAGCCCGCTTGATCTGCCACGGCGTGCGCCTCGCCGTGCCCCTCGAGGAGCGGCCGATGCTGATCATGGACATCGGCGGTGGCTCCGTGGAATACATCGTGGCCGATCGGGAGCGGATGCTGTGGGCCCAAAGCCTGCCCATCGGCGTTTCGGTGCTGTTCCAAACTTTCCAACAAAACGATCCGCTCACCCCCGAAGAGATCCACCGGGCCACGGCCCACCTCGAGGCGGCCCTCGCCCCGGTGGCCGAGGCCGCCCGCGTTTTCGCGCCCGTCGCCCTGATCGGCGCCTCGGGCACTTTCGATGTGCTCGAACGCCTATTGGCTCCCGCCCCGGGCGCCTCTACGTGGTCTGAACTGCCCGTGGAGGGCGTACGGCGCGCCATCGATACCCTGATGCGATCCACGCCCGAAGAGCGGGCGGCGATGCCCGAAGTGCCCCCCGTGCGGGCCCAACTGATCGCCCTGGCCATGGTGCTGATCGAAGTCAGCCTGCGCCTTTCGGGCTGCGAACGGGTGCTCTACTCGCAATATGCCCTCCAACACGGGCTTTTGGGCGAAATCGCCCGCCACGAAAAAACCTCCGCTCCATGATCGTGATGGGCATCGACCCCGGCACCAACCTGCTGGGCTACGCCGTGGTGCGGCACGAAGGCAAAAAGCCCCGGGTGCTCAGCGTCGGCGTGCTCGACATGCGCAAAAAAGAAGAACACCTCGACAAGTTGCGCGAGATCTATGAATCGCTGGGCAAACTGATCGAACTGTACGCGCCCCAACACCTCGCCATCGAAGCACCCTTTTTCCACAAAGATGTCCAGGCGATGCTCAAATTGGGCCGCGCACAGGGAATGGCCATCGCGGCCGCTTTTGCCCGCGGCGTGCCCGTGACGGAATACCTGCCCAAGGTGGTCAAAAAAGCCGTTGTGGGCAATGGCAACGCCTCCAAGGAACAGGTGGCGGGGATGCTGCCCCACCTCGTGGAAAACCTCGATCTCACCGGCCTGCCCCTCGACGCCTCCGATGCGCTGGGCGTGGCCGTCTGCCACTGCTTCCAAGCATCCGGGACCGGCGCCTCCAAGGGCAAACGGTACGACAGCTGGGGCGCTTTCGCCAAAAACAATCCCGACAAGATCGAAAAAAGATGATCGGCCGACCTTTGTCCCATTAAGCCCTTTTTGCCAACCTTTTCATGGAAAAAACACCGCTGCGCGCCTACCTCGAGTTGCACCTTTCCGTCTTTTTGTTCGGAGCCACCGCCATTTTCGGCAAACTGCTGACCGACCGAGGCCTCGACGGCTACACGATGGTGTGGTGGCGGATGCTGTTCACCCTCCTCGTGCTGTGCCTGTTGCCCGGGATGATGGGCGAACTGCGCCGCCTGTCGCGCCCCGTGCTGTGGCGGCTCAGCGGCATCGGCGTGCTGGTGGCCGTGCACTGGATCCTGTTTTACCTGTCGGTGGAAGTCTCCAACCCCACGATCACGCTGTGCTGCTTCAGCACGATCACGCTGTTCACGGCGCTGCTGGAACCGCTGTTCAACCGCACGCGGCCCAGTTGGATGGACATCCTGCTGGGGGCGGCCATAGTGCCCGGGATCTACCTCGTGGCCCAGGCCACGCTGGACAAGTTTTTTTGGGGACTGGTGCTGGGGCTGCTGGCGGCATTTTTCGCCGCTGTTTTTTCATCGCTCAACAAGCTCGTGGTGTCTGAAACCAAGCCGATGACCATCACGCTGGTAGAGATCGGGGCCGGCTGGCTGTTCCTCACGCCCTTCCTGCCCCTGGCGCAGTGGGCGGCCCCGGGCGACAAGTTTTGGCCCGACGGCTTGGATCTGGCGTATTTTGCCGTGTTTTCGATTTTCTGCACGGTGTTGTCGTATATCCTCTCGCTGCGGGCGCTGCGTCACATGAGCGCCTTCGCCTCCAACCTGACTTTCAACCTGGAGCCCGTGTACGGGGCGCTAATGGCCGCCGCCGTGTTCCAAGACCACCGCCAGCTCAACGCCCGTTTTTACCTCGGGATGTCGCTGATCTTGGTGACCGTGTTCGCTTATCCGTTTATCAAAAGCAGGTTTTTGAAAAAAGGGTGAGAGGCCTTGGCATGTACAGTGTTTATTTTTGTCTGAATCGGGATTTGCAGAATTTCTGGGCTTTTGGGCATTCCGGACGGTTCGATCCGCAGGGGCAGGATTTTTTTCTATCTTTTTGTTTATCCCAAAATTGTCATTAGAACTTTTGATGTGCTCAATATTGGCCTTTTTCAGACTTTTTCATCGGTAGCGTTTCAGCTGTTCGCGGGGTGATTTGTTCCTTGATGGACTTACTTTTTCTTTTTCTTTTCCCAAAAAGAAAAAGAAACCAAAGTAAAT
>JBEIJQ010000090.1:0-12891 GCA_040380145.1 Lewinellaceae bacterium | reverse complement strand
TTTTCTCGAAGGCCGGCTGGGCCGTAAGAATTTCTTACAGGTCGTTCTTCGATTTTTGAGTGCATCTTGCGTGTGTTTCAACCTGTATTTCAAGTTTTTGCAATCGGCATTTTCTAATGGCCGCCATTAGAAATTTTCCCTAATGACAATTTTGGATTCATCAAGGTCGGTTATCGTCCCCGCAGCGATCGATCAGTGGAAGCCAGCTTGGTAGAAGAAAGGCTTGGTGCCGTTTTGGGACCAAGTCGGAGCCAAGTTGACAAACTGTTGGCTTTTGCCCAAATACCCCGATCCATACAGGAATTGATGGGCCAAACGGGTTGGAAAAACCGCTCCAAGTTCAGGGCCAAATACATTTCTCCTTTGCTGGAGCAGGGGCTTTAGCAGATGACGGTTCCCGACAAGCCGCAAATCCCCCAACAGCGATACCGGACGACGGCAAAGGGACTGGCGGTCTTGAAGGCCCGGAAAAACGACGGTTGAGCCTGATTTCCGGAAAGAGCTTTCGATATGCCCAAAATGGCCGCCGGGGCAAATTTCCGATGCACCTCAATGGGAAACAGATTTGTTTTTTCCATCGATCCATCGGCATTTTTCAATACGGATTTCGATCGGAAGTTTTCGATGCCTTGACCATGCCCAAAAAAAAGACGATCACGGAAAATCTTTCCGTGATCGTCAACAAAAACGGCCCGATAGAGCCAGCCGGTCAGGCCACCTTCATGCGGTTGAGTTTGCCTTTGGCGATCTGGGCCTCGACATAACCGCGGGTTACGGCGAATTTTTTCACGGAATCTTTCTTGGAAGGGAGTTCGTACATCGCGTCGGTCATCACGGCCTCGCAGATGGAACGCAGGCCGCGGGCGCCGAGATTGAATTCCAGGGCCTTTTCGACCAACAAATCCAGGGCGTCGGGTTCGAAGGTCAGGTCGATCCCTTCGAGCTGGAAAAGTTTTTGGTACTGGCGCACGAGGGCGTTTTTGGGCTCCGTCAGGATGCGGCGCAGGGCCTCGCGGTCGAGCGGCTCGAGGTAGGTCAGCACCGGCAGGCGTCCGATCAGTTCGGGGATCAGGCCAAAGGATTTCAGGTCTTGTTGGCTGACATATTGGAGCATGTTGGTGCGGTCCACGCGCTCGGTTTCCTCGGGGCGGAAGCCGATCACTTGGGCGTTGAGGCGGCGTGCGACATGCTTTTCGATGCCGTCGAATGCCCCACCGCAGATGAACAGGATGTGCTGCGTGTTGACTTTGATCATTTTCTGCTCGGGGTGTTTGCGCCCGCCATTGGGCGGAACATTCACCTCGGTACCCTCGAGCATCTTGAGGAGGGCCTGCTGGACGCCTTCTCCGGACACATCGCGGGTGATCGAAGGGTTGTCCTGCTTGCGGGCGATCTTATCGATCTCGTCGATATAGACGATGCCCTTTTCGGCGGCGGCCACATTGTAGTCGCATACTTGGAGCAGACGGGAGAGGATGCTTTCCACGTCCTCGCCCACATAACCGGCCTCGGTGAACACCGTGGCGTCCACGATGGCAAAGGGCACTTTCAGCAGGCGGGCGATGGAGCGGGCCAAGAGGGTTTTGCCTGTGCCGGTGGGCCCCACCAGCACGATGTTGGACTTTTCGATCTCCACATCGTCGCTGCCCGGCTGGGTGCGCAGGCGCTTGTAGTGGTTGTACACCGCGACCGAAAGATATTTCTTGGCTTCGTCCTGTCCGATCACATATTGGTCGAGGTGCAGCTTGATGTCGACCGGAGTGATGTTTTTGGGCAGGGAGAGGGAGTATCCGCCCTGTTGTTGGCCGAAGAGCTCTTCTTTGATGATGTGCTGGGCCTGTTCCACGCAGTTGGCGCAAATGGACGCGTTGATGCCCGTGATGAGGAGGGTCGCGTCTTCTTTGGGCCGGTCGCAGAACGAACAGCGCGTCGTGTTGGGTTTTTTCATCGGAAAAAGTTGTCGGAAAAGGAAGAGGAGGCCGCTTGGTCGGCGATCGGTCAGACCGCTTTTTTGCGCTCCAGCACCTCGTCCACCAAGCCGTATTCCTTGGATTCGGTGGCCGTCATCCAGTTGTCGCGGTCGCAATCTTTTTCGATGGTATCGTAGGGCTGTCCGGTGTGGTCGGCCAAGATCTCGTACAGTTCCTTTTGGAGCTTTTTGATCAGGCGGTAGTTGATCTCCATATCGCTCACCTGGCCCTGCATGCCGCCGAGGGGCTGGTGGATCATGACGCGGCTGTGGGGCAGGCAGGTGCGCTTTTTCTTGGCGCCGGCGGCCAAGAGAACGGCGCCCATGGAGGCGGCCATACCGGTGCAGATGGTCGCCACATCGGGCTGGACATACTGCATGGTGTCGTAGATGCCCATGCCGTCGATGACCGAACCGCCGGGGCTGTTGATAAAGATCTGCACATCGCGCTTGGGATCGGCCGATTCTAGGAACAGCAGCTGGGCCTGCACCACGTTCGCCACATAATCGTTGATCGGCACACCGAGGAAGATGATGCGGTCCATCATCAGGCGGGAGAACACGTCGAGGCCGACGATGTTCATGGTGCGTTCCTCGATGACATTGGGCGTGAAGGCGTGGATGTTGGGCACCGCGACGTGGCTTTGGTTGGCGTAGCGCTCCAATTGGGCGCTGCTCATGCCGAGGTGCTTGACGGCGTATTTTTGGAATTCGTTGTTCATGGAACGGGAAGATAAGGCGTTAGCAAAAAGGGTAGGCCGTTGGGCCGGGGACAAAAGGCAAACAATCCGGATATAAAGATAGTTTTTCCCAAGGGAAAAGCGGCCTCCGGCAGATACTAATCTTCCACTTCGACTTCCGGACTGGATTCTTCTTCGACTTCCACGGGTTCGTCTTGGCCGAAGATGGCCCTGGTTTCGCGGCGCACCTCTTCACGCTGGGACTCGATTTCCTCCGGGGTGCTTTCGTACTCCCGTTTTCCGACGAGGGTCGCGGCGTATTGGAGCACCTTCTGCTCGTAGATCCGCTCCGCGGCGTCATCGACGAATTTTTCGTCGTCGTAAAAACGCTGGGCGAACTGATCGAAGAAAGACTGGTTCACGAAGCCGAAAGTCTGCTTCATGTAGTTCCAAATAAAACTCTCGAGGTCTTGGTTGGTCACATTGACCTGGGCTGCGGTGCCCAACTTGCGCTTGATGGAAGTCCAGCGGATGGTGGCGGCCAGGCTTTGCAGTTGTTTGGCCATTTCCTCTTCCGTCCAATCGCGCTCGTCGTTGTGGCGGACGAGTTTTTCCATGTAGGCCACGGGCAGCTCCATTTCGTTGGAGCTCAACAGGTGCAGCACGATCCGGTCGTGGAGCAGGGCGTTGGCCGCCCTGTTCTTGTCCAAGAAAATGCCCCCCCGCAGAAACTCGCGCGCGGAAGCCTCGTCGGTGACATGTGCGGGGAAAAAGCGCTGGAAAAAGGCCTCGTTCGGCTCGGCGGGCACGGGGCGGCGGATGCCGCGCACCGTGGCGCGCAGGGGGCCCGGCAACGGCTCGTCGTCGGTCAGGCTCAGCATGTGGCGGCGCAGGATCTGCAGGCTCGAACCATCTTCCAGCAGCGATACATCTTCGATATCGACCGATTCGCCGAGGGCCTTGCCCAAAAATTCGCCTTGATAATGTTCGCTGAGATTGCGGAGGCTCAGCAGCACGGCATCGCGCGAAAAACCGTCGGTCTTGGGCTCGCTGTTCTCGAGCTCTTGGAGCGAAACGCTCAGCACGTCCCCATCTTGGACCAGGTCGTCCGTGTCCACCAAAGTGGAGTTCTGTTTGCGCACGGCCTCCCACTGTCCGTTGACTTCCTCCTCGGTCACCGCGACGGTGGGGTAATCCAACACTTGGGATTCGTCGAGGCCTTGGACCTCGAACTCCGGATACAGACCGATTTCAAAGGAAAACTCGTAGTCGGCCAATGCGTGGACGTTCAATTTCGGGGCGTTTTCGGCGGCCGGGATCGGGTTGCCGATCGGGCGGAGCTTTTCATCGCGGTAATAATCGTTTATCGCGGTGTCCACCGCTTCGTTGATCTCTTCGGCCAACATCGCGTTGCCCACCCGGTTCTTGACCAGGTTCATGGGGACATGTCCTGGACGGAATCCGTTGAACTGCGCACGGGAGGCGTAGTCTTTCAGTCGCTTGTTGAGCTTCTTTTCGTAATCGGCCTTGCAGACCGTGATCGTCAGTTGGAGGTGCAGCGGACCTAAGTTCTGCTGGGTGACTTGTGGCATGGGATGTCGGAAATTGTCGGTTTCTATTTTCTAAAAAACGCCGCAAAGATACGCTTTTTCCGCGCATTTCCCACCGGCATTTTTTGTTCGGCCCACGCCGCCGCCTTTTGTCCTGAACCGTTCCGGAAAAACAATGTTCGGAAAGGTGGCGCTCCGCGCAAAATTTTTTTCCCCCAAGAAAAAAATCCCATTTCTGAAATTCGTTGTACTTTCGCCTTAGTGTATAGTTGACACTTAATAATAATTCCCTTTAAATCAAATTTTTGTACCAAATGAATGTTTTTACCAAAATTTATTTGGCCGCTGTATTCCTGCTGCTCGCCTTGGCCGGGGCCCGGGCACAGGGCACCGTGACCGGCTCGGTGACCGATGCCGAATCGGGCGAGACTATCATCGGCGCGCTGGTCAAGATCCAAGGCCAAGAGGGTGGGGTGCTGACCGACGAAAGCGGCCAGTATTCGATCACCGTGCCCGCCGGACAGGTGACCCTCGTGGCCGGTTTCGTCGGCTACGAAGACAAGAACGGCTCCGTCGGAGTGGCCAACGGGGCCACGGTCGTCCTCAACTTTCAAATGGGCACCGCCGCCAACATCATGGACGAGGTGGTGGTGGTCGGCTACGGCGTCGCCCGCAAACGCGAACTGGTCGGCTCCGTGGCCAAGGTGGACGAGGTCAACGACATCGCCGGCGGCAGTTTCCAAAACGCGCTGCAGGGCAAAGCCCCCGGCGTGGTGGTCACCCAGACCAGCGGCGTGGCCGGGGCCGGCGCGGTGGTCCGCATCCGCGGCAACAACTCGCTCAGCTCCGCCGGCGACCCGCTCTATGTGGTGGACGGGATCCCGATCATGAACAACAACTTCCAGCTCGGCGAAGCGGGCGCACAAAACGTCAACCCGCTCAATTCGATCAATCCCAACGACATCGAATCGGTCGAAATCCTCAAAGACGCCGCAGCCGCCGCCATCTACGGCTCGCGGGGCGCCAACGGGGTCATCATCATCACCACCAAAAGAGGCAAAACGGGCCGCCCCCGCTTTACCTACAATGTCCGTTTCGGCCTTTCGCAAGAAACCAACCGCATCGATCTGCTCGACGCCGACCAGTGGCTGGCGGTCCGCCAAGAAGCATGGGAAAACGACGGCAACGCCGGACGCGCCCCCCTGCCCGGAGGCCTGACCTACGAAGACATCGAGGGCATCAACACCAATTGGATGGACCAGGTACTCCAGATCGGCTTCAAACACGAGCACAATCTCTCGATGCGCGCCGGCAACAAATGGATCAACGCTTATGTGGGCGCCAGTTTTTCCGATGCGGAAAGTTACCTGCGCAACAACACCTTCCAACGCGCCTCCGGACGGGTCAACCTCGACATCACCCCTTTCCGCAACCTCAAGATCTCCATCAATACCTCTCTTTCGCGGGGCAACACCCACCGCGTACCGGTCGCCTGGTCGGGCGGCTTGGGACTGGCCCAATCCACGGCCCTGCCGATCTTCCCGGTCACCTACGACCCGCTCATCCAGAACGCGCTCGACCGCGGCGACCAGGCCCGCGCCGATTATTGGAGCAACCTGGCATCCCAGACCGATAACTGGTACAATATCTACGGAAACCCGCTCGCACAAGTGGATCTCACCAAACAGCGCGTGGTGGAATGGCGCAGCATCAACAACGCCCAGATCATGTACAATCCGCTGCCCGGACTGACCCTCACCGGACAAGGTTCGCTCGAGATCCAGAAACTCGGCGAGTTCACTTTCCGCGACAATGTGTGGGAACAGAACCAGGGCAACTACACCGAGGGCTACTACCAGAGCGCCCAGAACTGGAGTGCCTTCGGCACCGCCGAATACGATTTCTCCCAACACCTCGGCCCCGACCACAAACTGCGCGTCATGGTGGGCGGCGAATACCAAAAGACCAATTACTACCGCGACCTCCGCGTGGGCTACCGCGGCGCCGACGACCTGCTGTTCAACGGCCCCGCCCTCGACACGCCCGCGGTGTCGCAGATCTTCGTGGACTCTTTCCTCGGCACGAGCAGCAACGCCGGCCGCGAAAAGTTCCTCAGCGCCTTCGGACGCATCAACTACACGTTCCGCGACAAGTACATGGCGCAGTTCACCGTGCGCCGCGACGGTTCCTCCCGCTTCGGGGCCAACAACCGCTTCGGCTGGTTCCCCGCCGTGGGCGCCGGTTGGGTGGTCTCGGAAGAGGCTTTCCTGAAAAACAACCCGGTGGTCAACTTCCTCAAACTGAAGGCCAGCGTGGGCCTGCGCGGCGTGGCCGGCATCCCCACCAGCGAGCAATGGGCCGAGTACAGCGTGGTGCAGTCCATCAACGGCTACAACGATACCACCGAACGCTACCAGACCAAGCTCGCCAATCCCAACCTCAAATGGGAGACCAACCGCACCATCGACTGCGGCTTTGAAATCGGCCTGTGGAACGACCGCATCACCGCCGACGTCACCTACTATAATTCGGTGACCCTCGACGCGATCATCAAAACCCGCATCCAAGCTTCCACTGGCATCGATTACCGCGATTTTTACCAAAACATCGGCACCATCCGCAACACGGGCGTGGAAATCGGCCTCGTGACCCGCAACTTGGTCGGGCCCCTCAAATGGACCACCCGCCTCAACATGGCCCACAACTCCAATGTGGTGGTGGCCGTGGGCGCCGCTACCCCCGATGCGCTCGACGGTGGCTTCGGCGACATCCGCGCCATCCCCGGACAACCCTCCGGTACCAACTTCATCGTGCGCTGGGCCGGCGTGGATCCCCTCACGGGACGCCCCATCTACCTCACCGCCGCGGGCGACAGCACCTCGGTGTACGACGTGTCGGTCAACCGCGTGGCAGCCGGCAACGTATTCCCCAAACTCACCGGCGCCATCACCAACGAATTCACCTGGAAGCGCTTCGACCTGAGCTTCATGCTCTATTTCAGCCTCGGCTCCTACATCTACGACGATGCCGCCAAACGCCAGCTCGGCGTGGTGTCCGACTGGAACATGCGCACCGAAGTGCTCGACCGCTGGCGCCAACCGGGCGATGTGGCCTCCTATCCCCAGCTCACCATGACCATGCTCAACTGGGGCGGCAACGACAACATCTGGCAAAACAACCACAGCCTGTGGCTCGAACGCGCCGATTTCCTGCGCCTGCGCAACCTCACCTTCGGCTACAACATCCCGGTGAAAAAAGGCATCTCCAATGCCCGCATCTTCTTCACGGGCACCAACCTGCTCACCTTCACCAACTACTCCGGCTGGGATCCCGAAGTGGCCCGCGGACGCGAAAACGAACAGCAGCGCAACATCGGCGGCACCAATGTGACTTACCTCACCCCGCCCCAGGAACGCGCTTTCATCTTCGGTCTCGATGTCGATTTCTGATCGCGTCCGTTTTTTTCCTTCTCTTTTGGCAAAAAAATTTTTCCCAAAAAAAAATTCTTCCCGGTCTATATGAAATCCCTCTCCCAATACCTGCTCGCCTGTTGTACCGGCCTGTGCCTCGTCTTCGGCTCGGCCTCCTGCAGCGACGACTTCCTGTCCGACCCCCCGGAAGGATACCTGCCGCCCGATAGCCTCATCACCACGGCCCAAGACGCGCGCGAACTGCTCAACGCCGCTTACGGCCCCCTCCGCTCGGGCGGGTTCTACGGCGGTCAGCTCTGGTTGCTATCAGAACTGATGGCCGACCACCTCAACGGCAATGTGGACGCGCTGACCAATGGCGACTGGCGCGCCCACTACACGCGCACCACCGACATCTTCTTGGGCACCACCCGCTCGCTGATGGAAGACGGATCCCGCGCCGTGGGACGCAGCAACCTGCTGCTCCGCAACATCGACGCCATCCCCGACCTGGGCGAGGACGAGCGCAACCGCATGAAGGCCGAATGCAAGTTCCTCCGCGCCATCTGCCAGTTTGAGCTCGTGCGGATGTTTGCCCAGCCCTACGGGTATTCCGCCGACAACGGCCACCTCGGCATCGCCATCCACAAGGATTACAATCCCGCGCCGGTCAACCGTTCCAGCGTGGCTGCCGTGTACGCCGACATCATCGAACAGCTCACGCAGGCCGCCAACGAACTGCCCGCCCAAAACGGCGTGTACGCCACTTCTTGGGCGGCCAAGGGCTACCTCGCCAAGGTGTATTTCCAGATGAACGATTTCGCCAACGCCTATGCCTTCGCCGACGATGTGATCCAAAACGGTCCGTTCTCGTTCGACGATTCCCTCGGCGTGCGCTTCTCGAACTTCGGCACCAACGAGGCGGTCTTCCAAGTAGTCAGCAACCAGAACATCGGCATCAACGGCAACGCCGGCAATGCCCTTCGCAGCTACTTCCGCCCCGATCCCTCGATCGCCAACCGCTCCCAGGTGTTCGTCGCCGACGACCACTACACGCGGGCCACGGGCTCTCCGCTCGACTGGCGCGGACAAAACTGGTACCAGCAGAACAATGTGGCGGGCATCAACTATGTGTTCTGCACCAAGTTCCCGCTCGAAGAGATCTTCAACATCCCCACTTGCCACCTCACCGAACTCATGCTGATCCGCGCCGAGTGCGCCGCAGAAACGGGCAACCTCGTACAGGCCGCCGCCGATGTGAGCCGGATCCGTGTCCGCGCCGGCCTCGGCTCCCTCTCGGACGGCCTCGGGCAGTCGCTCCTCATCCAAGCCGTCCGCAACGAACGCGAGCTGGAACTGTTCATGGAAGGCAACCGCCTCCACGAGCTCAAGCGCCGCGCCATACGAGACGGTTCCAACCTGCTGATCCGCAACGCGCCCTGGAACTGCCCCGGCATGGTGTGCCAGTTGCCCGACTCCGAGCTTTCCGGCAACCCCGACATGGAGCCCAACCCGCAGGGCGGCTGCAACTGATCCGAAACGACCGCTTCACAACTTTGTTTATCATCCCTTTTTTTCCGATATGAAAAAAACACTCCGTTCCCTGTTTCCCGTGCCGGCGCTGCTGGTCGTCCTGCTGGCCGCCGGTTGCCGCGAAAAAAGAGACTTGGTGCTGGGCGAGCCTTTCAGCAAGCTCGAAGGCATCAACGGCGCCTGGCGTCTTTCGCAAGTCGAACAGATCGGCCTCAAGGAAGGCTCCAAGCAATGGGGCTTCGATCTCACCTCGGCCGTGGTGGGCGCCGATCCGGCCACGATCACCTTCAACTCCGCCGACCTGACGTTCGCGTATTCGCCCAACGGTTCGCGCGACCTGCTCAAGCTCACCGGCGGCTCTTGGGCCTTCGACGACGTGGAGTACCCCACCATGGTATCGCTCGACGATGCCGCGGCCACCGACTTGGACCTCAAACTGCTCGCCGCCATCCGCATCATCGACGATCGGCTCAAGCTGCGGCTCGTGCGCCCGGACTGCGACAACGGCTGGGTGTTGGCCTATAACCTGATCTTCGAACGCCAGTGATCGGCCCGGATTTGTCGGTCCGGTTTTTTGAAAAAAACATGCTTGCTTTTTTTATATGAAAAATAAAATCCTCCTCCTGCTTTCCCTTTGCGCCGTGCCTTTTTTGGCGCAAGGCCAAAACGCGTGGTCCGTTCCCGCGGAAGTGACCGACCCCACCCAATCGGTCACGCTGTACGTTGACCTGGCGGGCACCTACAACGGCGACAACCCCGGCTCCGAGTGCCAAAACCTCGTGGGCACTTCCGAGCCGTTCCTCTACATCTGGGCCTGGGTTCCCAACGCGGCGGGCGTGCCCGGCGGCGACTGGGGCAACTACATCGAAAACGAGGCCCTGCGCTGGACCAAAGAGGATGCCCTCGGTCCCGATGTGTACAGTTTCACGATGGTTCCGACGACCTTTTACGGGGTCACCGCCCAGCAGGTGTACGACGGCGACATCCACTTCCTTGTGCGCGCCCTCGTGGCCGGTTCCGGTGGCTGTGGCGGCGGCGAACAAAAAAGCGGCGACTGCGTGATCCGCGTGGATCCGCCCTTCGTGCCGGTGAAAAAAGTGCGTTCTTTCCCCAAGCCCACCAATGCCCAAAACGCGGTGCCTTTCCGCAAGAACGACGTGTTCACGGTGGTGTACGACCGCAGCATGGAAGCCAATCCCGCGCTGCTGGCGGCACCCGGCTTCGTCACCTATGTGGAGGCCTGGGGCGACGACGGCGTGAAGTACCGCGTGGCCAACCTGCTCCAGGTCAACAACACGCCCTCCCTCTCGATGACCCACGACGTGGACAACGACATTTTCTACCTGTCGTTCATCCCCGCCGAACAGTGCGTCCTCCCCACGCCCATCCCCGAGGCCGTGAAGATCGAGGAGATCCGCGTCAAGGTCTATAAGCAAGGCTTCGTCAACGCCGCCGACCAAGTGGTGGACGAAGACGACGCCCTGGTCCGCGAATGGATTTTCACGGCGATCTGCCCTTGATGGCGGAGCTTTTGGGAAAATATGACACCGCCCGGGGGATGCCCGGGCGGTGTTTTTTTTGGGGGGGGCTACTTGAATCTGATTTGCAAATTCAGTTTAATGAACAGCTCTCCGTTCTCTTCATATACCCATCCGTATTTATAGGGTTTTGCATCTGAAGCAGGTGATGGGAATCCGGGATTGTTGGCGTCCTCACTGGTAGAGGGTTGTTCGAATTTTGTGTTGTTGATTAAATAGTCTTGGAATTCACTTTTGTTATAAATGTGGTAACAAACCAAATCGCCATCTCTTTTTACTATTATTATACCTCCTGTGGCATCATATTTTCCTGTCCAAACAGTTTCTGGGGTCATGCCCAAGGCGTTTTCGGTCAAGAAATTTTTGATTTTATATTCATAAAAGGGATGACCTTTGGAAACATTGAACCCAAGGGGATTGGTGAGATTTATTTCATGTAAAATGTCGGTTAAATTCGACTTTCCGGTTTTATATCTTATGTAAATAAAATTTGCGAGTATTTCCGGGAGTTGAGAGTCGATTAAGGTAAGGTTGAGTTGTAAATTTTCAGATTGTATTTTATGGAATACTATCTTGAAATTTAATTTTTCCAGCTCTTGCAATCTCGTTGCGATTTTCGAAACATTTTTCTTGTTTGAGTAGGTCTGTTTATTGAAATTATGAATATCAAAAAAATTTCCTTTTTCATTTAAAATCTTGAAGATAAAATTAGTTCCAGCCCCAGCATTGAATAGAGTTGAATGTTTTCCAAGCATAGATTTAATACTGAAACCAAGCGTTGGCTTTAGCCCGGTATTCAAATCATGAACGACAATCCTTATATCGGCCTTATCGGATGTAGAGGCCTTTAATGTCCTTACGCTCAAGTCGTTGACGAATTTTTCAATGTCGGGAAAAGAGAAACTGCTACCCGTTGCCGATTGTAATTGACCGAACAACTCTTGCGATTTTTGGACAAAATCCTGAATGGGGATATTGATGGTTTCTCTTTCCGGCGAATTACTTATTACGATCAATTCGCCCTTGATTTCAAACTCTTTTTTTTCAGATCCTTCCTGCCTTAAAATTTTAATGATCGGATAATATACGTTTGGTATAGCCTCCAAGTTTGCATCGGCGGCAAATAATTTTCCCTCTGCAAGCAGTTTGAGAAAAACATAAATTTCGCTCCACTCTCCTTTGTTACCTGTTAGCATAGTGTATTCCTATTTGTTCGAGAATTTCTTTCGCAGTGGCCCGAATGGCCGGAACGGCCACGGAATTACCGAATTGCTTGTAGGCGGAGGCATCGGCGACGGGTATGAGAAACTTGTCGGGAAACCCTTGGAGCCTTGCCCATTCCCTGGGCGTCATCTTGCGGATGCCTTCTTTGTTGACCTCTCCCTTGATGTTGGTGGTGGGATTGAAATCGGTGATCCGTTTGTCGATGACCAAGTTTCTTTCCCGGCCCATTCCACCGCAAACAACGGCGTTGGCGATCCCATCGTCGGGGATGATCTCGAAGCCGAAACCGTTGCCTTTGCTTTCATGCCTTGATTTATGATTGTGCAGGGTAAGCAGGTATTGGGTGGAAAGGTAGTATTTGGTGGCGGGGACTTTCTTTTCCTTAACATCCCCAAAGCATACTTTCTTGTCGAGCGGTTTTGGATATTCGAATTCGCCGATGCCGGTGTCTTTGTGAAAACCGACGATAAAGATCCTTTCCCGATTTTGTGGGACACCGAAATCTTTCGCATTGATGATTTGCGGGTCGGGCACAAAATAGCCGAGATCGTTCCGCAATACGTGCAGAATAGTTTCCAGCGTTTTTCCGCGATCGTGGTTTCTGAGGCCTTTCACGTTTTCGAGGAAAATCGCCCGCGGCTGTTTCCGTTTGATGATTTCGGCCACTTCAAAGAACAAGGTTCCTCTCGTGTCCTCGAATCCGCCCCGTTTTCCGGCGATGGAAAAGGCTTGGCAGGGAAAACCGGCGCACAGTACATCGAAGCCGTCCGGGATATATTTTTTGGTCGTCTCCTTGGTGATATCGCCAAAGGGAGTTTCCCCAAAATTGCTCCTGTAGGTTTTTTGCGCCTCTTTGTCCCACTCGCTGGTGAAGACGCATTTGCCCCCGAGGCTTTGCATGGCGATGCGAAAGCCGCCCACGCCGGCAAACAGGTCGATGAATCGGAAAGAATAATTTTCAGGAGTGGGGAATGGGACGTTCTCCAC